>DATILB010000070.1:0-11675 GCA_035477015.1 Nocardioidaceae bacterium | reverse complement strand
CGTCCGGCGTGGTCTCCCGCCGTACGAGGATCACGTCCTCACCGTTCGCCGCCCGCTCGACCGCCTCGTCGGAGGAGAACACCGCAACACCGACGGCCGCGCCCGGCGACGCATTCATGCCCTTCGTCAACAGCTGGCGTGAACCCGACCGATCGAACTGCGGGAACATCAGCTGCGCGAGCTGGGCGCCAGTCACCCGGCGTACCGCTTCGTCGAGGTCGATGAGCCCTTGGTCCACCAGCTGCGTGGCGATCCTGAAGGCTGCGCCTGCGGTGCGCTTCCCGACGCGCGTCTGCAGCATCCAGAGCTTGCCCCGCTCGATGGTGAACTCGATGTCGCACAGGTCGAGGTAGTGCTCCTCGAGCCGCTGCATGATGCCGAGCAGCTCGTCGTACGACGCCTTGTCGATGGACTCGAGGTCAGCGAGGGGCACCGTGTTGCGGATGCCGGCGACGACGTCCTCCCCCTGCGCGTTCTGCAGGTAGTCGCCGTAGATGCCCTGGGCCCCGCTGGCGGGATCTCTCGTGAAGGCAACGCCGGTCCCCGAGTCCGGCCAGAGGTTGCCGAACACCATCGCGCAGACGTTGACCGCGGTTCCGAGGTCAGGGGGGATCCGCTCCTGGCGGCGGTAGAGCACGGCGCGGTCGGTGTTCCACGACTCGAAGACGGCGCGGACGGCGAGGTCGAGCTGAGCCCGGGGGTCTTGCGGGAAGTCTTGCCCCGTCCCCTGGCGGATGATCGCCTTGTACGCCGTGACGATCTGTCGCCAGTCCGCGGCATCGAGCTCCGTGTCGGAACGTCCCTTCGCGACCTCGTCGAGAGCCTCATCGAAACCCTCGACGCCGAGAACGGTGCGTCCGAACATCGACACCAGCCGGCGGTACGAGTCCCAGGCGAAACGTTCGTCCCCGGACTGCTTCGCCAAGCCGACCACGGAGTCGTCGTTGAGACCGACGTTGAGAACTGTCTCCATCATGCCGGGCATGGAGGCTGCTGCCCCGGACCGTACGGAGACGAGCAGAGGGTCGTCCGCGTCACCGAGGCTCTTGCCCATGGACTCCTCGAGCGCCGCCAGGTGGACGGACACCTCGTCCTGGAGACCCTCGGGCAGGTCACCGGTTCCGAGGAAGACACGGCACGCCTCGGTCGTGATCGTGAAGCCGGGCGGGACCGGCAGCCCGAGGTTGGTCATCTCGGCGAGGTTCGCGCCCTTGCCCCCGAGGAGGTGCTTCTGGTCCTTGCTGCCCTCGGTGAAGTCGAACACGAATCTGGTCATGCAGCCATCATGCCCAGATCAGACCAGGCTCAGTAGTCGCCCTGCCCGCGCGACCGTGATGGTCTGGCCCCAGGTCGCGACGAGGCAGTCAGCCTCCAGACCGTCACCGAAGATCACGAGCCGGTCGGACTCCACCGTCACCGTGAGCGCGCAGCCAGGCTCGAGGAGTCCCTCCGTGTACGTCGTACCGGTGGCGGATGAGGGCCACGCCTCCCGCACGAAGAAGCCGAGACTCGGGTCGGTCGGCCGCGGGAGCTCGAGGAGGCTGTGTCGTTCGAGCCAGGCGGAACGGCACCAGCCACTTGCTCCGGTGCCGGTGGCCACGATCAGCCCACTGGACGCCTGTCGCTCCGACCCGGCGCCGGTGTCGAGGCGGTACCGGGCGGTCTGGTGGGACGCGTGCCCGACGTACACCTCGTTGAGTGCGGCCAGCGTCTGCCCGTCGTCGATCCGTGCCTCGACCATGGTCCTCGCCTCGGTCGGGACGGACCCCAAGGCCGGGAGGAGGGCCGGAACCTCGCCGAGGGCGTGCCGGGTGAGCACACCGAGGTTGCCGCTCACGCCCGGGTCGACGCCGAGGACCGGCTGACCATCGAGGTACTTCGCCACGTTCGCCACCAGGCCGTCCTGCCCGACTACGACCACTCGGTCGTCGGGCTCGAACGGGAACCGGGCCAGCTCGGCACGCTCCACCGAACCTCGGCGCCAGTCGCGCGGGATCGCGGCATGAACAGCCGCGAGCGCGTCGTCCAGGACGGCGTGCGCCTGCGCCACTGCGGCGATCGAGCGGCCTCTCGTGCCGAGGAAGAACTCCGCCTGTCCCCTGGTGCCGTGGCGACGGATCAGCTCGTTGTACTCGCTCCGCCGGTGGACGACGACCACCCTGGGCGAGGTCATGGCGTCCGCCCGAGCCTCGCAAGCACGGGAGCCAGCAGGTCCGGGGTGAGCACGACGCTCTCGATGTGGGGCAGGTTCGCGGCGAGCTCCTTCAGGGCCAGGCCGAGCAGTACCGCCTCCGGCAGGTCCCGGTACGCCGCCAGTGCAGCCGCCTCGGCGTGGGCCTTGGCGTCGCCGATGGCCATCAGCCGTTCTGCCTCGGCGGCCGTTGCGACCCGTGCCGCGGCTGCGGCTTCCTCCGCCTCTCGTAGGGCGTTGGCCCCGCGTTGGGCGACGAGCTGCTCCTGACGACGTGCGAGCTCAATCTGGTTGGCCAGCTCGTTCTCGCCGATCGCCGCTTCGTTCTCGACGGCCAGGGCTCGTCGCTCGAACGTTGCTCGGTCGGCCTCCTGCTGGATCAGCTCTCGCGCGGGAGTCTGCATTGCCCGCTCGAACTCCGGCTCAGCCCGGACTGCCATGATCCGGACGCCGAGCACGGCCACCCCCATCTCGGTCAGTCGCTGGTCGGAAGCCAGCCCGTCCGCCACCGCCGCGCGCACCCGCTCGGCGCTCACGACGGCGTCGACGAGCCGGAGCCCGGCGACGTACCCCAGAGCCTGCTGCTGCGCGCTCTCCACCAGCAGCGAGGCCAGCTGCTCCAAGGGGGTGCCGTGCCACTGCCCGTGGACCACGTCGATCCCGAAGTCGATCCTGGCCGCCATCGCTGCAGGGTCGGTGATCCGGAACGTCAGGGTCCCTTGCGCCGTCACGTCCTGCAGGTCGACGGTGCGGCAGTGCAGGACCATCGGCAGCTCTCGGTCGTCGACGGGCACTTCGGAAAGCACCGCATCGAGGGGACGGAACCAGAAGGCCCGGCCGGCACCCGCATGCACGGGACGGCCGTTGCGTTGCAGCTGGACGTAGGCGGTCGCGGTGCTACTGAGGTGGCGGACGAACGGGTAACGCTGGATCGCTGCCATGTCGGACTCCTTAATTGTCGATACGACAATCATGAGTCTGATCGAGGTTAATTGTCAATTTGACTTATACAGGGATCGACAACCCGTCCTTGACCACGAAGTCGGCGAAGTCCACGACCTGCGACGCCATGCGTCCCGCGTCGTAGTCCGGTCCCACTACCCCGATCGCCCGGTACGACAGCGCCTCCCCCACCAGCTCGTGCCAGGCGCTGTCGAAGACGCGCTCGGCGTAGAACCCCGCAGCTGTCTTCGACGTCAGCGCATTGGTTGCGAGCAGGTGGTGCAGACGGGACGTGCCAAGGACGAACCACGCCACGATCTCCGGCTTGCCGGCCTCGGCGGGGAACTTGCGGAGCACCTCGACCTGCTCGACCCAGTAGTCGCGAAGGTTGTCGTGGGTGTACTGACGCAGTGCCTGCTGAGACGTCCAGAGCGGCACGTCGGCCAAGTCAGGCCCGCGCAGCCGCACGCCGTTGAGAGCGAGCTCGTGCCAGGTGACCGGGTGGATGTCCAGGTCGCCCTCGTCGTGGAAGAGCCCATCCTGCGTGCATGGCCGCTCGAGGCCGCCCGGCGGGCCGGCGAGGTCCCCCCAGCTACAGAAGAAGCCGTCGAACGCCGGACGCGGGAACGTATCGGCCACCTGCGCGTGGACCTGGCGAAGGACTTCGAGGGGTGCGGGCTGGGACAGCACGGCGACGTAGTCGATGTCGCTGCGTCCGACGTACCACTCCCCGAACCCGAGCGAGCCGTGGAGGTAGAGGCCCTCAACGAGTCCCGGAGCGAGCTCGTCAGCGAGCGACAGGAACGTGTCGGTCACTGCGGTTACCTCGACGGGAGGCCACGGGCTGTCGTCCACTTGTCCATCCAAGCAAAACAACTGGACGGAACAAGGAAAATAGGAGCGTGAACCACCACCGCACTCCCGAGGAGCTCGAAGCCTTCGCACCAGAGCTCGCGCTCGCACCCAAGGACGTCGGCACCCTGGAGCTCGTCGTACGCCGTCCCTCCGTGGGTGAGCGTGAGGAGCTCGAGGTGGGACGCCTGACGGTCACGGAGGGCCTTGCTGGCGACACCTGGGCGGTCCGCGGCAGCGGCCGCACCGACGACGGCTCGTCCCATCCCGACATGCAGCTCAACGTGATGAGCGCACGCATGGTCGCGTTCCTGGCGGTCGACCCGTCCCGGCGCGCACTCGCGGGCGACCAGCTCTACATCGACCTCGACCTCTCGCACGAGAACCTCCCGAGCGGCACACAGCTGGCGATCGGCGAAGCCGTCATCGAAGTCACCGAGCAGCCCCATACGGGCTGTGCGAAGTTCGTCGAGCGGTTCGGGGCGGAGGCGATGCGCTTCGTCAACGGCCGCGAGGGGCGGGCCCTGCGCCTCCGTGGCCTCAACGCCAAGGTGGTCGTCGAAGGCGCGGTCCGACCCGGCGACACGGTCAGAAAGGTCGCGACTCCAGCACCCTGAAGCCCTTGGCACTGGCCAGCCGGGTGGTCGGGTAGCCCTGCTCTCCCAGCCAGCGCTGCAGTGAGTCCGCGCCGAGGTTCTTGCCGACGATCATGACCGCGCGGCCACCGGGGGTCAGGCGCGGCAGCCACCGCAGCAATAGCTCGTGCAAGGCCTGCTTGCCCACGCGGATGGGCGGGTTGGACCAGATCTCGTCGAACATCACGCCAGCGGGCACGTCGTCCGGCGTGACTGCCGAGAAGCGTTGGCTCACGTCGAGCGAGGAGGCGTTCTCGTTCGCGAGCAGGAGTGCACGCTCGTTCACATCGACGCCCCACACCGTCGCGGCGGGGAGCACCGTCGCCAGGGCCAGGCCGATCACGCCGTACCCACATCCGAGGTCGAGGAACGTGCCTCCCCCGTGGGGCGGGTTGGTCTCGCGGAAGAGGACGGCGGTGCCGACGTCCAACCGGCCCTGCGCGAAGACGCCCGACCCGCTGTTCAGCTCGAGTCGCTGTCCCCAGACGTCGGCGAGCACGGGGGCGCGCTTGAAGGGCACCGAGGGGTCAGCGGTGAAGTAGTGGTCCTCATCCAAGGGAGCGCACCGTCCTCGCCGCGTCAGCCTGCGCCGCAAGCTCCGCGTCGGCCGGATAGCCGACCTCCTCGAGCGTCAGCCCGTGCGCGGCCAGAACACCGACGCGAGGGTCACGTACGGCGTTCGCGAGCACCTCGCCCGCCCAGTCGGCCGAGAACCGGCCCTCGCCGACCGCCACCAGACACCCGAGCAGGCTGCGCACCATGTTGTGGCAGAACGCGTCCGCCCGAACCGTGGTGACGAGCAGGCCATGGCCCTCCCGACGGCACTCGAGGTCGAGCAAGGTCCGGATCGTCGTTGCCCCCTCACGCTTCTTGCAGAAGCCCGCGAAGTCGTGCTCACCCAACAGGTGCGTCGCGGCGTCGTTCATGGCGTCGGAGTCGAGCGGGCGTGGCCACACCAGGACGTGCCCCCTGGTCAGCGGGTCGATGGCCAGCGGGTCATCAGCGATGCGGTACGCGTAGCGTCGCCACACGGCCGAGAAGCGGGCGTCGAAGCCAGCCGGCGCCTCGACGGCCCGTGCGACGTGGACATCGGACGCAAGCACGCCGTTGAGCCGACGGGCGAGTGCCTCCTCGGGGGGCGTCGCACCGCGCACCGCGGCGGCCGCCAACGCGGAGGGCTCCACATCGAGGTGCACCACCTGTCCTCGGGCGTGTACACCCGTGTCCGTCCGCCCGGCACAGGTGACCTGGACCGGAGTACGCAACACCGTGGCGAGGGCGGCCTCGAGGTCACCCTGGACGGTCCGCAGACCTGGCTGAATGGCCCAGCCGTGGAACTCAGTGCCGTCGTAGGCAAGATCGATCCGCAAACGCACCCGCGCATCCTCTCACCCGGTCCCGCGCTCAACAGGGCGGCAGAGGCCCGCCACCTCGCGGGTGACGGGCCTCTCGCTTGCCTGTGGTCAGGCCTTGTCGGCGTCCTCGGCAGGCTCCTCGGCGGGAGCCTCGTCGGTGACAACCTCAGCCTCGGCCTCGGGGGCCTCCTCAGCGGGAGTCTCCTCCTCAGCAACCTCGGCCTCAGCAACCTCGGCCTCGACGGCGTCGGTCTCGACGACCTCTGCCTCGACGACCTCGGTCTCCTCGACGACGTCCTCGACCGGAGCGGCAGGCGCCTCGGCCTTCGGCTCGGCCTTCTTGGTGGTGGCCTTGGCGACGTACGGCTCGTTCACCAGCTCGATGACCGCCATCGGGGCGTTGTCGCCCTTGCGCGGACCGATCTTGGTGATCCGGGTGTAGCCACCCGGACGGTCGGCGAACTTCGGTGCGATCTCGGTGAAGAGAAAGTGCACCGTCTCCTTGTCGCGGATCGTCTTCAGCACCAGGCGACGGTTGTGCAGGTCGCCCTTCTTGGCCTTGGTGATCAGCTTCTCCGCGAGCGGACGGAGCTGACGCGCCTTGGCCTCGGTGGTGGTGATCCGACGGTGCTCGAACAACGCCGTCGCCAGGTTGCTGAGGATCAGCTTCTGGTGAGCCGGGCTACCGCCGAGGCGGGCACCCTTCTTGGGGGTAGGCATGATGTCTACTCTCGATTCTTCCGAGCCGTATCAGGTACCCGGACAGAGGGAAATTGTTTAGTACTGCTCGTCTTCGACGAAAGAATCGTCGTCATCGTCGTACGCCGCAAGCACGGCCGACGGGTCGAAGCCCGGCGCGCTGTCCTTGAGCGAGAGACCCATCTCGTGCAGCTTCGCCTTGACCTCGTCGATGGACTTGGCGCCGAAGTTGCGGATGTCGAGCAGGTCCTGCTCCGAGCGCGAGATGAGCTCACCCACCGTGTGGATGCCCTCACGCTTGAGGCAGTTGTACGAGCGGACGGTGAGCTGCAGGTCCTCGACCGGAAGGGCGAGGTCGGCAGCGAGCTGCTCGTCCACCGGCGACGGGCCGATGTCGATGCCCTCGGCCTCGACGTTGAGCTCACGGGCCAGGCCGAAGAGCTCGACGAGCGTCTTGCCGGCAGAGGCGATCGCGTCACGGGGACGGATCGACTGCTTGGTCTCGACGTCGATGATCAGCTTGTCGAAGTCGGTGCGCTGCTCGACACGAGTCGCCTCGACCTTGTAGGTGACCTTGAGGACCGGGCTGTAGATCGAGTCGACCGGCATGCGGCCGATCTCGTTGTCCGCGCCCTTGTTCTGAGCCGACGAGACGTAGCCGCGGCCGCGCTCGACGACCAGCTCCATCTCGAGCTTGCCCTTGTCGTTCAGGGTCGCGATCTTCAGGTCGGGGCTGTGCACCTCGACACCGGCCGGAGGCGCGATGTCAGCGGCGGTGACCTCACCCGGGCCCTGCTTGCGGAGGTACATGGTGACGGGCTCGTCGTGCTCGGAGGAGACGACCAGGTCCTTCAGGTTCAGGATGATCTCGGTGACGTCTTCCTTGACACCGGCGATCGTCGAGAACTCGTGCAGCACACCGTCGACCTTGATGCTGGTAACCGAGGCACCGGGGATCGAGGAGAGCAGCGTGCGACGAAGAGAGTTGCCGAGGGTGTAGCCGAAGCCGGGCTCCAGCGGCTCGATGACGAACCGCGAACGGAACTCGTCGACGACGTCTTCCGACAGGGTGGGGCGCTGTGCGATAAGCACTTCTTGTTTCCTTCCCGAGGCCGACCGCTATTTGAGGGCCTCGAACCTAAAGGGTGGTGCCGGTGGTCGCGGCCGCGACCACCGGCCAGTCATCACTTCTTGGAGTAGTACTCCACGATGAGCTGTTCCTGGACCGGGACATCGATCTGCGCCCGGACCGGGACGCTGTGGATCAGGATGCGCATGCGGTTGGGCAGCACCTCCATCCACGCGGGGACGACGCGCTCGCCGTGGGTCTCACGAGCCACGATGAACGGGGTCATCTCCAGGGACTTCTCCCGCACGTCGATCACGTCGTACTGCGTGACCTGGAACGACGGGATGTTGACCTTCTTGCCGTTCACCAGGAAGTGGCCGTGGCTCACCAGCTGGCGGGCAGCGCGACGAGTGCGCGCGAAGCCCGCGCGGTACACGACGTTGTCGAGACGGCACTCGAGCAGCTGCAGCAGGTTGTCACCGGTCTTGCCCGGACGCCGCGAGGCCTCCTTGTAGTACCGGATGAACTGCTTCTCAAGGATGCCGTAGGAGAAACGAGCCTTCTGCTTCTCACGAAGCTGGAGAAGGTACTCGGACTCCTTGATGCGGCCACGGCCGTGCTGGCCGGGCGGGTAAGGACGACGCTCGTACGCGCCGTCGCCACCAACGAGGTCGACGCCGAGACGGCGCGACTTCTTGGTCATGGGACCGGTATAACGGGCCATTTCTCAAAGCCTCCTAAGTCTCTTAGTCGCTCAGACGCGGCGGCGCTTGGGCGGCCGGCATCCGTTGTGCGGGGTGGGGGTCACGTCCTGGATGGTGCCGACCTCGAGGCCGATCGCACCCAGTGAACGGATCGCCGTCTCGCGGCCCGAACCCGGGCCCTTCACGAAGACGTCGATCTTCTTCATGCCGTGCTCCATCGCCCGGCGACCAGCGGCCTCGGCGGCCATCTGCGCAGCGAACGGCGTGGACTTGCGGGAGCCCTTGAAACCGACGGTGCCGGCGGAGGCCCACGAGATGACAGCGCCGGTCGGGTCGGTGATCGTGACGATCGTGTTGTTGAACGTGCTCTTGATGTGGGCCTCGCCCTGAACGACGTTCTTCTTCTCCTTGCGGCGGACCTTGGTCTTCGCCGCAGCTTGACGATTCTTCGGGGGCATTACTTGGCCTTCTTCTTTCCGGCAACGGTGCGCTTCGGACCCTTGCGGGTGCGGGCGTTGGTCTTGGTCCGCTGGCCGCGGACAGGAAGGTTCTGACGGTGCCGGCGGCCCTGGTAGCTACCGATCTCGATCTTGCGACGGATGTCGGCCTGGACCTCGCGACGGAGGTCACCCTCGATCTTGAAGCTGCCTTCGATCTCATCGCGGAGCTTGACCAGCTCCTCGTCACCCAGCTGGTGAACCCGCATGTTGGGGTCCACACCCGTGGCCGCGAGGACCTGCTGGGCGCGGGTACGGCCAATGCCGTAGATATAAGTGAGTGCGATCTCGATGCGCTTCTCGCGCGGGAGATCCACACCAACGAGGCGTGCCATGAAAGGCAGTTCCCTTCGGTTCTGCCAGAGGTGTCGTGTCGTGTCGCGTCCTGCTCATCTGGAGCAGGCCCCGGCCTCTGGTCCGGAGGTGACACCGCACGGTCGAGCTGTACGGCGAGCGATCACGTAGAGGTATGTATTCAGTTGTGGGCGGCGGTGAGGCCGAGCCGGAGGCTCAGCCCTGGCGCTGCTTGTGGCGAGGGTTCTCGCAGATCACCATGACGCGGCCGTGGCGACGGATCACCTTGCACTTGTCACAGATCGGCTTGACGCTCGGGTTGACCTTCATGAGAAGGACCTTTCGTTTCTCGGCGGCTTACTTGTACCGGTAGACGATCCGCCCGCGGGTGAGGTCGTACGGCGAAAGCTCGACGACGACCCTGTCCTCGGGAAGGATTCGGATGTAGTGCTGACGCATCTTGCCGCTGATGTGGGCGAGGACCTTGTGGCCGTTGGTCAGCTCAACCCGGAACATCGCGTTCGGGAGCGCCTCGACAACTGTGCCTTCGATCTCGATCACGCCTTCTTTCTTCGGCATGTCCTCCGCAATCTGTCGCAAGATGTGTGTGTCTACCGTTGGCCCGGGAACCTCCTGGCCCGGGTGGGCCAGTGGACCTCGTGTGCCGCCCGTGAACCTCGTCCCGCGCGCGCCAGAGACGCTCGAGCAGAGCGTTTCAGGCGGTATGACGGGCAGCCGCAAGGCACCACGAAACAGACCCACGTTGGGCCAAGGATGAAGTCTACGGGTAAAGGCCCTCGATTTTCCAATCCGCCCAGGCGTCAGACCGTCGGTGCGACCGTGCCCACGACCCACCGCGCGGTCTCGGCGACGACCGCGTCAGCGCTCTCGACGCACTTGGCGGCCAACGAGTGCGCCTCTGCCGGGAGGAGGCTCGGGAGCGCGTACAGGGCGCAGGCCTGCAGCCAGGGCTCGTGCCAGTAACGGTCCCGGTCCACGACGATCTCACGCAGCCAGTCGCGGAGGAGCCGCGCCTCGAGGGGGCAGTACTCCCCCAGCAGCCGGAGTCGGGCAGCGTCGTCCAAGCCCGCACCGGTCATCGCCTGCAGCATCCTGGCCGCCCGCCTGCCGGCGGTGACCTCGAGCATCTCGAGCGCGTTGTTCCGGTCGTGCTCGGCGTCCGCCCCTAGTCCGGCGACGCCGGCCGCTATTGCCTTGGGCTCGTGCGCCAGGCTGAGCAACACCTCGGCCCGTTGCGCCGACAGTGCGATCTCGTCGCGCAGCGCGTGTCGAAGGCTCTCGCAGGCCTCGTCGTCGTCGAGCAGCGAGAGCACCTGGAAGCACCGGGAGGCCCGACCCGCGCTCGAAGTGACAGCCCTGGCCAGGCGCGGTGTGTCCGGCGACTCCCGGTGCCCAGCCGCCGCCAGCCCACGCGCTGCCGCCTCAGCGACCGACGGGTCCTCGTCGTCGAGGTGTTCCACCAGTAAGGCACGTCCCCCGGGTATGCCGGCCTCGCCGAGGGCCGACAGCAGGCGCCTCCTGGTGAGCCGAGGGGCGTCCGGCTCGCCCAGCATCCAGCGCGCGAGCGGGAGCAGGTGCTCCGCATGGACGACGAGCGCGTCGAGCAGCTCGGCCGGCGCCGAGGGCCAGGCTCCGAGCTCGACCAGGTGCGGCACGAAGAAGGGGTCGGGGCAGCGGGCGGCCGCCTCGAGCGCGACCCGGGCGGACGCCGTATCGCCTCCGGCTGCCTCCATCCAGAGCGACTGGCCTCGCTCGTCCCGACCGGCGAGGGCTGCGGCGGCCGACAGCTGGACAGCGCGGTCGCCGTCGCCGAGCAGGTGCTCGACGCCTTCCGGGACTCCGGGTGAGTCCCACAGGTGCGCGGTGCAGGCCACCTCGGCGCCGAGCCGCCGCCGAGCCGGGTCCGCCGACGAGAGCAGGCTGACCACCAGGCGCGGCACCTCAGGGCTGTCGGCGTCCACGAGGGCATCGAGTGCGGTCTCGGCGTCGTGGAGGTCCCCGCTGGCGAGGAGCGACTCCACGGCTGCCCGTGACAGATCGTCATCCATCCGCAGGGCGACCGGGTCCCAGGCCCGGCGGGAGAGGACGAGGCGAAGGTTTGCGCCGTACTGCCGGTAGGCCAGCACGGCCATGACGGTCCAGATGACTGTGAGCAGGATCGTGACCAGGACGACGGCACGCACATCGAGGTTCAGCGCGTCTTGCAGGATCAGGAGCAAACCGACGAACCCGAGGGCGATGGGCACCCCGGCACCCTCGATCGCGGTCTGCGCCTGCAGCCGCTGATGCGGCAGGAGGGCCTGGTAGGTCGCGTTGATCGACGTGCGAGTCGTCCCATCCGTCAGGGCGATGTAGGTGACCTACTGCGCGCACACGTGGATGAAGTAGACGAGGGTCGCGGGCGTGGAGACCGAGC
>DATILB010000069.1:0-9014 GCA_035477015.1 Nocardioidaceae bacterium | reverse complement strand
GGCGAATCTAGAACGTGTTCTACTTCAATGTTATCCTCTCGGGCATGGGACGTGTAGACGGCAAGGTCGTGCTGATCAGCGGGGGCGCGCGCAACATCGGTGGCGCCAGCGCTCGGATGTTGGTGGCGGAGGGCGCCAAGGTCGTCATCGGTGACCTCCTCGACGACGAGGGCGAGGCACTGGCCAAGGAGCTCGGCGACGCTGCCCGTTACATCCACCTCGACGTGACGAGCGACGACGACTGGCGGCGCGCCGTCGAGTTCACGATCGCGGAGTTCGGCAAGCTCAACGTGCTCTTCAACAACGCCGGCATCTTCAACGGCGGCCAGCTGCAGCGGTACAAGACCGAGCAGTGGCAGCAGATCCTGGACGTGAACCTGACCGGCGCCTTCCTCGGGATGCGCGCTTCCGCTGACGCGCTGATCGCGGCAGGAGGCGGCTCGATCATCAACACCTCGTCGATCGAGGGCCTGCGTGGCACTCCGTGGGCACACGGTTACGTGGCCTCCAAGTGGGGCCTGCGGGGCCTCACCAAGTCCGCTGCGATGGAGCTCGCGCCACAAGGGGTCCGAGTCAACTCACTGCATCCGGGTCGCATTCGTACGCCGGCGACCGACGCGATGCCCGATGACCTCATCCCGATCCCGCTCGGCCGGCCAGGCCTGCCCGACGAGGTGGCGACGTTCGTCGTCTTCCTCGCCAGTGACGAGTCGTCGTTCGTGACCGGATCCGAGTTCGTGATGGACGGTGGCACCGTGACCGCCATTCCCACAAAGGTCTGAGCCAGTAGCAAGCCCGAACCGCCACGCGATGTTCATCGCGGCGCCATAGCGTGTCGCTAGCGTGATCGAACACCGCCTCGGGTTTGGGAGTTTCGCATGCTCATCGAGAAGGCAACTGCTCCGTCGTACGCGACGTTGCGTCCGTTGAAGCCCATCCGGTCGTCGGGTTTCCCGGTCTACGACGACCTGGCCGCGAGGATGCGCGAGGTCGAGAAGGTCCCCGACCCGACAGTCGCCCACGTGTTGGCGGCGGCGTCGGGCTACGCGTACTCCGATGCTGCGACGGTGTCGATGATCATGGCGCGGATGGGTCTTGAGTCCAATCACTGCCTCAAGGTGGCGCAGAGCGTGGACGCGATGTTCATCGAGTCCACCGCCTACCTGGTCCAGAGCCAGGATGGCAGCGTGGTGGTCCTGGCCTACCGCGGGACCCAGCCGGCCAACCTGGTGAACTGGCTCACCGATGCCGACGTGCATCCGGATCAGATCGCCTTCCCCTTCCCGGGCACCGAAGAGACCTATGCGGTGCACGCCGGCTTCTACCGCAACGTGCGAGCGACCAGGTACTCCGTCATTTCTGCCCTGCAGCGGGCGATGCAGGGCCGGTCGGTACTCGACGACGGGACAGCCGCAGCGCCGTTGCCTGACGGCGGGGCGATGGCCAGCCCAATGCGCGCGCTATACATCACGGGGCACTCGCTCGGTGGTGCGATGGCTGCACTCATGTCGGCGATGCTCGTAACGGAACCGGAGTATGTGGCCGCCTTCCGAGACGTGTTTCGAGGTGCCTACACCTTTGGCCAGCCGATGGTGGGGTCGCCCGCGTTCGCAGCCCAGTGCGACGGGCACGAGCTTCTGGCCGACCACGTGTTCCGGTACGTGTATCGCAGAGACCCCGTCCCGCACCTGCCTCCGCGGGACTCAGATCGGTTCCAGCACTTCGGACGCGAGTTCTGCTACGAGGGTTCCTACCCGTGGTCGGAGACCACCGACCACCCTGCAGAACAGATGGGTTTCGTGGTCGAGCTGGTGGGTGCTGCCCTCGGCTTCGTCGCGGGCCAGCTCCGAGCCCTTCGATCCCTGCCGTTGCAGTTCTCGTTCGCCGATCACGGTCCGCAGCACTACGTGTCTGCACTGACGCCGCCGGGGACCCCGAACGAGTTCGGGGACGCTCACCTGCTGCCGGGCGGCTGAGCATGGACGCCCAGAGTCGGCACAGCCCGCGAGCCGACCCACGATCACCGGCCGCTGACCGATCAGCGAGCGACCTCGTCGGCTCCCTGAAGACCGCGGCCATCGCGTCCCCGATGAAGCTGACCCGGGTTCAGCGGAGTGCTCCGGACTAGGCGACTTGAACCGAGTCCTTCATCTTGGCGGGGACCTTCTCGGGGAAGGACACGACGAGGTGCCTGTTGAGGGCGGTGGCAACGCGGGCGAGGGTGTCGATGCGGTTGCGGGCACCGCCGCCTTCTTCGAGGCGGGAGATGACGGACTGGGTGGTGCCCATGCGTGCGGCGAGCTCGCGCTGGCTGAGGCCGGCGTCGGTGCGCAGGTCGTAGATGAGCTGGCCGAGGGCGAGGTCCTGCTCGATGCCGGCGCGGGTCTCGGCGGTGGGTGCGGGGCGCTTGTCCTTGGCGTCGGTCCAGCGTGAGTAGTTGGCCATCGTCTCCTCCTTCATCTGCTTGCTTGGCTTCGTTGACTTCGTCGGGTTCATGGGTAGCGCAGGGAGCACTCGGCGGCTGCGGTGCGTGCTCGGTCGACCTCGTGGCGTTCGTTGTTGCGTTGTTTCCGGAATGTGGTCAGCAGGATGATTCGGCTGTCCTTGGTGAAGCGGTAGGTGATTCGTCGGGCGGTGGGGCCGAGGGTGAACCGCAGCTCGAACAGTCCGTCTCCGAGGCTGCGCGACAGGGGCATCCGGGCTTGGTGTCCGAGGTCGGCAAGACGGTCCACGATGACCACGACTCGTTGCCATTCGTCGTCGGTGAGGTGTCGAGCCACTCGACGACTTCGTCGTGAAGCTCCACCTCCGCCACTCCTCGATGATCGCATTTTTGCGATCATCGCACAAGAGCGATCAACAGGTTGGTCGGGTCAGAGTCCCCCCGTCCGGTGACCCAGCAATGTGCTTCTCACTACCCGCCCACCACCCGCTGCGGCCGCAGCGTTCCACGTACGCGCAGGTCAAACGCCCTACCCGCCCGGCGGAGCTGACCGTCTCACGGAATTCATCCGTTGCCTGGATTGTGAAATCGGACCCCCGCGTACCCCCTCGAAGTACGCGGGGGTACGCGATCGTGCGAACAGAAGAGCGAAAAGACCCCGCCAAACTTGCGTTTCCGCAGTTCAGACGGGGTCTCGATTTGTGGAGCTGAGGGGATTCGAACCCCTGACCTTCTCATTGCGAACGAGACGCGCTACCAACTGCGCCACAGCCCCATTGCGCTCGTGAGGAGCGCGACCGAAAAGATATCACCCGGCTCCGGGCGACTCCGAATCGGTCAGGAGTTCACCGCGCGCTGCTCGGGGACCTCGGGGTCGGCCGGTTTCTGCTCGGCCTGGGCCACCAGCTCGGAGTCTCCGGCGTCGTGACCTGAGCTGGAGACGCCTGGGGCGGAGAGGTCAATCGTGCGGACCGTGCGGGAGGCGATCGGCTTGCCGACGTACGTCGGAAGGGTCACCGGCAGCGGGTCCCACAACGAGGCGCCATCGGCGGTCGGGGCGGCGATGGCGGACACGTCGATGGCTGCCGTGTCTTCGTCGGCGCTGAACTCCTCGTAGCCCTGCGGGTTCCGGATTCGTACGGCGGGAGTGGCCTCGTCCTCGGCGTCCTGGCGGGCGCGGATCGAAGCGCGGGCTTTCTCGGCGTCGAACGAGGAGTGCTCACGCTTGACCAGCGTGCGGCAGAGCACCAGGTAGAGCAGGGTCAGGCCGGCCGGGATCGCGATCGACCAGCGCTGCAGCGTGCCGAGGTACACGAGGCTGCCGACCGCGACATCAGCGAGCAGCAGCACGATCAGGATGCGGCGACGCCGACGGGCGGCCGATGCGGCGGCACGGCGCTGAGCCTGTAGGCGGACGCGGTTGGGGCGGTCGGCGGGAACCACGACTCGAGGGTTGTCGGCCGCGCGCGCGGGTGCGACCACCTCGCGGCGGGACAGGACGCGCATCGTCTGCGAGAACCGGTCGACCGACCGGGTGCGGGCGACCTCGTCGTGGTGCTTCAGTGCTCTCGGGATGAGATAACCCGCCCAACCCAAGGCGAGAACGACGAAGATTCCAGCAGACATATCCACAGGACAAACCGTAAAACCGGGTTACTGATGTGTGTCGCAGGTGAACCGGTGTGTCGCACGGGACTTATGTGACTCAAGTTATCAATCGACGAAGAAGACCGCCAGGGACCTCTTCGACCGTCACCGCGAACAGCCTATGGTCCCGCCAGTCGCCGTCGATGTGCAGGTACTTCGGAGCGAATCCGACCTCGGTCAGCTTCAGCTTCTCCATCACGCGCAGGGATGCAGTGTTCTCGGGACGGACCGCGACCTCGATCCGGTGCATGTTCAGGATGATGAAGCAGTAGTCCACGACCATCGCCACCGCCGTCGGCATCACACCGCGGCCGGCGTACTGCTGGTCGATCCAGTAGCCGACCTGGCCGAACCTCGCCGACCCGCCCACGATGCTGCTCACGGTGACCTGGCCCGCGAACTCGCCGTTCACGGTCACCGCCAACGGCAGCGCGCGCCCCTCGCGGGCCTGCCGGTGCAGGTCGCGGACCATGCCTCGGAACGTTCTCGGCAGGGCCTCGTCGTGGGCAGGGACCGTCGCCTCCCACTGCTGGAGCCAGTCGCGGTTGGCCGCCCGTGCCAGCTTCCAGGCACGGTGGTCCGACAGCAGTAGGGGGCGGAGGCCGACCTCGCCGTGATGCAGGTCGATGTCGCGCCACGCGGTGTTCAGTGGTCGCTCCCGAGGATCTGGTCGAGGGCGTGGGCGAGCACGGGCACGACCACCTCGAGACCGTCCTTCACGCCACCTCGCGAACCGGGCAGGTTGACCACGAGTGCCTGTCCGCTCACGCCGGCCAGCCCGCGGGAGAGAGCAGCCGTGGCAACCCCCTTGGCCACACCGTGCGCACGGATGGCTTCGGCGATGCCGGGAACCTCGCGGTCGAGCAGCGGCCGCGTCACCTCTGGGGTCAGGTCGGTGGGCGTGAGCCCGGTCCCTCCCGTCGTGAGCACTGCTCGAGCTCCCGACGAAACGGCAGCTCGGATCGCCTCGGCGACGGGCTCACCGTCGGGAACGACCAACGGCCCGGTGACCTCGAAGCCGGCAGCCTCGAGCGCCGCGACGATGAGCGGGCCGGTCGTGTCCTCGTAGACGCCGGCGGCCGCGCGGTTCGAGGCGCAGATCACGGTCGCCTTCATCGATGCCAGTCCCCCGACTTGCCGCCGGTCTTCGACACGAGGTGTACGTCGGTGATGCTGGCGGCCTTGTCGACGGCCTTCACCATGTCGATGACCGCGAGGGCGGCGACCGACACGGCCGTGAGCGCCTCCATCTCCACGCCCGTGCGGTCCGTGGTCTTCACAGTGGCCGTGATCTCAACCGCGTCGTCCGCGACCGACAGGTCGACCGTCACGCCGCTGATCGCCAGCGGGTGGCAGAGCGGGATGAGCTCCGGGGTCTTCTTGGCGCCCATGATCCCGGCGACCCGCGCGACGCCGAGCGCGTCACCCTTGGGGACGCCCTCGCCGCGCAGCAGGGCGACCACCTCGGCACTTACGAGCACGCGTCCGGTGGCTACGGCCACCCTCGTCGTGACGTCCTTGCCCGACACGTCGACCATCCGTGCCGCGCCGGACTCGTCGAGGTGCGTGAACTCGGTCATGGGGGAACTCTAGAAGTCGCGGTCGAGGACCAGCACCTGGACCTGCTCACCAGGCTGGGCGGACGTGACGTCCTCGGGTACGACGATGAGCGCGTTGGCTTCGGCGAGGTCGCCGACCAGGTGCGAACCGTGCCCCCCGACCGGGGTCACGTGGGCGCCCTTGCCGTCGATGTCGAAGCGGGCCCGGACGAACTGGCGTCGCTCCGGCGCCGACGTGAATCCCTCGGACAGGAGCGCGCGGACGAGTGGCCGCTTGTGCGGCAGCCGGCCCATCATCCGACGGATCGCGGGGAGCACGAACACCTCGAACGAGACGTACGACGACACGGGGTTGCCCGGCAGGCAGAAGATCGGCGTGTTGTCCTCGCCGACGAATCCGAACCCTTGAGGTTTGCCCGGCTGCATCGCCACTTCGCAGAAGTGCACGGTGCCGAGCTTGGACAGCACCTCCTTGACGACGTCGTACTCCCCTTTGCTCACCCCACCGCTCGTCACGACGATGTCGGCGCGGACCAGCTGGTCAGAGAGCGCGTCGCTGAACTCCTGCGGGTCGTCGGAGACGATCCCGACGCGGTACGCGATCGCGCCCGACCCACGCACTGCGGCGGCGATCATGTAGCTGTTCGAGTCGTAGATGGAGTCGTAGCTGAGCTTCGACCCCGGCTCACGGAGCTCCGAGCCGGTCGACATCACGACCACCCGCGGTCGCGGACGGGCGCTCACCTGGGCACGTCCGACCGATGCGAGCAGCCCGATCTGCCGGGGCCCCAGCAACCGGCCGTCCTCGAGGACGATGTCGCCCTTCTTCACGTCCTCGGCCCGAAGCCGGACGTGCTGCCCGAGGGTGGGTGCCTTGGTGATGCGGACGTTCGCGACGCCGCCATCGGTCCACTCAATAGGTACGACGGCATCGGAGCCCTGAGGGACCGGCGCGCCCGTCATGATCTTCACCGCTGTGCCGGGCGACATCGCGAAGAGCTTCGTGTTGCCGGCCGCCGACTCCCCTACGACCGGCAGATGCACCGGGTGGTCCTGGCTGGCGCTCCTCACGTCGGCGAAGCACACGGCGTAGCCGTCCATCGCGGAGTTGTCGAACGCCGGCAGGTCCATCGCCGACACGATGCTCTCGCACACGGGCAGTCCGAGCGCCTCGATCAGTGGCTGGTCGTACGGCGGGAGCGGCTGGATCGCGTTGAGGATGCGCTCCAGATGCTGGTCGACGGAGATGGGTTCAGCCATGCGGTCGACCCTATGCGACCCGGACATGGAATCCTTGTCGCGTGACCGGGGAAGTGATCGCGATCGTGACGCTGGGCGTCCTGCTCGTCCTCGCGCTCGTCGACTCCCTGGTGGCCAGGATCCGGCTGCGCGGCGCACAGCGACGGATCAACGAGCTCGAGACCGCCGTCTACACGCAGACGATGCCCCGGAGCCGCCGAGTCGCGCGCAAGGCCATGAAGGCCGTCGTCGAGACAGCCACGCGCGTCCGCGAGGGTGGGGTCTCCGGGCTGCTGATGAGCTCCATCGAGGACTTCACCCGGTGGGCGACCGAGGACCGGGCCGAGATCGTCAAGGTCGCTGCGGCCGACGGCACCGTCACGATCTTCTTCTCCGACATCGAGAACTCCACCACGATGAACGAACGTCTCGGCGACGACGAGTGGATGCGGGTCCTGGGCATCCATGACCAGCACGTCCGTGAGCAGCTCCGGCGGCACCGCGGTCACGTCGTGAAGACCCAGGGCGACGGCTTCATGGTGGTCTTCCGCGAGCCGGAGGAGGCCGTCCGCGCGGCCCTCGACATCCAGCGCGGGCTTAGCAACGGGATCGCGCGCCAGCTCAAGCGGACCCCGATCCGAGTCCGCATCGGGATCCACACCGGGACCGTCGTCTCGAAGGACGGCGACTACTTCGGGCGCAACGTCGCGATGGCTGCACGCGTCGCGAGCGCGGCCGCCGGTGGCGAGATCGTGGTGTCCGACGACGTGCGGATGGGGCTCGGGGAGTACGACGAGGAGTTCGAGCTGACGCCGTTCGAGGCGATGGAGCTCAAAGGCCTCGCCGGGCTCCACGAGCTGTGGGAGGTCACGCCGGGGAAGGCAGTGACCTCGCGATGATCTCCTTCATGATCTCCGTGGTGCCGGCGTAGATCTGGCTGACGCGTAGGTCTGCCCAGGCCCGCGCGATCGGGTACTCCTCCATGTAGCCGTAGCCCCCATGGAGCTGCACGCAGATGTCGGCGACCTTCATCGCCCGCTCCGAGGACCAGTACTTCGCCATCGCTGCGGTCGGGATGTCGAGCTCACCCTTCACGTGCAGCTCGAGGCACTCGTCGATGAAGGACCGCGTGACGCGCGCTTCGGTGGCGACCTCGGCGATCTTGAACTTGGTGTTCTGGAAGGCGAAGATCGGCTTCCCGAAGGCCTCGCGGGTCACGACGTACTCGTGGGTGAGGTCGAGCATCAGCTCCATCGACGCGGCACAGCTCACAGCCACGATCAGCCGCTCCTGCGGCAGCTGCATCATCAGCTGGATGAACCCTTGGCCCTCCTCGGTGCCGAGCAGGTTCGTCGCCGGGATGCGGACGTCGTCGAAGAAGAGCTCGCAGGTGTCCTGCCCCTTCATGCCGACCTTGTCGAGCACGCGGCCGCGTCGGAAGCCGGGTGCGTCGGTCGGCACGATGACGAGCGAGACGCCGGACGCTGCTTCCTCGGGGTTGGTCTTGCACGCCACCAGCACCATGTCGCACTGTGCGCCGTTGGTGATGAAGGTCTTGGCACCGTTCACGACGTACTCGTCGCCCTGAAGGATGGCCTTGGTCTTGATGCCCTGCAGGTCTGACCCGGTGCCCGGCTCGGTCATGGCGATGGCGCTGACGACCTCACCGCTGGCCAGCTTCGGCAGCCAGTGCAGCTTCTGCTCCTCGGTGCCGTAGTGCAGCAGGTAGTGGGCGACGATGCCGCTGTGCAGCGAGGCGCCCCAGCTGCTGTCGCCGACGCGGGCCTGCTCCTCGATCAGGATCGCCTCGTGCGCGAAGGTGCCGCCGCCCCCGCCGTACTCCTCGGGGATGGAGGCGCACAGCAGCCCGAGCTCGCCGGCGCGGGTCCAGAGCTCGCGGTCGACCTGGCGGTTGGCGATGTAGCGCTCGATGTTGGGCTTGATCTCCTTCTCGCAGAAGGTCCGCGCGAGGTCGCGGAAGTCGTCGAGATCGGTGTCCATCCAGGGGGAACGGCGGCCGGGCATGGGTGCGTCCTTCGGTCGTGGGCAAGTACCGGGTACATGGTGTACCACCAACAGGGGTGGGTACAAGGTGTACCCGGTGCTACGTTTCGGGCGTGGTGGAC
>DATILB010000068.1:0-3775 GCA_035477015.1 Nocardioidaceae bacterium | reverse complement strand
CTCTACCGGCCTTCCTGCACCACTACAACTACGCTCGACCCCACACCGCACTCAACGGACGACCCCCAGTCACCCGAACCCCGATCGGTGTCACCAACCTCGCGGCATAGAACAGCAAGCGAGCGAGAGCGCCGCGTGCCTCCCGCCGCGCTGCCGGCTGGTTCGCGGCGGGTCGGCGTTCTATTGGGTGACGCGGTAGGCGTCGAAAACACCCTCGATGTGGCGTACGGCGCGCAGGACGTGCCCGAGGTGGCCGGGGTCGGCCATCTCGAAGGTGAAGCGGCTCTTCGCGACGCGGTCGCGGCTGGTCTGGAGGGACGCCGCGAGGATGTTCACGTGCATGTCGGAGAGCACCTTGGTGATGTCCGACAGGAGGCGCGCCCGGTCGAGGGCCTCCACCTGGATGTTGACCAGGAACATGGACTGGGCCGTCGGGGCCCACTCGACCTCGGTGAAGCGCGCTGCCTCCATGGTCGTCACGTTGGTGCAGTCGACGCGGTGCACGGAGATCCCCTGGCCGCGGGTCACGAAGCCGACGATGTCGTCGCCCGGCACCGGGGTGCAGCACTTCGCGAGTTTGACCCATACGTCGGTGATGCCCTTGACGATGACGCCGGCGTCGCCACCGCTGGCGCGTCCCGAGGACCGGCGACCGGTGATCTGCACTGCCTCGGCGAGGTCCTCGGCCGCACCCTCCTCGCCGCCGTACAGGTCGATGACGCGACGTACGACGGTCTGGGCGCCGATGTTGCCCTCGCCGACTGAGGCGTAGAGGGCCGAGACGTCTGCCAGCCTCATCTCGGCGGCGACCGTGCTGAGCGACTCATGGGTGAGGACCCGCTTGAGCGGCAGCCCCTCCTTGCGCATGAGCTTCGCGATCTGGTCCTTGCCGCGCTCAATCGCCTCTTCGCGGCGTTCCTTGGTGAACCACTGCCGGATCTTGTTGCGGGCCCGGGGCGACCGGACGAACGTGAGCCAGTCGCGCGAAGGTCCCGCGTTCAGTGCCTTGGAGGTGAACACCTCGACGACGTCGCCGTTGTCGAGCGTCGACTCCAGAGGGACGAGGCGTCCGTTGACGCGAGCGCCGATCGTGCGGTGCCCGACCTCGGTGTGCACGGCGTAGGCAAAGTCGACAGGGGTCGACCCGGTGGGGAGTGGGAGTACGTCGCCGCGTGGGGTGAACACGTAGACCTGCGCGGCGTTCATCTCGAAGCGCAGCGCCTCCAGGAACTCCCCCGGGTCCTCTGTCTCCTGCTGCCAGTCGACGAGGTTCTTGACCCAGGACATGTCGGCGTCGACGAGGGGCCGGTCCGTGTCGACGCCGATGCGGACGTCTTCCTTGTACTTCCAGTGGGCCGCGATGCCGTACTCCGCGCGACGGTGCATGGCGAACGTCCGGATCTGCAGCTCGACAGGCTTGCCCTCGAGGCCGATGACGGTCGTGTGCAACGACTGGTACATGTTGAACTTCGGCATCGCGACGAAGTCCTTGAACCGGCCGGGCACAGGGTTCCATCGGGCATGGATCACACCGAGGGCTGCGTAGACGTCACGCTCGTCCTCGACTAGGACCCGGATCCCCACCAGGTCGTAGATATCGGTGAACTCGCGGCCGCGCACGATCATCTTCTGGTAGATCGAGTAGTAGTGCTTCGGCCGCCCCGTGACGACGGCCTTGATCTTCGCGACGCGGAGGTCGTTCTCGACCTGGTCGGTGACCCGGGCCAGGAACTGGTCTCGCGACGGCGCACGCTCGGCGACGAGCCGCACGATCTCGTCGTACATCTTGGGGTGGAGGGTGACGAACGCGAGGTCCTCGAGCTCCCACTTGAGGGTGTTCATGCCGAGGCGATGCGCCAGCGGCGCGAAGATCTCGAGCGTCTCCTCGGCCTTCTTCACCTGCGACTCGGGCTTCACGTAGCGCAGCGTGCGCATGTTGTGCAGCCGGTCTGCGAGCTTGATGACGAGCACCCGGATGTCGCGGCTCATCGCCACGATCATCTTGCGAATGGTCTCGGACTGAGCGGAGTCGCCGTACTTCACCTTGTCGAGCTTGGTCACCCCGTCGACCAGCTGGGCGACCTCGTCACCGAACTCACGGCGTACGTCGTCGATGGTGTACGCCGTGTCCTCGACCGTGTCGTGCAGCAGGGATGCCACGAGCGTGGGCTCGGTCATGCCGATGTCGGCCAGGATCGTCGTGACCGCGAGCGGGTGGGTGATGTACGGGTCACCGCTCTTGCGCATCTGGCCCTCGTGCAGCCGCTCGGCCGTGAGGTAGGCGCGCTCGATCAGGGCGAGGTCAGCCTTGGGGTGGTTCGCGCGCACCGCTCGGAACAGCGGCTCGAGCACCGGGTTGTTCGAGGTGCCGCGGGTGCCGATCCGGGCCAGCCGGGCCCGCATGCGGCCTGCAGACTGGCCTCCCAGGCTGGGTCTGGACGACTCGTCCGCGGGGGCAGGCTCGACTGCGGGTGGGGTCACCACTCGCTCGTCGGACACGCGCACACCTCGTTCTTAGGCCAGGTGGTCAGTCTATGCCGCTAGAGCGTGCGCAGCGCGTGCAGCGGGAGGTCACCGAGGGCGCCCCGCCCGTCCAGGAACCCGAGCTCCATCAGAACGGCGCAGCCGACCACTGCACCGCCACAGGTCTCGACCAGCGATCGCGTGGCGTTGACGGTGCCGCCGGTGGCAAGCACGTCATCGACGAGGAGTACCCGCTCCCCCGGCGCAATGCCGTCCTGGTGGATCTCCAGCGTCGCTTCTCCGTACTCCAACGCGTACGAGACCGCGTGGGTCTTGCCGGGTAGCTTGCCTGCCTTGCGTACCGGTACGAACCCACAGCCGAGTGCCAACGCGACGGGGGCCGCGAGGATGAACCCGCGGGCCTCCATCCCGACGACCTTGTCGACGACAACCTGACCGGACGCGTCTCGTCCCGCCTCCGCCAACGCTTCGACCACGGCGGTCAGGCCGGTGTGGTCGGCGAGCAGCGGAGAGATGTCCTTGAAGACGATGCCCGGCTTTGGGAAGTCCGGGATGTCTCGGATCAAGGAATCGATGAGCTCGCCGACCGACACGACTACTTCTTGCCCCGCTCCGAACGCGGCTTGCGGGTCGGCTGCGGTCGATGGGCCGCGGACGAGTCCTCGACCGGCCGGGCCGACGGCCGCGTCTCACCGGTGAACTTCGTCGCGGGAGATGAGGGGACCGGGCGGTTGCCGCGGCTTTCCACCTCCGTCGAGAACTCCTCCTCGATGCCCGGGTCATCCTGGATCGCCATGTCATCGGTGAACGCCGGGACTGCGGCGTACGGGTCGACGGACTTGCGGTTGCGGTGCTTCATCGCACGTGAGTCGCCTGCCCTGACACCGGGCTCGAGCTCCTTGAGCTGCACGAACATCGGCGTCGCGATGAAGACCGACGAGAACAGACCCGCGGCCATACCGACGAACAGGGCGAGCGAAAGGTCCTTCAGCGAGCCGGCACCGAGCAGGAAAGACCCGACCCAGAGCAACGCACCCACCGGGATCAGCGCGACGATCGAGGTGTTGATCGATCGAACCAGCGTCTGGTTGATCGCCAGGTTGCTCGCTTCGCGGAACGTCTTGCGTGTCTTGGCGAGGTTCTTGGTGTTCTCGCGCACCTTGTCGAAGACGACGACGGTGTCGTAGAGCGAGAAGCCCAGGATGGTCAGCACACCGGTGACGGTGGCGGGCGTCACCTCGAAGCCGGACAGCGCGTAGATGCCGACCGTGATCACGACGTCGTGCGCCAC
>DATILB010000067.1:0-5542 GCA_035477015.1 Nocardioidaceae bacterium | reverse complement strand
CGGACAGCGACCACATCGCCGGCGAACCCAACGAATCCAACGCCCCATGCAGACGAGCACCAAACACATGCAACGGATGCGTCCGCTCCCCCAGTGCAGTCCCCCGACTCATGATTCAAGTCTCCAGGAAGCCACCGACAGTTTCGGCGACGGCTGAGCACTATCCACACACTGTTCGAAAACTAATGGACTAGGAAAGCTCGAGCTCCGGGGCCACAGCGGGGCGAGGTGCGGTGGGCGCTCGTTCGACTTTGGCGACGAACGGTGAGGTCATGGCGCGGACCAACGCGCCGTACCCGAGCGAGAAGGCAAGCTCGTCACCGACGGAGACGGCGTGGTCGCCCAGGTCGAGCACGAGGTGGTCGCTACTGGCGCCGAGGACTGTGATTCCTTCTGGAGGCACCAGGCCGTCCGGGTCGGTGTCCTGTCTGCCGATCGCAACGATGGCCTGCCGGACCAGCCCGGAGCCAGTGCGCAGAGCCGGCACGCCATAGGCGGTCTGTGCTCGGGAGCCCCACGGCTGGGCCGGCTTCGTGGCGACCTCGATGACCTCAGCTCGGAGGCTGAAGGCGTCGAGGTGGAGGGACTCGATCGGCGTCCGCTCCAGCGGATCGAGGCCCAGAAGGATGGCCTCGCCGAGTCGGAGATCGTTGATCCTGCCGATGTCCGGGGTGCTCGTTGCCCATTGCAGGTTGGCCGAGTTTCCGCCGCTGATCGTGGTCAGGGCCAGGCCGTGCCGGGACTCGACGCGCTCAACGAGGTCGCTGAGCACGCCCAGGTTCTGCTCGGTGGGGACGACCCCGTTCTGGCAGGCCAGGTTCGCGCCAAGGCCGACCAGTCGCAGGGACGGGAAGTCCAGTACTTGCCGCACCGCATCAGCCACGTCGTGCGTGGCGATTCCTTCTCGCAGGTCGCCGAGCTCGACCATGAGGATCACGTCGTGGATGCGGCGCTCGCGAGCTGCTGCACGGTCGAGCCCGGCGAGCACCGTCGCCTCGGTATTCAGACTGCAGGTCGCGTTGAGCACGACCTGCCCAACCTGGCTGAGCATGGGCGAACGGATCAACGTGCGTGACGAGGACCCGTCCGGTCCGGCAAGCCCAGCCAGGCGGACAAGATTGGGCACCCGCGAATCGCCAAGCCCGACGGCGCCACCGCGCAGCATCGCCGCTCCGACACCGGGCGAGCCGAGCACGGCCTTGGTGACACCGGTGACTCTGATCCCGGACGGGGCCAGCCGATCGACGAGAGTCCGAGCGTTGTGCTCGATCTTGTCGAGGTCGACGTCGATCCGCGGTGCGTTCACACCGACGCGACGACCCGCACAGCCGGGTAGCACGGCTCGAGCTCCGGGAAGGCCCTCAGGACCATGTCGACCAGCTCGTCAGCCGGCCTGGTCAAAGGGTCGGTCACGGGCAGGCCGAGGCTTAGCCGGTGGTCCGCGATGGACGCGGCGAGCTCGACCTCGTTCATGTCCTCGTGGTTGATCGTGACGCCGATGACCTTGGTCTCGGCAAACGCCTCGATCAGCGCGATCTCGCTCGCGGCCGTGGGCATCGGCATCATCGGGAAGTCTCCGAGGACCTTGCGCATAGGAGCGTGCTGCACGATCACGCCGGCCGGCCTGCTCCCACGCAGGATGTGCCCGGAGGTCAAGTAGGCGGGGTGGCTCAGGGCGCCCTGGCCCTCCACAATGATCACGTCCGGATCCTCGCCATCGAAAGCCGCCACCACCTGGTGCTCGACCTCCCCTGAGCAGAACTGAGGAACCAACGCATCCAGGGCAACGCCGTACTTCCCGCCCTGGATCAGCGTGGTCTGGCCGGTTCCGACCATGACGGCCTTGATGCCGCGGGCATTCAGGGCCTGGACGAGAAGCGTCGCCGTGGTCCGTTTCCCGATCGCACCGTCAGTGCCGAGGACCGCGATCCGTGGGCAGGTCACATCGAAGATGCGCCCGGAGAACAGGTGCAGGTCGCGCTTCTCCTTCGGGCGCCGCACGTCGGTGATCGTCACCCCGGCGATCAGCGCCGCGGCGACGAACTCAGCGTCGTCGTTGAGGAACTCGTGGAGCCCGTTGATGATGTGCATGCCTCGCGCGATGCCGTCCAGGAGAACGACCCGCTGCTCCTCGGAGAGAAGCCCGTCGGCCGGCGCGAGACCACAGATCAGATAGTCAGGGACGTGTCCCGCATGGGCGATCGACTCGCGCAACGAGGCAAGGACCGGGATACCGTTGGCGACGCCGTCCAGGTACGTTCCGGAGTCAACACCGGCTCGCACGCTGTCGATCACGCTGAGGACCTGGTACCGCTCCGAGTGCCGGACCAGACCGTTCGCGGTCTTGCCGTCCTGCTCACCGAACTGGGACTCGCAGTAGACAACAGCACTCGACCCCACGGGGAGATCGAACGGCTCCGCGGGAGCGGATTGGGCACGCCGCCACGGCAGGCCAGCAGAACGGGAATTGCTGGTGAGCGAAGTCAAGGGGGCTTCCTCTGATCAGGCTCAGAGGAGGCGACGGGCTTCGTGGCCGGGCCGTAGGCCCAACGGTCAACGAGGCGGCTGCCCTGAGAGTGTCAGCAAATTGCCGACCCTTCTAGTGTAGCCGGTCACACCAGCCACCCGAACCACGAGCCTCCCGGCTCTAGGCGCCTCGGCGCACCTCGACGAGCCGCTGCGTCGCCCGCGTGAGTACGACGTACAGCGTCGATCGGCCGGTGGTCGACTCCTGCACGATCTCGTCCGGCTCCACCACCACGATGCCGTCGAACTCGAGACCTTTGGTGTCAAGACCCGTGAGCACGACGAGGCGGGCGGCGTCGCCCTGGATGCTGTCGGCGAACTCTGGCCACGAGGCGAGCCAGGACGAGACCTGGGCGCGACGTGCCACGGGCACCACGATGCCCACCGTCCCGTCGACGAGCCCCATCAGTGAGCCGACCGCCTCGCGGACACCGCCCGGCAGGTCATCGACGACCACGGATTCGGGGCCGACGCCCGTCGAGCGGACGGCGTTCGGGAGATCAGCGTCGAGACCCACACGCGAGGCGTACGCCGCGGCGTACTCGTAGATCTCCTTGCTGTTCCGGTAGTTCGTGCCGAGGTGGAACTCGTGCACCGCCTTGTCGCCCAGCGCCTCGGCGCGTGCGGCGGCGGACTCGGCCGGCACCGGCCACGACGACTGTGCGGGATCGCCGACAACGGTCCAGGTGGCCGCGCGTCCGCGCCGGCCCACCATCCGCCATTGCATCGGGGAGAGGTCCTGCGCCTCGTCGACGAGGACGTGCGCGTAGCCGTCGTCCTCGGTGCGGGTCGAGGTGCGCGGCCCGGTGGCGTACTCGCGATCGGATGCCGTCGTCAGCTCCGGCATGTCCTCGGAGACCAGGTAGGCGAGCGGGTCCTCCTCCGGGGCTTCCTCGGGCATGTCGCCGAGCTGGTAGCGCAGCTCGTCGAGCAGGGCAACGTCCTCGACGGAGAAGCCGCCTTCCTCGTGTGCCCACGACTTGGTGAGCAGCGCCTGGTCCTCACCGCTGAAGAGGGTGTCGGAGACGCGAGCGAGGAACTCCTCGTCGCGCATCCACCCGAGGACCTCGGTCGCGTCCAGTGCCGGCCACCAGTCGTGGGCGAACTGAACGAAGGAGTGGTTGTCCATCATGGTGTCGACGAACTCCTCGCGCCCGCGGTCGCGCGCACGATCACCGCCGATCTGGCGCCAGAGCGCATCGACCAGTGCGTTGGCGACGCGAGAGCGCTGCCTGTTGCGCTTCCCCTGGGCGAGCAGGCTCCGGCGGATGTTGCCGAGCTCGCGCGTGCCGAGGACGAGGTTCTCGTCGCGGTAGAAGACACGGAACTCGCGCGGCGACCCGGGCACGGTCTGTCGCGATGCGCGGCGCAGCACCTCGGCCATCCGAGCGGCACCCTTGACGTCCGCGACCGCAGGGTCGTCGTGGCGGCTCGCCTTGATCCCGTCGACGACCTCGCCCAGTGAGCGAAGGGCGACGGCGGTCTCGCCGAGCGACGGAAGCACCCGCTCGATGTAGCGCATGAAGACGCCGGACGGGCCGACGACGAGGACACCGCCTCGCTCGTAGCGTGCTCGGTCGGTGTAGAGGAGGTACGCCGCGCGGTGCAGCGCCACGACGGTCTTGCCGGTGCCCGGGCCACCCGAGATGGCCACGACGCCCTTGGCGGGCGCGCGGATCGCGCGGTCCTGCTCGGCCTGGATGGTCGCGACGATCGAGTGCATGGAGCGGTCGCGTGCGCGGCCCAGCTGGGCCATCAGCGCGCCTTCGCCGATGATCGGGAGGTCCGTCTCGACGTCGTAGTCGATCAGGTCGTCCTCGATGCCCACGACCTTCTTGCCCGAGCACCGCAGCACGCGGCGGCGTACGACGCCTTGGGGCTCGGTCGGTGTTGCTTGGTAGAACACCGCGGCGGCAGGTGCACGCCAGTCGATGAGCAGCGTGTCCCGTTGCTGGTCGCGGAGGCCGATGCGGCCGATGTAACGGGGCGCCTCAGCCTGGTCACGCAGGTCCAGCCGGCCGAAGACGAGGCCCTCGTGGGCGGCGTTCAGGGTGGCGATCCGCTTGGCCGCCTGGAAGACCATCGCGTCGCGCTCGACGAGGCCGCCCTCGTGACCGAGCTTGCCTCGGTCGTGCCCTTCCTGTGCGAGCGCCTCGGCGTTCACCGTGGACTGCTCGAGCTGGACATAGACGCGGTCCACGAAAACTTGCTCGTGGGCGAGCTCCGATTCAACCGTCAAGGACAGTGCGCTCCTCGGGCGACGACATGAACAGCGCCCCTGTTACAAGAGCGCAGCCGACAACTCTACCGAGGGTTTCCCCCGCTCTGTCCGGCGATCTCGCGAACTTTGCAAAGCGGCGGCCTCCCGGCGAGGTGCCGGGAGGCCGTCAGGAGGTCGGTCAGTCTGCTGGGCGGTACCAGACGACGACCACTCTGACCGCCATGCCCTTACTGATCTCCACCAAGACGGACCTGCGCCCATCTGCGAGCGGGACCTCCAGGGTGGTTCCAACACCGCTGCTCATCGCGACGCGTTCCTGACCATTTGCGGAGACCGTGGCGACACCAGTCCCCTCGACCGTCACCATCGCGATCCGATCCTCGTCGGGCACGCCTCCCGCGGACGACTCCCAGCGCCGGACGTTCTCGGGCGACTCGCCGATCGACTCGAACTCCCAGGTGCGCCCCTCGAAGTACTCCTGCTCGTACACAGCGTTGCCCTGTACGACGTCGAGCGGCTCCGGGAGTCGGTACACCCCGGCCATCAGCCGCGCTGTGTCGTCGGTGACCCGGGGCCCTCGATCACCCTGAGTGGTGTAGACCTCCAGGTTGAACGGCCCACCGTTGGAGGTGATGCCCTTCCAGGGCGAACCTGGGCCGGGCACGGAGGAGAAGCCCACGGCGTTCAACCGCGTCGGAGGCTCACCGGGCGTGCACTCGCCGCTGCCGGCGTACTGGCCGTTCACCCGCATCTCGAAGTGCGTGTCGGGTCCCTCGGCGTAGCACGCCGTGTTCA
>DATILB010000066.1:0-7818 GCA_035477015.1 Nocardioidaceae bacterium | reverse complement strand
CCCGGTCGTTGAGGTCGAGCAGGACGGTGGCCAGCGCCGAGGCCTCGGCACCTTCGGGCGCGTGTCCAGCGGCCCGCTCGGCTCGGATCAGGTCCGCGACCGGCTCGACGAAGGACTCGCGGTCGGTGTCCCACATCTTGCGGACCGTCTCGTCGGTCCCACGGGCGTCGAGCATCGCGCGGTAGAGGTGCTGGTGCGCGCCGATGACGTCGAACAGCCCCGTCAGCATCTGCTGCAGGCGGGCTCTGGGAGTGCCCTCCTGGCTCATCAAGACTTCGGACGCAGCGGCTGCTCCGTCGTACACCTCGCCCATGAGTGCGGCTACGGCGTACGCCTTGTTCTCAAAGTAGAAGTAGAAGGCCGAGCGGCTGACACCCGCACGCTTCGTGATGTCAGCGACATTGATCGCGTCGAGGCTCGAGACCTCGAGCAGCTGCTCGGACAGCGCTTCGAGCAGAGCCTCACGGCGTACGTCGCCCCGCTGCGGTCCGCGTCGGTCGAGCCTTGCCTGCGGGGTCATCCGGCCCTCCCGGCGAGCACCGGCGCACCGAGGCGCACGGCCCGGTCACGACCGTGCGGGATCTCCTTGGTGCGCAGGTCGTGCTCATAGATGAAGTAGTCGGCCTGCTGGGTGTGGCGTGGGGTGTCGATGACGTGGCCGATGAACTTCGCCTCGTCCGCCTTGATGACCGTCTCCATCTCGTCCTCGGCCGGCAGCCGATAGACGCCCGCGCAGTAGGCGGCGACCAGACGCGCCTGGGCCTCGACGAACGGGAACAGCGTTGGCACTGCCTGGGCGAACCCGACGAAGACCAGGTCGTCGAGCCCGGGCTTGAACATCCGCTTGAAGAGCGGGAAGCGGTTGGCCGGCGCGCTCAGGAACTCCGGGTCGAAGAACGGGAAGGTGATGTTGTACCCCGTCGCGTAGATGATCACGTCGAAGTCGTCGCCGGTGCCGTCCTCGAAGTGCACGGTGCGACCGTCGAGGCGATCAACGTTGCCCTTCGGGATGATGTCGCCCGACCCCAACCGCAACGGGAGCTCGACCGACTGAGTGGGGTGCGCCTCGAAGAAGCCGTGGTTCGGCTTCGGAAGGCCCCAGAGCTCAGAGCGCCCTGCGGTCACAGGCTGGACGAACCCGGCCACCTTGCGCTGCCACGACAGCGGGATGTGCGGAGAGGTTCGGTAGTACTTGTCTGCCGGCCGGCCGGCGATGTACTTCGGCACGATCCAGGCACCCGAGCGGGTCGACAGCGTGACCTTGTTCGCCAGCGACTTGGACGAGACCTCCACCGCGATGTCGGCCGCGCTGTTGCCGATGCCCACGACCAGGATCCTCTTGCCGTAGAGGTCCAACGGCGTACGCGGGTCGATGTAGGCGTGCGAGTGGATCGAGTCGCCGGTGAACTCACCGGGGAAGTCGGCGAAGCGCGGGTCCCAGTGGTGGCCGTTGCCGACGACGAGTACGTCGAAGCGCCGGGTCTCGCCGCGCTGCGTGTCGAGCTCCCAGCCACCATCAGGCAGCCGACGCGCGTGCACGACGCCGTTCTCGAACTCGATGTTGTCCTTGAGGTCGAACGCCTCGGCGTACGACTCGAGGTAGTCCTTGATCTGGGTGTGGTGCGGGAAGTCCGGATAGGAGTCCGGCATCGGGAAGTCCTTGAAGGACAGCTGATGCTTCGAGGTGTCGATGTGCAGCGAGCGGTACGCGCTGCTGTGCCCGTTGGGGTTGCCGAACGCCCAGTTGCCGCCGATGCGGTCCGACATCTCGAAGCAGGTGTAGGGCACGCCATAGTCGCCGAGCATCTTGCCGGTGGTCAGTCCGCTGATGCCGGAGCCGATCACGGCAACGGTGGGTCGCTCGCTCATCTTTTTTCCTTTCGGGGGTGGTGCTGCCCCCAGCCTGCCCGCTAGTTTTGACGCGTGTCAATAGAAACAGACGTTAGTCAGACTGTCATCGTGATCGGCGGTGCGTCCGGTATCGGCGCCGCCGTCGCCGCGCTCCTCAGCGAGACCGGCTGGGAGGTGGTCGTTGCCGATGTGTCCGGCGGCGACAGTGTCGTCGCGGTCGACGTGACCGACGAGGACTCGGTGGCTGCGCTCTTCGCCGACCTTCCGGGACCGCTCGGCGCGGTGGTCAACTGCGCCGGCGTCAGCACCCTCGGCCGGGTCGCGGACCTCGACGTCGCAGAGTTCCGCCGCGTGATCGACGTGAACCTGACCGGCGCCTTCCTCGTGCTCAAGCACGCGGCTCGCACGATCGCCGACGGCGGCTCGATCGTCAGCGTCGCCTCGCTCAACGCCCGGCAGCCTGGAGCCGGGATGGCGCCCTACTGCGCGTCGAAGGCCGGGCTGGTCAGCCTCACGCAGGTGGCCGCGCTCGAGCTCGGCCCGCGCGGTGTCCGCGTCAACGCGGTCTCCCCCGGCCTCGTCGTCACGCCCCTGACCGCGCCGGCCATGGACATCCCCGGCATCCGCGAGGACTACCTCGAGAACACGCCCCTCGGCCGCTCCGGTGAGCCCGAGGAGGTCGCCGCGGCGATCCGCTTCCTGGTCTCGGCCGAGTCGCGCTGGATCACCGGCGAGGTGCTCGACATCAACGGCGGTGCGCACCTGAAGCGCTACCCCGACCTGCTCGGCCACGTGGAGAGGGCGTTCGGATGACGTCCTCCTACGACTTCCGGGGCAAGACCGCGATCGTGACCGGGGGCGGCTCAGGGATCGGCGCAGCCCTGACCCGCGGGCTGGTCGCGCGCGGCGCCTGGGTGATGTGCACCGACATCGACCTCGCGGCCGCCGCCGCGACCGTCGCCTCGGCGAGCGGGCCTGGCTCAGCGCGCGCGGTCCCGCTCGATGTCACGGATGCGGCCGCCGTACAGACCGTCGTCGACTCGGTGGTCAGCGATCACGGTCGCATCGACCTCATCTTCAACAACGCCGGCATCCAGTGGATCGGCGAGCTGCAGGACGTCACCCTCGCGCAGTGGAACGCCATCATCGACATCAACATCCGTGGTGTCGTGCACGGCATCGCGGCCGCCTACCCGCAGATGATCAACCAGGGCAGCGGCCACATCGTCAACACCGCCTCGATGGGTGGCCTCACCGCTGCCGGCCTGCTCACGCCGTACGTGATGACCAAGCATGCCGTCGTCGGCCTCTCCCTTGCGCTGCGCTCCGAAGCTGCGGCGTACGGCGTGGGCGTGACCGTGGTCTGTCCGGCGGCCACCGACACTCCCCTGCTCGACAAGGGCGCGATCGGGGCGGTGCGGGGAAGGGACTACTTCCTCGCCGGCCAAGGTGTGCGCCATCCGCTCAGCCCCGAGAAGCTCGTCGACCAGGTACTCGACGCCGTCGCGGCGAACCGGCACATCGTCGTCGCGCCACGGTCCTCTCGCGCGATCTGGCTGTTCAGCCGGCTCGCGCCGAACACCATGCAGCGCATGGCGACCCGCTTCGTGGCCCAGCAGCGAGAGCTCGCGCGAAGCCACACCGCCGGTTGAGCCGACGTTCCGGTGGTCGAGCCTGACGCGAGCCCCTGGGCGAGCAAAGCGTCGAGACCCTGGTGAGCTGCGACGGAACCGGACCACGGGCAGCTGTCCGCGGCTGGGTAGACCCTCGGGTGCGGTTGGTCTCGACGCGTCCGTCGCCCTAGGGGCGACGTTCCGGCTCGACCGGCGATAGGGCTCCCGCACCCCACCGCTTCTCGACGGACGGCCACAGCGGGGCGTACGTCGCCTGCGAGCCTCGCATCGGCGAGCGCCACCAGAGGAAGACCTTCACCAGCGGGCTCGCCACGGTCAGCACCGGGCGGAGTGGACCGATGGAGGCACGAAGGTCGGCCATCGTGTCGTCGAACGAGCGGTACTGGAAGCGCAGCAGCGCTTCGGCTTCCGCGGTGTCCATCCAGTCGGTGACGAACCAAGCGTCGTCATCGCCCGGGTCGCCGGGACGTCCCTGGGAGAGAGCGTTCCGCAGGCCCATCGCCGACGTGATCCCTCGGCCGACCTGCTCCTGGGTGAGCTGGTTGCCCGGGCCGCCACCGATGAGCAGCACCTTGCCGACGCACTTCGCCGCGATCGCGGAGACGAAGGCAGCGGCGACGTCGCGTACGTCGACGGTCTCGATCCGTCCATCCGACGGCAGCAGCCCCTCGAGGTAGACGATGTCGTCATCGGCAGTAACCGACATCTCCGGGAACATCACGCCACCCAGCCGGAGGATCACCCAGTCCAGGGAAGAGCCGGTGACGATCGCTTCAGCCGCGACCTTGTGTGCGCCGTACACATCGCGCGGGTTGCTCGGCGTCGCGGCGGTCAGCACCTCTTCACGATGCGGGTTGCGGGCGCCGTACACGGCAATGGAGGAAGCGAAGACCAGCCGGCACCTCTCCAGCTGCTGCACGGCCGCCACGACGTTCGCCGTACCCCCGACGTTCACGGCTTCGGCGAGAGCCGGGTGCGCGTACGCGATCGGCGGGATCACGGCCGCGAGGTGCAGCACGGCGTCCGGGCGGACATCGGCCACGAGCGCGGCAACAGCGGAGGCGTCACGGAGGTCGAGCCAACGGACGTCGAGGTCGGGTGTCGCCCTCGCGGACTTCTCGGACTTGTCCGAACGTACGTCGGTCGCGACCACGCGATAGCCGTGCTCGACGAGCCGCTGGACGGTGTAGCGGCCGACGTTGCCGAACGCTCCGGTGACGAGGATGGTCTGCTGCGGGCTCACGAACGCGCCCTCTCCTTCTTGTTGTAGAACGCGACTGCTTCGCGGATCTCGTCCGGCGTCGGGGCGGGCTCCCAGCCCAGCTCACGCTCCGCCTTGCTGTGGTCGACCGGCGTGTAGACCTTCATCAGCCGCACGCTGGACCGGTTCAGCGGCACGTCGCGGCGCAGCACCCGGGCAAGCACGTCGCCGACGAAGCCGGCGGCGTACATCACGGCGTACGGGACTCCGATCTTCATCGGCGGCTGGCCACCCTCGGCTGCGGCGACGTCGTGCAGCTCCCGCATCGAGAGGTACCGCTCGCTGACGACGTACCTCTCCCCGACCCGGCCCTTCTCCGCCCCGAGCACCATCGCCTGGGCGGCGGACCGGATCCCGACGACCTCGGACGCGGCGCCGCGGATGTACCAGCGCAGCTTTCCGCGGGAGGCGGCCTTGACCAGGCTGCCGTGTGGGGTGGGCTGGTGGTCGCCGGTGCCGTAGGTGTTCGACACGCACATCGCGACTGCGGGCAGGCCGCGGTCCCGTGCGTAGGTCAGCACCAGCTCCTCGGCCTCCATGCGCGAGCGCACATATGCGCCGCCCTGCTTCAGCCAGTTGTGCGGGTCGTCCTCGGTGACCAGTCGCTCGGGGTTGCGGGCGAGCGTCGTGATCGAGCTGGTGAAGACGAAGCTGTGCAGACCGGCCTCGACGGCGACCTCGAGTACGCCGCGCAGTGCTTCGACGTTCGTGCGGAAGAGCGGAGCTGGATCGCGCAACCAGGATCGGGTGTCGACGACGCAGTAGAAGACGTCATCGACCTCGGCCATCGCCGTGCGGACCGCTTCGGCGTCGGTGAGGTCGCCGTACACCCGCTCGACGTCGAGGTCGTCGATCCCGCGCGTCGAGCTCGTCTCGCGCAGGAACACCCGTACCGTCTCGCCGCGCTCGACCAGGAGCCGCGTCACGTGAGAGCCGAGGAAACCGCTCGCACCCATCACCAGTTTTGTTGCCACCGCCCTATTCTGGACAACTAACTGGACATGTGTCTAGAGTCAGTCCATGGCCAGCCGTTACTCCCAGCTGAGCCGCGACGAGCTCGCGGTCCTGGTGCCCGAGCTCCTGCTCATCGGCCACCTCATCGACCGCGCCGGCATGGCCTACGCGCTGGCCGAGTGGGGTCCGGACGAGATGACGCAGATCGCCATCGAGGAGTGGATGGCCGCCAGCCCGGTCTACACCAAGCGCATGCAGCGCGCGCTGCAGTTCGAGGGCGACGACGTCGTCACGATCTTCAAGGGCATGCAGCTCGAGATCGGCGCTCCCCCGCAGTTCATGGACTTCCGCTACTGGGTCAACGCCGACGACCCGTACCACGGTGGCTTCCACCTCGACCACTGCGGCGCCCTGCTCGACGTCGAGCCGATGGGCGACCACATGGTCAAGAACATGTGCCACGACATCGAGGACCCGACCTTCGACGCGACCGCCGTCGCCACCAACCCGAAGGCGCGGATGCGGCCGATCCACCGCCCGCCGCGTACGCCGTCCGACCAGCACCCGCACTGTGCGTGGACCGTCGACATCGACTCCTCGTCGGAGGACACCCAGCCCAGCCCGCACCTGGCCGTGATTGCTGCCCTGAAGGTCGGCTCGCTTGACCTCGACCCGATCGACCACGCCGAGCCGGGAGCGACCGACTACAGCGGCGACCTGGTCAGCGACATCGACTTCGCCGGCTTCGCACACTCGGCGCTGGCTCGGATCGCCGACGAGGTCGCGATCCAGCAGCACCTCCTCAACCTGTCGTTCGTGCACGCCGTACGTGCTCGAGCCAAGGACGACGACCAGTTCCAGCGCGTCGTACGCAACCAGCTGATCGGCCACTCTGGGATGGCGGCCGAGCGACTGGCGCGAGCGTTCGGCCTGATGGGTACGCCGCAGGACGCGGCCCTCGTGCTCGCGCTGCACCCGGTGATGAACCCGGCGGCTTACGTCGACTTCACGCGCGATGGTGCGACGGTGACGGTGTCCCGATCCGCCGCGCACGACGACGGCGCCTGGGTGTCGCTGATCGACCCCGAGCACCCAGAGGCGCTGCAGGCGATCGTCCGTGGCGTGAACGCCTGCCTCGACGTCGAGATCACCGGCGACGCCGACAGCTGGACGGCCCGCATCGTCGAGACCGCCACCCCTGCTCCTGAGGCGGAGGCGGTGCAGCTGACGAAGTTCAGCCGCGGGGCGACGTTCGAGTTCCAGACCCGCAAGACGCTGCCCCTCTTCGTGGTCTGACGGCGGCCTGAGGTGAGCGCAACCTGCGACAGCACGGCTGAGCGGCTCACGACGTACCTCGGCTTCTCATGCCACGACACGAACCCGGTCGTGACGTTCCGGGATCCGGGCGAGCTCGCCAACTGGACGTTGCCGATCCTCGAGCTGACGATCATCGCCGGCGCTGTCTTCGCCTTGGTCCACGCGGTACGACGCCTCCGGCAAGGGGACCCGACGAACCTTGCCCTCTGGTGCGCGTCGCTGGTCTACCTCTTCGTCATCGAGCCGCCGCTCTACTTCCCGGGCTGGTTCGGGCTCGAGGACACCGTCGGCATCGTCTTCGTGCACAACACCTTCACGGTGCAGTTCATGTTCGACCGGCTGCCGCTCTACATCGTGGCGATCTACCCGGCGCTGAGCCAACTGGCCTACGAGGTGGTCCGCTCGCTCGGAGTCTTCCGGCGACGCGGCCCGCTGGTCGGTGCCGTGTGCGTGGCGCTCGTGTGCCAGGCGTTCTACGAGGTCTTCGACCAGCTCGGGCCGCAGCTGAAGTGGTGGGCGTGGAACCTCGAGAACGACGCCAACCATCCGCTGCTCGACTCGGTGCCGCTGAACAGCATCCTGCTCTTCTCGTCGGTGTCGTTCGGGGTGATGACCTACCTCGTCGTACGACTCGTCGGTGACGCCCGCGGCATCGGTCTCGTCTGGCGCACTTTGGTGGCTGGGGCGCTAGCGCCCATCGGCATGACCCTCGGGAACCTGCCGACCGCGATCTTCAGCGGGAACGTGACCGCACAAGCGGTCGTGCTCACCATCGAGCTCGTGGCGCTCTGGGTCTTCGGT
>DATILB010000065.1:0-6067 GCA_035477015.1 Nocardioidaceae bacterium | reverse complement strand
GCGCGGCGCCCCGGGGCACATCCACCCGGGCACTCTCGATCCGCGGCCGTTAGACGGCAACCGCACGATGTTATCAGCGGCCCTGGGGATTCAACGAATCGGCTGAAACCGGCTCGCTAGGGGCCGGTGATTAGCCCCTGGGTCGACGGCTGGAACGGGTTGAGCCCGTGGTCGATGGCGTACTGCTTGAGGTAGCCGTCGCGGCCCAACACCTTGATCCGCTCGAAGATCTTGGCCGCCTCGGCCCGTTCCACCGCGATCTGCGCCCGGGCAGCGGCCTCTCGCGCTGCCGCCTCGGCCTCGGCCGCCTTGGCACGGGCGACCGCCTCCTGCTGCTTGACCAGCGCGTCCTTGATCGTCTGGGGCGGCTCGGGCTTCTGCAGGGTGATCGCGAAGTTCTGGAAGAACGCCGTGTCGCCATCGGTCTGCCGGTCGACCAGGTCCGGCAGCAACTCGAGGACGTCTGCCTCCCACTTGGCCTTCTTGATGGGGTCCGTGTAGAGCTCGGTGTAGGTGTAGTTCTGGCCCGCGCGGTCGATCGCCGTGTCGAGCGGTCGCGCGATGTAGACCGAGAGCATCGTGCTCCAACCCGGCGACCGGAGTCCGTCGGAGGTCATGTAGGCGATGTAGCGGTTGCCGATGAGCTCGTGGAAGCGCTGCAACGCGCCACCTTTGTACGTCGTGCTGCCGATCGTCATCGGCTCGCACGACGTGTTCAGCAGGAAGTTCGCGACGCCCTCGACGGCCATCTCGATGCCGTCCTTGGTGACGAACGTGATCGACGTACCGTCGCCGCCGGAGGCGTCGAAGACGAAGTTGGTCTGCGAAGCCGGGTACGCGAAGTGCGAGTCGCCCGGGCCGTCGAACTCACGGTTCGAGGGGGCGATGCAGTCCGAGAAACGCTTGCTGGTGAAGGCGCCGCCCTTGTAGTGGAGCGCGACCTGGTCGGGGGCGGTCGAGATGGACGACGGCCGGACGAAGACGAGCAGCACGAGCACCAAGCCGACGAGGGCACCCGCCCAGCCGAGGATCCGGATGACGGTCCGGGCAGCGCCGGCGTTGAGGGGGAGGTTGGGCTGAGACACGGCTGCTGCCTTTCGGTTCGAGCGGGTCACGGCAGCTCGCGCTGTTGCCGCTCGTAGCTGCGGATGCGGTCGGTGAACAGGACGGCGAGCGAGGAGTCGAGCTCGCGGTGGTCGTAGGCCATGTCCTTGAGCTCGGCCACGAGCGCGCGAAGGGCGGCGAGCTCAGCACGCTCCGCGGACGCGGACGAGTCGGACCGGCTGGTCGTCATGATGAGCAGCAGCGCGCCCACGATGACCACGACGCCGACCAGGAGGACACCCACCCACGGATTCATCGCGTCACGAAGCCCTTCAGGACGCTGCCCATGCTGAAGGCGTCGTCCCAGAGGGTGATCAGCCCGTCGCGGACCGTGAACGTCCCCCGGACCCAGAACCCGGTCTTCACCGGTCCCTTCCACAGGTAGTCGGTCCGATCGGTGAGCACCTGGTCCCCCTGCGCTGCGATCGCATGGACCTCGGCGCCGAAGCCGATCCTGCGTCGTTCCATGTCGCGGATCATCCCGTGCACCCGCTTCCCGCGGAACGTGGGGAGCCCCGTGTTGCGCCACTCGATATCCGGGGACAGGAGGCTGGTGGCAGCGGCAGAGTCGGCGGCAGCCATGGACTCGAGGAAGTCGCGCACCACGGCGATGTTCGCGTCGGTCATGGCCGGGACTCTAACCGGTCACCGAGCCGCTTACCTGCCAGGTAGGTGCCCAGCGTCGGTGACGGGTGTTTGACTGACCCCATGACGACTGGTCACATGACAAAGGCACTGGGCGTGTGCAACCTGTGCGAGGCGATCTGCGGCCTCGAGCTGACGATCGAGGACGGCCAGGTCACTGGCGTCCGCGGCAACCAGGCCGACCCGCTCTCTCGCGGCCACATCTGCCCCAAGGGCGTGGCCATCGGCGACATCCACAGCGACCCCGACCGGCTTCGTCGCCCGGTGCGCAAGACCGCGGACGGTTTCGTCGAGATCGGGTGGGATGAGGCCTTCGACCTGGTGGCCGACAACATCGCGCGCATCTCGAAGGAGCACGGCACCAGCGCGGTCGGCATCTACCTGGGCAACCCCAACGTGCACAGCCTCGGGTCGCAGACGCACATGCCCGCGATGCTGCGCACGTTCCGGAGCCGCAACATCTACAGCGCCACGTCCGTCGACCAGCTGCCGCACCAGTACACCTCGCACCTGCTCTACGGCCACCAGCTCCTGATCCCGATCCCGGACATCGACCGCACTCAGTACTTCGTCATCTTCGGCGGCAACCCGATGGCCTCCAACGGCAGCCTGATGACGGTGCCGGACTTCCCCGGCCGGGTGCGCGAGCTGCACGCCCGCGGCGGCCGCATGGTCGTCTTCGACCCCCGTCGCACCGAGACCGCCAAGGTTGCCGACGAGCACGTCTTCGTCCGGCCCGGCACCGACGTCCACATCCTGCTGGCGATGCTGCACACGGTCTTCGCCGAACGCCTCACCAGCGTCCCGGCGTACGTCGACGGTGTCGCGCAGATCGAGGCCGCCGTCACGGCGTACACACCGGAGCGTGCCGAGCAGCTCAGCGGAGTCCCTGCGGAGACGATCCGGCGCATCACCCGGGAGTACGTCGCCAGCGGCGCCGGCGCCCTCTACGGACGGCTCGGCGTCTCCACACAGGCGTTCGGCGCGCTGTGCCAGTGGGCGATCCAGTGCCTCAACGCGGTGACCGGCAACCTCGACCGCGAGGGCGGCGTGATGCTGACCGAGCCCGCCATCGACATCGTCGGACGCCGGCTCATCGGCCGGGGCCACATCGACAAGTACCGCAGCCGAGTCCGCGACCTGCCCGAGGTCGGCGGCGAGTTTCCCGTGTCGACGATGGCCGACGAGATCCTCACGCCGGGCAAGGGCCAGATCCGGGCGATGGCTACCCTGTCCGGCAACCCCGTCCTGTCGACGCCGGACGGGAAGCGGCTCGGTGAGGGCCTCGCCGGGCTGGACTTCATGTTCGCGATCGACATCTACGTCAACGAGACGACCCGGCACGCCGACGTGATCCTGCCGCCGACCACGGCTCTCGAGCGGGACCACTACGACCTCGCGTTCCACGCCCTCGCCGTACGCAACACGGCACGTTTCACTCCGGCCGTGTTCCCCAAGCCTGAAGGGACGATGCACGACTGGGAGATCTACCGGGAGATCGCCTTCCGGGTCCAGCGTCGGCTCGGCACCAAGCAGAGCTGGAAGCAGTGGGCCAAGACCCAGGCGCGGCTGCGCAGCTCCCCCGCCCGGATCGTCGACCTGCTGCTGCGGACCGGCTCCTCCAAGCTCTCGGTCCGCAAGCTGAAGCAACACCCGGAGGGCATCGACCTCGGGCCGCTACGGCCGAGCCTGCCCGGCCGGTTGCAGACCAAGGACAAGCGGATCAACCTGGCCCAGCCGCGACTGCTCGAGGACCTCGCCCGACTCGCCGCTGTCGAAGGACCCGGTGAAGGCGAGCTGGTCCTGATCGGCCGCCGGCATCAGCGGGACTGCAACAGCTGGATGCACAACGCCGAGCGCCTCACCAAGGGCAAGCCGCGCCACCAGCTCCTCATGCACCCGCTGGACATGGACGACCGCGGGATCGCCGACGGCGCCGTCGTCACCGTCGCGTCCCGGGTCGGCAAGGTGTCGGTCGAGGTGCAGGCGACCGACGACATGATGCGCGGGGTCGTGTCACTCCCCCACGGTTACGGCCACCAGCAGCCGGGCACCGGGATGACCCATGCGGCGACCGTCCCGGGCGTCTCGATCAACGACCTGACCGATCCCGAGCTGCTGGACATGACTGGCAACGCCGCGCTGTCCGGCGTACCGGTGACCGTCAATGGCTGACCTCGACACGGTCGCCCTTGACGCCCTCGCCGCGGAGAAGGGCTTCACGGGGGCGGTCCAGCTCGGTGAGTGGAAGGCGGCGTACGGCGAGGCTGACCGCGCCCACCGCATCGCGAACACCCTCGACACGAAGTTCGGGCTGGCCAGCGGCAACAAGGCCATGACCGCCCTCGTGGTGATGAGCCTCGTCCGCGACGGCACCCTCTCGCTGGCGACGACCGCGCGGTCGCTCCTCGGTGAGGACCTGCCCCTGGTCGACGACGCCGTCACCGTCGAGCACCTGCTCGCCCATCGGTCAGGCATCGGTGACTACCTCGACGAGGACCTCCCCGGCGACATCGATGACTACGCCATGACGCGGCCGGTGCACGAGCTCGACTCCACCGAGGCCTTCGTCCCGATGCTCGGCGGCTTCGCGCAGAAGTTCGCGCCAGGCTCTGCCTTCTCCTACTGCAACGGCGGGTTCATCGTCCTGGCGCTGCTGGCGGAACGATCGTCCGGCATGGGCTACCACGACCTCGTGCGCGACGTTGTGCTCGCTCCGTCCGGCATGGTCGAGTCCGGCTTCCTTCGCTCCGACCGGCTCCCCGGTGATGCAGCCCTTGGCTACCTCGAGGACGGCCGCACCAACGTCTTCCACCTGCCGGTGCTCGGCAACGGGGACGGTGGGATGTACTCGACGCTGGCCGACATGGAGCGGTTCTGGGACGCCCTGTTCGGCGGTCGCATCCTGCCAAGAGACGTCATCGACGAGATGGTGGCGCCGCGCTCCGACGTGCCAGAGGAGTCCGGTCGCTACGGCCTGGGCTTCTGGCTGGACGCCGAAGGACCGGGCGTCTGGCTGACCGGGTACGACGCCGGCGCCTCGTTCTGGAGCCGTCGTGACCCGACGACCGGCCACACGGCAACGGTCATGAGCAACACCTCAGAGGGTGCCTGGCCGCTCGTGTGGTCACTACGTGACGCCGCGGACACGAAGTCCTGAGCGAGCCGGGGTGCGGCCAGCCAGCTTGGCCGGCCGCACCCGAGCGCGTCACTGGACGATGACGGTGTTCGTCAGCTGTCCAACCTTGATGGCCGTGATGGCGATCTTGCCGGCGTTGGCGGACGTGAGCTCCGAGGTGCAGGTCAGCGCGATGGTGCCCGCCGTCGCGAACGTCGGCGCGATTGCGAGGCTGATGATCTCGCGGTCGTCCGTGGTCGCGGAACCCATCGTCAGGCCGTCGGAGAAGTCGTCAACCTCGTCGCTTCCGGTCAACGAGCAGAAGATCTTCGAGAAGGCGTCGGTGTTCGAGTTGACCAGTGCCTTGGCGAAGACGACGTACTTCCCGGCCGGGACGTTGATGCTGCCCAGCTGGACAGGAGTGCTCGTGGGCAGGTTCTGGAAGGAGGGGTCGGTCTCTCGGGCGTGGTAGGCGATCGGGTCGGCCTGCCCGGCCTTGAGGTCCTTGCGGAGCAGCGAGCCGTCCTTGACCTTGGCCGACTTCACCGCGTTCTTGGCGAGGTCCCGGGTCTTGACCTGCCCGTCGACGATGTCACCGCTCCTGATTGTGGCGGCGGCGTACGCCGTGCCTGACAGAGACACCGCGAGTGCGAGCGTGGCCGCAACGTTGGCGTAGGTGGTGCGAGGGAACTTTCGATCCACGAGACTATCCGTTCTGTTCGGGGCAATGACTCTCATGAACCTAGCCAGCCAACCGGCCACCGGCATGGACCGTTCGGGTGGTTTTACTTTGGCAGCCAGGGGACCGGACCCTCAGCCGTCCTTCAGCAGCCGGTAGACCGTGCGGACACCGACCGAACGCTCCAGCTCACGCATCAGGGACGTGAAGAACTGCCGACGGTAGTTCTCGTCGCTGACGGCGTACACGGTGAAGTAGAGGCCCGCGAAGGCGGCCAGGAAGGTCGCAACCTGCAGCAGCTCCCAGCTCAGGACCTTCCAGCCGTCGAAGATCCAGTGCACCTCGCCCTCCCCGAGCCACGACTCCATCACCGGCTCGCGGATGGCAACGGCACCGAAGACCACGAAGAAGACATAGACCGCGACGGCGAGCAGCAAGACCTGGACCGTCTGAGCGACGAGAAGGACGAACACGAGGTTGCCCTTCTCGTAGCCCTTCACCTGCGCGGTGGTCGTGACGTC
>DATILB010000064.1:0-18186 GCA_035477015.1 Nocardioidaceae bacterium | reverse complement strand
GCAGTCGTGCACCTCGGCGAGGTCGATCTGCGTCGCGGGGTCGGTGATGCCGGCCTGGGCGTAGGCGTCCTCGGCAGCCCGGACGACCTCGGGGAACGTCGTGTAGTCGTACGCCGGGTCGGCGGCCTCGCGGGCGGAGCCCGCGGCAAGCGAGAGCCCCTTCACGTAGATCGGCTTGTCTGTGTACAGGTGGGCGTCCTCGGCGCGCACGATCACCGCGCAGGCGGCGCCGTCGGAGACTCCCGAGCAGTCGAAGATGCCGAGCCGTCCGGCCACCCGCGGTGAGGCGTCGATCTTCTCCTTGCTCACCTCGGCCCGGAACTGCGCCTTCGGGTTGCGGGCGCCGTTGACATGGTTCTTCCACGCGACATGGGTCATCGCCGCGCGCATGTCTTCCGCAGAGACGCCGTACTTCGCGCAGTACGCCGGGTCGAGCAGCGAGAACGCTGCCGGTGCGGTCAGTGAGAGCTCAGGGGCGGTGCCGTCACCGGGTGGGTCGGATCGGAGCAGTCCGGAGAAGCCCGAGTCCTTCAGCTTCTCGACGCCGACCGCCATCACCACGTCGTACGCGCCGGACGCGACCGCGTAGCAGGCGTTCCTGAAGGCCTCGGAGCCCGTGGCGCAGTAGTTCTCGACGCGGGTGACCGGCTTGTAGTCGATCGGCAGCGCCTTGCTCAGCGTCATCCCGGACTGACCCGAGGCGAGCGTGCCGAGCCAGAAGGCGTCGACGTCGTCGAGGGTGAGCTTGGCGTCCGCGAAGCAGTCGTGCGCGGCGTCCACGATGAGGTCGTCGGCCGACTTGTCCCAGTGCTCGCCGAAACTGGTGCAACCCATCGCGACAATCGCTACTCGATCTTTGATGCCACGGGAGCTCATAGCAAACGAGCCTTCCAGAAGTAGTTGTGTACGTCGTTCGCGGTGAACAGGCGACGGAAGCTCAGCGAGACGCGACGTCCGACAGCGAGCTCGTCGGGCTGCGCGTCGGCCACCTCGAGGGTGTACCGGCCGCCGCCGTCGAAGTCGATCACCGCCTGGATCACCGGGGGCGACAGCGAGTAGGCGAGGTGGTCGACGGTGTACGTCGCCACGGTGCCGCTCGCGTCGGAGAGCGAGACGGGTTCCATCAGGTCGGCGGCGCCGCACGACTTGCAGACCCTCGCGGGTGGGAGGTGCACGAACCCGCACTTGGTGCAGGTCGAGCCGGTGAAGCCGTACTTCCACGCCGCGGCACGAGCAGACGGCGGGCCTGCCGGTGCCTCGGGCTCCGGCCGTCGCGGCGGCTCACGGTGCAGCAGCCCGCGCCAGGTCAGGTAGCGGGTGTACTCGACCGCGATGCCCGCGCGTTGAGCGGAGACGGGCTGCGGCCGCCGCGACGGCAACAGCTCCGTGGTCCGGAAGACGAGAGCGTCGACGCCGTCGGACGCCGAGATGAGCAGGATCGTCTCGCCGGGAGCGGCGTCGTCGAGCACGGCGGCGAGAGCCAAGCCCACGTCCGCCGCGCCGGCATGGCCGATCGGGCTGGTGGCCGTGGAGATGCGACGCGCAGCTTTGCGGACTCCGGGGCTGGAGGAGACGAGTACGACGTGGTCGGCGGCCTCGAGCCCGGCCTCTCCCAGCGCCCGCTCCTTCACGTCGTCGATCAACGGCAGCAACGTCTCCGCCGCGAAGCGCTCCTCCCAGCCGCGGGCGTTCGCCGATGCGGGGGAGCGCCAGCGGTCGAGCACCTCGACGGTCGAGGACGCGGTCGCGAGCAGGTCGGCGATGGTGTCGGTCTCGCCGAAGACGAAGGCTGCGGCGCCGTCGCCGCCCGCTTTCTCGTCCGCCGAGTCGGGTAGTCCGACGCGTACGTCGGCGAGGGCCGCGAGACCGCTGCTCGTGGAGGCGGCCCGAAGGGCTGCGATGGCGGACCTCGGCGCACCGAAGACATCCGCTGCAAAGAGGTCACGGGGGAGGCCGAGAGCCGCGTGCAGGATCGAGGCGTTGGTCTTGTCGAGGTACGGCGGTGAGGTCGTCGCAAACCAGACGCTGCTCGGCGTACCCCCTGCAGCGCGGGCCGCGGCCACCGCCATGGTGGTCGCGTCCTCGTCGTACGACGCGACCACGCGGTCACCGAGCCGGTGGCGCGGAAGGTAGGTCCCGTAGGACACGATGCCGCTCACGCGACCCCCTCGAAGATCGCGGCCATGCCCTGTCCGCCGCCGACACACATCGTCTCGAGGCCGTAGCGGGCGCCGCGTCGGTTCATCTCGTGCAGCAGCGTCGTCATGATGCGTACGCCGGTCGCGCCGATCGGGTGGCCGAGCGAGATGCCCGAGCCGTTGACGTTCAACCGGGACCAGTCGTCGAAGCCCCACTCCTGGCAGACCGCGAGCACCTGGCAGGCGAAGGCCTCGTTGACCTCGACCAGGTCCATGTCGTCCAGGGACAGCCCGGTCTTGCCGAACAGCCGCGCGGTCGCCGGCACCGGTCCGATGCCCATGGTGGCGGGTTCGCAACCAGCTGCGGCCCAGCCGACCAGGAACCCAAGTGGCTGCAGATCCTCGAGCATGTCCTCGGCCACGACGAGGCAGGCCGCGGCGGCGTCGTTCTGCTGGGCGGCGTTGCCCGCAGTGACCACCCCGCCCGGCATGATCGTGCGGAGGCCGGCGAGCGAGGCGGCCGTGGAGTCGGGTCGGACGCCCTCGTCCTGGTCGAACACGACCGGGTCACCCCGGCGCTGCGGCACCGACACGGAGATGACCTCGTCGGCGAAGCGCCCGTCCTTCCAGGCCTCGGCTGCGCGCTGATGGCTCCGGGCGGCGAACTCGTCGGCGGCCTCGCGAGAGATGTTGTGCGAGCGGGCCAGGTTCTCGGCGGTCTCGATCATCCCGCTGATCCGACCGAACCGGTGCTCGGGCTGTGAGCGCTCCCGACCGCGGTCGAGGCGGTCGTGGAGCACCGGGCTGCCGCTGCGGGTTCCCCACCGGACACCCTGGGTGTAGTGCTCGATGTTGCTCATCGACTCGACGCCTCCGGCGAGTACGACGTCAGCGGCGCCGGTCTGCACCATCATCGCCGCGGTCGCGAGGGCCTGGACCCCGCCGCCGCAGCGTCGGTCGGTCTGGAACCCGGGGACCTCGACCGGGAGCCCCGCGTGCAGGGCGGCCCAGCGGCCGATCGCCGGGGCTTCAGAGTTGGAGTACGACTGCGCGAACGCCACGTCCTCGATACGCGCGGGGTCGATACCGGACCGCTCTACGACGGCACGGATCGCCGCGGCGGCGAGGTCCTCGGCGGCCAGTGGGCGGAGAGCTCCTCCGAAGGCACCGACCGCGGTGCGGACGGGACTGACGATGGCAGCGCGTCTCAATTGAAACTCCGGTGGTTGAGCCTGTCGAAACCGAGTGAGTCACGGTTGTCGGGGTGGGCGATCCCGATCAGCAGTTCAGCACGCTCGGGCAGCGAGCGTCCACGAAGGTCTGCGGCGCCGTACTCGGTGACGATGACGCCCGCCTCGACGGCAGGCACCGACGCGGGTACGGTCAGCCGCGGCACGATCCGTGACGAGGGCAGCCCGATGATCGGGATCCCACCCGGCGAAGCGGCAGCGCCCCGCGCGAAGTCCAGACCGCCTCCGATGGCGCCGACGTACGACGAACCGACGCGCTCGGTGTTGATCTGGCCGAGCAGGTCGACCTCAACAGCCCCGTTGATCGATACGAAGCGGTCGATGCCGCCCATCACCTCGAGCGAGTGCGTGTACGACGTGGGCCGCAGCTGGAAGCTCGCGTCGCCGGCGACCCGCTCGAAGAGCCGCATGGTGCCCATCAGGACACCGCCGACGACCTCGCCCTTCACGACGCCGGCATCCACAAGGTCGAGGACGCCGTTGCTGATCATCCCGGAGTGAATGTGCAGGTCGCGGTGGCGGTAGAGCGACGCCGTCACCGACTGCGAGAGCGACCCGATGCCCAGCTGCAGGGTCGCCCCGTCGGGGATGACTGCCGCGACCTGCCGGCCCAGGGCCGCTGACACGTCGCTAAGTGACGCTTCAAACAGCTCGAGAGGTCGGTAAGAGACGGGGACGAGTACGTCGATCTCGTCGGGTCGCAGCTGCCGCGTGCCCGCAATCGTCGGCAGCTGGTCGTTGACCTCAGCGATGACCACGCGGGCAACGTCGATCGCGGATCCGAGGTACTCGTGCGCCAGGCCCATGCTGTAGGTGCCGTCGGGGTTGGCGGGGGAGACCTGCACCAGCGCCACGTCGATCGGCAGTTGTTGAAACAGGGTCGCGAAGGTCGAGTAGTGCGACGTCACGATGTCGAGCACGCCGGCGTCGTACAGCTTCCGGTTCGAACCCGTCCCGCAGTACGACAGGAACGACACCGCGTCGGCGTACTCCGGCTGAACCGTGTCCGACGCGGGGATCCCCAGGAAGCACCGGAAGGGCCCGATCTCGTGCCGCTGCGCGAACAGCGCCGACGTGAGCGTGAGCGGCTCGGCACACGACTGTCCCCAGATGACGGTGTCGCCCGGCCTGATCCAAGTGCTCAGCTCAACCGGAAAGGGGTCAGGCATCACGCCACCGGTCGTGGGACGGGTCCATGAGCTGATCCAACCGCTCCTCGCTCAGCCAGACCAGCGTCTCGAGCTCGAGGGCGTCGAGAAAGCGAACGCGCTCGGTCCGTACGTCGGTCAGCTTGAGGCGTACGCCGTTGGCGGACTCGTCCAGCTCGACCTTGACCTCGGCGAACTCATTGCCGATGTAGAACATCAGATGATGAACCCCATGGACGGCAGCGGCTTGTCGTTGCCGACGAGGACGACCTTCTTGTAGGCGAGCTTGAAGCCATCGCCGTCCGGACGAAGCCGGTAGGTGTACCGACCGCCGAGCGTCTCGTTCTTCGTCTCCCGAGCCTCGAGCAGGATGAAGTTCGCGCCGACGACGATGTCGTCACCCTCGGAACCCAGGACCTCGACGTTGCTCACGATGCGCCGAAGCGTGGAGCGGGGCGCCTGTGAGTAGCGCTTGCCGGTGCGGAGCTGGTTGAGCCGGGTGCTGATGCGGTTCCGGTTGTCGAAGATGATCGACATCGTCCGGAGCGGGTCGGTGCCCTCGCCGTCGACCGGCACCCAGTAGATCGCGTCGTCGGTCCACAGCGACTCCCACGCGTCATAGTCGTGGTCGTCGGCGTACCGCGCCTCCTCGTAGACGAAGCGCTCGATGGTGCGGATGTCGATGTCGGTGGTGACAGTCATCAGTCCTCCATCAGGGTCACGTAGTGGCGCCAGAAACCGCGCATGCCGATCTCGTCGTTGGCTGCTCCGATCCGGAAGCCGTTGTCGTCGATCGACTCGCGTACGACGCCGCGGCGGATGTCGACCCACTCGGGGTCTCGCACCTGCAGGCCGCGCTGGTTGCGCTCGTACATCTCGGTGTCGTCGGCGAGCAGCATGCCGGCCGGGCCGACCGAGCCGATCGACTGCGACACCATGCGGCGGTTCATCGCCTCGGGGGCGCCCTTGAACTGGACGGCGGTGGAGTACTGCACGCACTCGTCCGCCGCGACCGGCTGGATCATGAAGACCTGGATCTCCGCGATGAACAAGTTCGGGAAGATCATCACGTGCGGGGCGCCCTCGATGAGGATGCGCTCGGCCTCGGGACCGAACCGCTCGCGGATCGCTGCGACGTACTCGGGGAACTTGTCCTCCGTGGTGCCGAACCACTTCATCGGCTTGGCGTCGGCGTTGAACTCGGGTCGGAGGTCGTTCTCGCTGTGGCCGTTGCCCAGGTCGCGCGTGACGGCTGACGACGCGTCGCTGTAGAGCTCGCCGATGTGGCTTCCCGTCACGCTGAAGACCGAACCGTGCACGAACTGCGGGTGGTAGCCGTCGGTCTCGTTCTCGGCGAGCAGCTTCCAGTTGGCGCGCGTCTTGTGTCGCAGCCAGCCGGCGGTCAGCTCGACCTCGCCGTCAGGAGCCAGGTTGACCAGGCGGTCGATCTCGCCCTTCGCGGCGCCGAGGTGCTCCTCCAGCGACGGCCCGTCCTTCGAGAACGTGCCGAACACGAAGCCCTGGTAGCTCTCGGTGCGGATCTTCCCGAGGCTGAGCTCGATCTGGCCCTTGCCGCCGTACCCCTTGTTGTACGGGTAGCCGAGCAGAGAGCCATCGTTCTTGTAGGTCCAGCCGTGGTACGGGCAGCGGAACGACGCCGAGTTGCCCTGCTGGTCGTCGCACACGAGGTTGGCACGGTGGGCGCAGCGGTTGAGCAGCAGGTGCACCTTGCCGTGCCGGTCGCGCGTCATGATCACGTCCTGCGGACCGAGCTTCTTGCGCACGTAGTCGTTGGTGTTGGCCACCTCGCTCTCGTGGCCGACGAAGACCCACGTGCGGTACCAGATCTTCTCCAGCTCCTCGGCGAAGACCGTCGGGTCGGTGTAGAGCGAGCTGTGCACGCGGGTGGGCTGAGCGAGCTCGGAGTACCTCGTGCGCGGCGGCGCGACGGGTCGGTCGTCGATGGTGGTCACGGCTACCCTCTTCGAAGTTCTAATCGAAATTCAATTAATTAAAGAGTAGCCGACAGGCCGAGAGATGTCATCCGGTGGGTGGGCCGGCAGCGCGGCGGGAGGCACGCGGCGCTCTCGCTCGCTTGCGAGTGCGTGGACGCCGCCTCGACCGGAGACGCGTCTCGGCCAGAGAAGAGAGGAGCGTGCGCGCCGGGCGCCCGACTATGTGGGAGGGCGGGGCCCGGCATCGCATCCGCTCGGCGGCTCAAACTGGGAGGACGAGTCGCTTCAAGAACAACAGTGCGCCTCGGGCTCAGCGTTGGGAAGACGCTTCACGAGTTCCTCACGTTGTGAGGAACTTGTGAGGGAAGATTTTCGGTCAGATCGGCTCTGTAAAGACAGGTTTACGGCGCTCGTGGAACGCCGCCACGCCCTCGCCGAAGTCGGCGGAGCCGAACAGCTCCACCTGCTCAGCCGCCTCGGCGGCCAGTATGTCGGTGGAGATGCGGAGCAGCTTCTTGGTGGCCGCGAAGGCCCGGGCCGGGCCTGCGGCGAGGCGTGCCGCGTCGGCCAGAGCAGCCTCGAGAGCGGCGCCCGGCTGGACGAGTGCGTCCACCAGGCCCATGGTCAGGGCTTCGGCGGCGGGGACCTCGGTCGGGAACAGCAGCAGCTGCTTCGCGCGGGAGGGCCCGATCCGGGCGGGGAGGGAGCCGAAGATCCCCATGTCCCCAGCCAGGCCGACCCGCTGGAAGCTCACGGAGAAGCGCGCATCGTCCGCGGCAACGACCCGGTCGCAGGCGATGGCGAGCGACAGACCGGCGCCGAACGCCCCGCCCTCCACCGCCGCCAGGACCGGCTTGGGGCCCTGGGTGATCGCGCGGATCACGCGCTGGGCCAGCTCGGTCCGGTGCGCCGCCTCGTCGGCGTCCATCCGCCGCATCGTCGAGATGTCCCCGCCGGAGCAGAAGAGCGGGCCGGCGCCGGTGAGGACGATGACCCGCACGGAGGGCTCGGCCATCGCCTTCTCGAGTGCGTCTCCGAGCTCGACCCGCAGTTCGATGTCGATGGCGTTGCGGACATCAGGGCGGTTGAGGGTGAGGACCCGTACGCCGCCGTGGTCCTCGGTCAGGACGGTGGTCATCGGCCGACGAACTTCGGGGCCCGCCGCTCGATCACGGCTGCCAGACCCTCGCGGGCATCCTCGGTGCCGGACAGCTCGGACACGGTCCGGGCCTCTTCCGGGAGTACGTCGTGCACGGAGGCACCGAGCCCGCGCCACAACAGCCGCTTGCTTGCGGCGAGGGCGAGCGGTGCCGACTCGGCGAGCGACTCGGCGAGGGCGTCGACCTCGGCGGCGAGGTGGTGCTCCTGTGCCACGCGAGTGATCAGCCCGATGGACGCAGCCTCCTCGGCCGTGAGTGTCGGATTGGTCAGGATGATGTCCATGGCTTTGCGGAGGCCGACCAGCTGGGTCAGTGTCGCGGTCACGCCACCGTCGGGAGCCATGCCGACGCGCACGGCGCCGGACATGAAGCGCGCGGTGTCGGCGGCGATCACGAAGTCGGATGCGCAGACCAGCCCGAGACCGCCACCGCCGGCGGCGTACCCCTGCACCTTGGCGATGACCGGCGCAGGCAGCTCGATGAGCGCGCGGGTGGCGTTCTGCAGCCAGGCGGTCGCCTCACGCAGGTAGTCCGGGAGGCCCTCGCCCTTGGAGGCGAAATCCTTCACGTCACCACCCGCGCAGAAGTGCTTGCCGGCCCCGGAGAGGACGACGACGCGGAGGTTGGGCCGGCTGTGGCACTCCATCACGGCGTCATGGAGGGCCTTGAGCAGGGACACGTCCATCCCGTTCGCGGTCTCGGGGCGGTTGAGGACGATGTGGACGATGCCGTCCTTGACCTCGTGTACGACGACGGGTGCGCTCATGACGCACTCCTCTCTCCGAAGGTGGCGAAGGCATCTGAGCCGGTGATGTGCTGGACGACTGCTCGCTGTTCGAGGTCGAGCCCCTCCTCGAGGGGCAGGTCGAAGCCGTCGTGCACGAGGCGCTTGATCGTGCGCAGGGCGAGGGCGTCCTTCGACGCGACCCGTTGCACGAACTCCTCCGCGGACGACTCGAACTCTTCCGCAGGGAAGCTCCGGGTCGCTAGTCCGAGCTGCTCGGCGTCGGCGCCGCTGAGCCGCTCGCCGCTGAGCAGGTGCCCGAGCGCCCGCTGCTTCCCGAGCAGGCGGGGGAGCCGCTGGCTGCCTCCGCCTCCGGGGATCTGGCCGAAGTTCACGTGGTTGTCCGAGAGCCGGGCGTCGTCGCGAACGAGTGCGATGTCGACCGCCTGGACCAGCTCGAAGCCGCCGGCCATGGCCACGCCCTCGACGACCGCGATGACGGGGGTGTCGATGTCACGGATGCTGGTGCACGCGCTCCTGAAGGCAGCGAAGAGCACGTCGAGCGCCTGGGGCCCCAGCTCGCTGAGCCGGCGTACCTCCTGGACGTCGCCGCCCGCGCAGAAGTTGCCGCCCGAGCCGCGGACGACGATCACGTGTACGTCGTCCTCTGCGTCGAGCTCGCGTAGAGCGTGCTCGAGCTCGGTGGCGAGAGCCGTGTCGATTGCGTTCATGACCTCCGGCCGGTTGAGCGTGATGCGCCCGACCGTTCCGTCGACGTCAACGAGGACCCGGTTCACATCAGCCTCCCGCCGCCGACCTCGAGGACGGCGCCGGTGACGTAGCTCGAGAGGTCGGACGCGAGGAACACCGCGGCGCCTGCGACCTCGGCCGGCTCGCCGGCCCGCTTCATCGGGATCGCGGCCTCGCGCTCGGCGAAGACCTCCGGCGGCATGGCACTGGTCATCGCCGTACGGATAAGGCCTGGCTGGATCGCGTTAACCCGGACGTTGTGGTGGGCCAGCTCCTTGGCCGCGGACTTGGTGAGCCCGACGATGCCGGCCTTCGCCGCGCTGTAGTTGGTCTGGCCGGGGTTGCCGCTCTTCCCGGAGAGCGACGACATGTTGATGATCGAGCCGGACTTCTGGGACCGCATCTGTGGGGCGGCTGCGCGTACGCCGAGCCAAGCACCCTTCAGGTGGACGGTGATGACCTTGTCGAAGTCGGCGGGGGACATCTTCAGCATCGAGGCGTCCGCGGTCACGCCGGCGTTGTTGACCAGGACGTCGAGGCGGCCGAACGCGCTCACCGCGCGGGCGACGGCCGCGTCCAGATCCTGCTCGCTCGTGACGTCGCAGCGCAGGCCGACGGCGGATCCGCCGGTCAGCTCGGCGGCAGCCTTCTCGGCAGCCTCACCGTCCAGATCGGCCAGCACCACGCTCGCGCCGTACGACGTGAACAGGCGGGCGATCTCCAGGCCGATGCCCTGGGCGGCACCGGTGACGACGGCGGACCGTCCTTCGAGCAGGGGTGACAAGAGTGCTCCTCAAGTGGTTTTATTTGAAGATAGATTCAAACGCTGAACTCGTCAACCGACGGGTTTCGACGAGCTCAACCACCGGGAGAAGCGATGGACCTCGGACTGCGTGACGCGCGGGTGATCGTCACCGGCGGCGCGGCCAACATCGGGCGCGGCATCGTGCACGGATTCGCCGCCGAGGGCAGCCGCATCCTGATCTGCGACGTCGACGGGGACCAGGCGGTCCGCGTGCAGAAGGAGGCGCTCGAGCTGGGCGCTTCGGCGGCGGAGACCTGCGACCTCGACCTCACCGAGGTCGGCGCCGGCGATGCGGTCGTCGCACTCGCCGAGACGCTCTGGGGCGGGGTCGACGTACTGGTCAACAACGCCGGATGGAGCGTCCCGTGCTTCGTCGAGCAGGACTTCGATCGCGACCGCTGGCAGCGGCTCGTCGAGGTCAACCTCTTCGCGACAATGGAATGCTCGAGGGCGGTGATCGGACCGATGAAGGCGCAGGGAGGCGGCTCCATCGTCACGATCTCCAGTGACGCGGCGTTCGGTCAGATCCGGCAGGGGATGTACGGCGCCACGAAGGCCGCCCAGGTCGCGCTCGCGCGCACCATCGCCAAGGAGCATGGCCGGCACGGCATCCGCTCCAACATCGTCTGTCCCGGTCTCGTGATGCCGGAGAGCCCTGACGCGGTCGGCAGCAAGAGCCTCTGGGCCGCGGGCGAGGACAACGTCTTCAACGACGACCAGGTGCAGTCGATCGTGAAGGCCCTGCCGCTGCGCCGGCTCACCACGGCCGTCGACATCGCCAACACCGTGGTCTTCCTGAGCTCCGAGGTGGCGAGCCGCCAGACCACCGGCCAGCTCGTCTCCGTCAGCGGCGGGTTCTCGATGCCATGACCCAGCCGGAGACCACGGGCACGCGCGAGCGCATCCTCGCTGCCGCCGCGACCGTGCTCAGCCGCAAGGGCTATGCGGGTGCGCGACTCTCCGATATCGCTGAGCTCGCCGAGCTGCGCACGCCGGCGGTCTACTACTACTTCGACTCGCGGGAGCACCTCATCAGCGAGGTGATGACGGTGGGTCAGCGCAGTGTGCTCGAGTACGTCACCCGAGCGCTCGACGAGCTGGGGGCGGGGGCCGGTGCCGCCGTGCGCCTCGACCGAGCCGTCGAGGCGCACCTCGAGGTCGAGCTCAGCCAGTCGGACTTCGCGACAGCGGTGACCCGCAACGTCGGGCAGCTGCCCGAGGAGCTCCAGGAGGGCTTCCGCGCGGACGGGCACCGCTACTTCGCGGTCTGGGACGGGCTCCTGGCCGAGCTCGACGCGGAAGGACTGCTCGCCCCGGGGCTGGACCGGCGCGCGGCTCGGATGCTCGTGCTGGGCGCTCTCAACTGGACCGCCGAGTGGTGGGACCCGGCCCATGGCGACTTCCTGGACCTCGTGGAGACGGCTCGGCGGATGGCTCGCGGGGCGTTGACCGCGTCACACCCCTTGCACCCGTCTCTTATTTAAATTAGATTTGAATCCTGGGACATCAGGTGTCCCCTCATGATCCGGAGGCAACCCATGTCGTTCAGCTCGCCCGAAGAAGTCCGCACCTACCTCGGTGGCATCTGGGAGAAGGCGTACGCCGACCCCGAGATCGGCCCGAAGCTGAAGGCGACCGGCATCGTCCTCACCTTCGACTACGCCGACCCGGACACCGTGATCACGTTCGACTCCGAGAGCGGTGACGTCGTGGTCGGTGACATCGAGGGCCGCAAGCCGACCGCCACGATGACGATGACCAGCGAGATCGCCAACCGCTACTGGCAGGGCAAGGTCAACCTGCCCATCGCCATGGCCAAGGGCCAGATCAAGGTCGGTGGCAACATCGCCGGGCTGCTCAAGCTCGCCCCGCTCGGGAAGAAGCTCTACCCGATGTACGTCGGCATGCTGCAGGCCGACGGCCGCGCCGACCTCGTCGCCTGACCCCACCCACCTGACCCCTCGACCCCCTGACCTCGAAGGACGCTCATGTACCCGGGTACCTACGCCGCCAAGACCCCCGACAAGGCCGCCGTGATCATGGCCGGCTCGGGTCGGACCGTCACCTACCGCGAGCTCGACGACAACTCCGCCCAGCTCGCCCAGGCCTTGCACGACCTGGGACTTCGCCCCGGCGACACGGTGGCGATGCTGAGTGACAACGCCCCCGAGTGCTTCGAGATCTACTGGGCCGCGCTGCGGTCCGGGCTGTACCTCACGGCGATCAACCGACACCTCACTGCCGAGGAGTCGGCGTACATCGTCAACGACAGCGACGCTCGCGTCCTGATCGCCGCTGCCTCGCTCGGTGAGCAGGCGCTCCAGGTTCGAGCGCAGTCCACCGGCATCGAGCAGGCCTACACGTTCGGCGGCTCCCTGGACGGCTTCTCGTCGTACGACGACCTGCTCGCCTCCGCCGGCGACCGACGCCTCTCGGAGCAGCCGCGTGGTCAGGACATGCTCTACTCCTCCGGTACGACGGGCCGCCCGAAGGGCGTGAAGCCGCCGCTGCCGACCATCCCTGTTGATCAGCCGGGTGACCCCCTGACCGGGCTCGTCGGTCAGGTCTTCGGCATCAACGACGCGGACGTCTACCTGTCGCCCGCACCGATCTACCACGCAGCCCCGCTGCGTTGGTGCGGCGCAGTCCACTCGTACGGCGGCACGGTTGTGATGATGGAGAAGTTCGGCGCCCAGGAGGCGCTCGAGGCGATCCAGCAGCACGGCGTGACCGTCGTCCAGATGGTGCCAACCATGTTCGTGCGCATGCTGCAGCTCGGCGACGAGCGGCTGTCGTACGACGTGTCGAGCCTGCGTCTCGTCGTACACGCCGCTGCGCCGTGCCCGCCCGAGGTCAAGGAAGCGATGATCGAGTGGGTCGGCCCGAAGCTGGTCGAGTACTACGGCTCCACCGAGGGCAACGGCCTCGCGTTCATCTCGTCGCAGGACTGGGCTCGCAAGCGTGGATCGGTCGGGCGCAGTGCCCTCGGTCCGGCACACATCTGTGACGACGACGGCGTCGAGCTGCCGACCGGCGAGATCGGGACGGTCTATTTCGAGCGCGACGTGCGTCCGTTCGAGTACCACAAGGACCCGGAGAAGACGAAGGCCGCCGAGCACCCGCAGCACTCCAACTGGACCGCCGTCGGTGACGTCGGCTACCTCGACGACGAAGGGTTCCTCTTCCTCACCGACCGCAAGGCGTTCACGATCATCTCCGGCGGGGTGAACATCTACCCGCAGGAGGTCGAGGACATCCTGACGCTCCATCCGAAGGTGCACGACGTCGCCATCATCGGCATTCCGAACCCGGACTTCGGGCAGGAGGTCAAGGCCGTCGTACAGCTCAAGGACGGTGTCGAGGCCACGCCCGAGACCGCGCAGGAGCTCATCGACTACACCCTCGAGCGTGTCGCGAAGTTCAAGGCACCACGCAGCGTCGACTTCATCGACGAACTGCCCCGAACCCCCACCGGCAAGCTCGTGAAGCGCAAGCTCGTCGACTCGTACACCCAGGCTGGAGCCACATCATGACCATGACGAACGAAACCCGTCCCTTCTCTCCGCACCGCGTGACCGGCCTGGACTTCTGGGCCGCGACGGCCGAGGAGCGCGAGGCGACCTACAAGCTGCTTCGCGACGAGGACCCGGTCAGCTGGCACCCGCCGATGGAGGGGTCGCTGATGCCGCCGGAGAACGACGGGGTCTGGGTCGTCACGCGGCACGCGGACATCCAAGAGGTCAGCAAGAACCCCACCGTCTTCTGCTCCGGCGAGGGCTTCCAGTTCGAGGAGGTCCCCGCGGACATCCTCGAGGCGGCCGGCTCGTTCCTCGGCATGGATGCCCCGCGTCACCCGGCCATGCGCCGGCTGATCAGCTCGGCGTTCACGCCCAAGCAGGTCAAGAAGATCGAGGAGCAGATCAAGGACCAGGCACGACGCATCGTCGACGAGCTGCTCGAGAACCCGGAGGGCGACTTCGTAGCCCAGGTCTCCAAGCGGCTCCCGATGTGGACCATCTACGAGATGGTCGGACTCGAGGACCAGGACAAGCGCGAGGAGGCCGCCCACCACGCCGACGGCATGGTGTCGTGGGCCGACGAGGAAGTAGCCGCGGGCCGCGAGCCGGGCGAGGTCCTCAACGAGTCGCTCGTCGCGCTGCTGATGATGGGCATGGAGCTCGCCGAGGAACGTCGTACGAACCCCAAGGCCGACCTGTTCACGAACCTCGTCCAGGCAGAGGTCGACGGCCAGAAGCTCAGCGACGAGGAGATCGGCTCGTTCTTCGTGCTGCTCTCTGTCGCCGGCAACGACACCACCCGGAACAGCATCAGCCTCGGTATTCGTGAGCTGCTGCGGAACCCCGAGCAGAAGGCGCTGCTCCTCAGCGACTTCGACAAGCACATCGGCACGGCGATCGAGGAGATCGTGCGCTTCGTGTCGCCGGTCATGACGTTCCGTCGTACGGCGACCGAGGACTACGTGCTCAACGGCAAGGAGATCAAGGCCGGTGAGTGGGTTGCGACGATCTTCTCGTCGGGCAACCGCGACGACAGCGTCTTCGAGAACCCCGACGTCTTCGACATCACCCGCAGCCCGAACCCGCACCTCGGCTTCGGTGGTGGCGGCCCGCACTTCTGCATGGGCAACTTCGTGGCCAAGATGCAGCTGCGCGAGATCCTGCACAACGTGCTGCACCGTGCGCCGACGCTCGAGTTCGGTGAGCCGGAGTTCCTGGTCGGCAACTTCGTGCACGCCGTGAAGAGCCTGCCCTACAAGATCGGCTGACCCGATGACGACGACCCCGACGAAGCCTGTGGAGACGCCGTCCGCGGCGAGCCTGACGATGCGTTCGCTGCGCTCGACGTACGCGACGGGACGTACTCGTTCCCTCGAGTGGCGGCTCGCTCAGCTCGAGGGGATCGAACGGTTCTGCGACGAGCAGGAGGACGCGATCGCGGCCGCCATCGGCAGCGACCTCGGTCGCAACGCGTTCGACTCGTGGTTCGGCGAGATCGTCGGCACCAAGGCCGAGGTGGCGTACGCCCGCAAGCACCTGAAGAAGTGGATGCGGCGCAAGCGGCAGAGCCTGCCGTTGGCGCAGCTGCCGGGGTCCGCGTGGGTGCAGTACGAGCCGCTCGGCGTCGTACTCGTCATCGGCCCGTGGAACTACCCGGTCTTCCTCACGCTCAGCCCGCTCGTGGCCGCGGTCGCCGCAGGCAACTGCGTCGTCATCAAGCCGTCCGAGCTCGCACCCGCGACGTCTGCTCTGTTGGCCAAGGAGCTGCCGAACTACCTCGACCCGGACGCGATCCAGATCGTCGAGGGCGACGGTGTTGTGACGCAGGAGCTGCTGGCGCAGGGCTTCGACCACGCGCTCTTCACCGGGGGCACTGAGATCGGCGCGAAGATCATGGCCGGCGCTGCGCCGACCCTCACGCCGGTCACGCTCGAGCTCGGCGGCAAGAGCCCGGTCATCGTCGATGCCGACGCCGACCTGGATGTCGCCGCCCGGCGCATCGCCTGGGTCAAGCTGATGAACTCCGGCCAGACCTGCATCGCCCCCGACTACGTGCTCGCGCACTCGTCGATCCGCGACAAGCTCGTGGAGAAGATCGTTTCGTCGTTGGCAGAGATGCGCACTGACGATGGTGGGCTCCGCATCGTCAACGAGCGGCAGTTCGACCGGCTCCGCGGCTACCTCGCCGTGACCAGCGGTCGCGTGGTCGTCGGTGGCGGAGTCGACGTCGACTCACTGAGGATCGAGCCCACGGTCGTGGTCGATCCCAGCCCGGACGAGCCGCTGATGACCGACGAGATCTTCGGCCCGATCCTGCCGGTACTCACCTTCGAGACCACCGCCCAGGCCGTGCAGTTCGTGAACAAGCGGGCCAAGCCGCTGGCGCTCTACATCTTCAGCAAGTCGAGCAGGACGCAGCAGCAGCTCATCGACGAGATCCCCGCGGGCGGCGCCGTCGTCAACCACGTCGCGCTGCACTGCCTGATCCCCTCCCTGCCCTTCGGCGGCGTCGGTGCGAGCGGCATGGGCGCCTACCACGGCCGGTGGGGCTTCGAGACGTTCAGCCACCGCAAGGCAGTCCTGACCAAGCCCTTCAAGCCCGACCTCAAGATCGTCTACCCGCCGTACAGCGAGACCGCCAAGAAACTCATGCGGCGCCTCTTCTGACCGCTGACACGTCGCTTGTGGTCACCTAGGGACCGCTGAGACGTCCCTTGGCGACCGCCAGGACGGCCGAGACGTCGTTATGTCGCAGTCACTGCGACTGAGGGCTTCGATGACGAGCACGACGCGAGGGCCTGCCCGGCCTGAGTCTCACGCCAGGCGCTGGTCCACCACCTGCTGGATCTTCTCGGCCAGCTCGGGGTGCTCGGTCTCCAAGACGCGGAACTGCGTCCCGAAGAGCGCGAGCAGGCGCATCGGGGAGGTGGCGGTGACGGTGGCGGTACGGCGTCCGCCGTCCAGGATGGAAATCTCGCCCAGGAAGTCGCCCGGGCCCACCGACCGCACCTTCTCGTCGTCCACGAACACGTCGGCGGTGCCGTCCTCGATCGCGAAGAAGGTGTAGCCGCTGGCTCCTTGGTGGATCACGGCGTGACCGGTCTCGTAGTCGCGCTCCTCCACGTGGCGCGCGAGCTCAGCGCACTCCTGATCGCTGAGGCTTGCGAAGAGGGGAAGGGACTGGATACGCGCGGCGTCGATGGTCTCCACGCGCGACAGCCTATGAAGCACCGGCTTCACCAAGGTGATCGGCCGGTGAACAGTTGGTGTCTCGCGGGCAGATGGTGACCAGCGACCGTGCAATGTTCGGACGTGTCGGTGTCGCTGCGCGTCCCTAGGGGACGTGTCAGCGGTCCTGGGCGTCGCGAAGCGACGTGTCAGCGGTCCCTCAGGCAGTCGCCTTCTCGAGGTCGGTGATGGCGTTCTCGAGGTGGATCAGCATCCGCTGGAGGTGGGGGACTGCCTTGCGGTCGCCGACGATGCCGAAGGTGATCTTGTCGGCGTACCTGGTGACGGTGATGTTGACCGCCTGGCCCTCGGAGATCATCGAGATCGGGTAGATGTCGGTCATCTCGGCGCCGTTGTAGTACAGCGGGTGCTGCGAGGCCGGGACGTTGCTGATGATCAGGTTGAACGGCTGGCGGGGAGTGCCGCCGAGGCCGAGCGCGCTGAGAACGGCGCCGCCCATGATCAGCCGGCTGACCGCGAGGACCTCGCGCGGGGAGAGCTCGGACAGCCGCTTCTTGCCGATGCTCATCTGCTGGTGGATGGACTCCAGGCGGGCCATCGGGTCGCCCTGGTCGGTGCCGAGGTCGCAGAGGATCGAGCCGAAGGCGTTGCCCTCGCCGGAGGCGAACACGGCGTCAGGACGACGCAATGACACGGGCACCATCGCGATGAGCGGGCGGTCGGGCAGGGCGTCGAGCTCGACGAGGAACGAGCGCAGCGCAGCGCCGCAAACGGTCAGGACGATGTCGTTCACGCTGCAGTGGGTGGCGGTGGCGATCGCCTTGAGGCGCGCGTAGTCCCACTGGTCGCCGGCGAAGCGGCGGGCGCCGCCGATGCCCACGTTGAAGATGGAGCTCGGGGCCTCGAACGGCAGTCGGGCGTGTACGTCGTTCGACATCTCGCGCAGGGTGCGCACCGTGGAGTAGCCGAGCTTCGCGGGGGCAAGCAGGTCACGACTGCGGTGCTCGGCCGGTAGCCGAGTCGTCGAGCGCGCCGGGGTTTCGGCACCCGTTAGCGGCGTCACCCACGGCGGGGTGCAGCTGCGCGAGGACGGGTCGGGGGACAGTCCGCCGAGCACATGCCCGGCGAGGGAGATGCCGTCCGCGAGCGCGTGATGGGTCTTGAACGTCGTCGCGAAGCGGCCGTCCTGCAGGCCTTCGTAGAGGTGGGACTCCCACAGCGGCCGGCGCCGGTCGAGCATGACGCCGTGCTGCAGCGACACCGTCTCCAGCAGCTCGCGGACCCGTGCCGGACGGGGGAGGGCGGCGTGGCGCACGTGGTAGTCGGTGTCGAGACCGTCGTCCACCCACTCCAGCGTCGACGGGGACGTGAGCTTGCGCCTCGGCGCCTTGCGGAAGACCGGCTTGACGTCGTCCATCGCGAGCAGGTCGGCGTACATCTGGGTCGTGAAGTCGTCACCGCCGTCGGCCGGAGGCTTGAAGAGCTGGAGCGCGATGACGTGCGCCGGCTTGCCGGCGGACTCACCGAGCAGGAACATCGCATCGTCGAG
>DATILB010000063.1:0-4667 GCA_035477015.1 Nocardioidaceae bacterium | reverse complement strand
GGTCGTCGGCGATGCGACCGACGACCGAGTCGACCTTGCCGCCGAGGATCACGGTCCGCACCACGGTGCACAGCCGGTCGTGCGACTGAGCCACGGCGCGCGGGAACACGTCCTCCGCGTCCTTGCCGGCGTCGTTGGCCTCGAACCGGGCGTCGAACGTGATCACCATGTCGGTCAGGTGGTTGCCACCATCGTCGCGGACCTTGGTGCCCTCGGATCGAAGCCGGAACGACACCGGCTCTGCGCGCTTGCCCACGATGTAGTCGATGTCGATCGCGCTGCACGCCGCCATGGCGGTCAGCAGCAGCTCGACCGGAGTGAAGGTGCCGTCGCCGCCCTCCCCCACGATGATCGTGTCTCCGTGCCGGTTCGTGGCTCGGTAGCGACCTTTCGACAGGCGCTTCAGCGAGACGGACCGCGGGCGGGGCTGCTCACTCATGACGGCCAGCCTCTCACGGGGCGACTACTCGGAGCAGTCTCCCAACAGCAGGCCGGAGGTGAAGAGGTCCGGCTGCTGCTCGCGGAGCAGCTCGTCGTCGACTCCCTCGTCCACGTTCTGTGCAGCAGGAGACGCGATGTTGCCCTCGAGGGTGTACGACGTGGTGGTGACGTCCCACGTGGGGATGACGCCTGCGGGCTCACTGGGCCTGGCCTCAACCACGTCGATTCCGCCGGAGTCGTTGCATCGCGCCGTGCTCGGCAGGGCGCCGCCATCGGTGGCGACGAAGGGGATCAGCGGGCTGCCTTGGGCCTCGACCAGCGCGATGACGCCGTTCTCCTCACCGACCAGGTACGGCTGGAAGCCGCCTCGGCCGGCAGACTCGCCCGACAGGAGCAGCAGCTGCCGCTCAGTCCCGATCAGGGTCACGACCTTGATGCCGGCTGTGTCGGAGAGCTCCAACGTCTGGGTCTCGAGCGGCGTCGTGCCGTTGCGTCCCACGAGCAGGTGGCAGGCGCCCTCGTCGACGAGGGCGAGCGACTCCTGCTCGCCGTCGCCATCGAGGTCGGCGAGCGTCCCCGGAGTAGGCGTCGTGAACGACGTACAGGTCTCGACGCCGGTCTCCTTCGGAGTGGCGCCGGCGGACGGCTCCGCCTCCTCGGCGCACGCCGAGAGGGCGGCAAGGAGGACGATGCTGGCAAGGGAGGCAGAGCGCATGCTTCCAGCGTCCCAGACCCATAGCGGGCACAGCTGTGACGCGGCCTACGCTGAGGGTGTGGAGTCGCTCTCACGTCGGCCAGGCGTCACAGCCCGCGTCCAGGTGCACGAATACCTGGACGGGGACGTGCTGCGACACGAGGACCGACTGGCGACCGAGGAGCCGCTCGAGGTGCGCCTCTCGTGGCCCGGACACCCCGCAGAGCGGGTCGGGGTGACGATGCGCACACCTGGTCACGACTTCGAGCTGGCCGCCGGGATGCTGCACGGAGAGGGAGTTCTCGAGCCTTCCTGGCTACGCGGCGTGAGCTACTGCACGGACAGCTCGCTGAGCCCGGAGCAGGAGTTCAACGTGGTCACCGTCGAGCTGGATCGGCCCCCGCCGCGACGTCCCGCCACGCGCTACGACGGCCCCGCTGCGGCTGCCAGCGCCTGCGGTGTGTGTGGCACCCAGAGCATCGACGAGGTGCTGGCTCTGAGCGACGTACGCCGTCCGGCCGACCACCCCGCGGTCTCCCCGTCGACGCTCTTGGCGCTGCCCGCCCGGCTGCGTGAGGAGCAGCAGGTCTTCGCCCGCACGGGTGGGCTGCATGCGGCAGGGCTCTTCGACGCCGAGGGCAATCCGCTTGTGGTCCGGGAGGACATCGGGCGGCACAACGCCGTGGACAAGGCCGTGGGTGCGCGCCTGCTAGCGGGTCAACCGGTGGCCGTGCCTGTGCTCGGTGTGAGCGGCCGGATCGGCTTCGAGATCGTGCAGAAGGCCGCCGCGGCCGGAATCGGCGTACTTGCGGCCATCGGAGCCCCGTCGAGCCTCGCCGTACGCCTGGCGGAGGACGCAGATGTCTGTCTTGTCGGTTTTCTGAGCGCGGACCGCTTCGTGGCCTACTCGGCTCCCTCCCGGATCGGCGTGGGATAGCCAATCTGTCGGCCGTCCGCTCTAGCGTCTTCCGCATGAGAGTGCTGCACACCTCCGACTGGCACCTGGGGCGGTCCTTCCACCGCGTCGGGATGCTCGGAGCGCAGGCAGCCTACGTCGACCACCTGGTCGAGACCGTCGAGTCCGAGAAGGTCGACCTGGTCGTGGTCTCGGGCGACATCTACGACCGGGCGCTGCCGCCGGTCGACGCCGTCGAGCTGGCCAGTGAGACGTTCGCGCGGCTCGCGTCGTCCCGGGCGAAGGTGGTCGTCACCAGCGGCAACCACGACTCCCCCGTCCGGCTGGGCTTCAACGCTCGGCTTGCCGACACCGCCGGCGTCTACCTGCGGACCCGCTGGCAGGACGTCGGCACCCCGGTTCTGCTCGAGGACGAGCACGGTCCGCTCTTGGTCTACGGACTTCCCTACCTCGAGCCCGACGCGGTCCGACAGGCGTGGGATCTCCGGTCTCGCAGCCACGAGGCGGTTCTCACCGAAGCCATGCGGCGGGTGCACGCCGACCTCGACCGTCGTAACCGCCCCCGCTCGATCGTGATGGCCCACGCCTTCGTCGCCGGTTCCCCCGAGGCTGCGGGCTCCATGGCTTCCGACAGTGAGCGCGACATCTCGGTGGGAGGGCTGCAGATCGCCCCCACCTCACTCTTCACGGGGGTCACGTACGCCGCGCTCGGTCACCTGCACGGCCGGCACACGCTCAGCGAGACCGTTCGCTACAGCGGCTCCCCCGTGGCCTACTCGTTCTCCGAGGCGGGCCACACCAAGGGCTCCTGGCTCGTCGAGATCGGCTCCCACGGCGTGGAGCGCACCGACTTCGTCGAGGCACCCGTGCCGCGCCGCCTCTCCACGGTCCGCGGGCGCATCGACGACCTGCTCGGCGATCCGCTGCTGGCCGGGCTCGAGGACCACTGGCTCCAGGCCGTCGTCACCGACGCCGTGCGCCCCCAGCATGCGATGGCCCGGCTCCTGGCCCGGTTCCCGCACGCCTTGATGCTCGACTTCCAACCCGAGGGGCCCGCACCGGCGAAGCGGCTCCCGAAGGCCCGGGTCGACGGCCGCAGCGACTTCGACGTCGCCCTGGGGTTCGTCGAGGAGGTGCGGGCCCTCAAGCCGACGACCGAGGAGGAGCTGCTGCTCCAACTCGCCTGCGACTCCTGCCGAATCAACTCGGATGCAGACGCTGACGCCCGGATCGACGTCGCTGACTGGAGGCAGGCGCAGTGAGGATTCACTCGCTGACGGTCAGCGCGTTCGGACCCTTTCCGGGCACCCACGTCGTCGACTTCGAGGAGCTGAACGACGCCGGCGTCTTCCTTGTCACCGGTCCGACGGGCGCCGGCAAGACCAGCATCCTGGATGCCGTCTGCTTCGCCTTGTTCGGCCAGGTGCCCGGTGCGCGCGGCGTGAAGTCGCTCCGCTCGGACCATGCCGGGCCTGATGCGCGGCCCGAGGTCGTGCTCGACTTCACCTTGGGTGAGCGCCGCTTCGTCGTACGCCGCACGCCTGAGTGGACCCGCCCGAAGCGCAAGGGTGAGGGCATCACGACCGAAAAGGCGGGCGCGTCCCTGCTCGAGATTGTCGACGGCAACGAGCGTCTGCTCAGCTCCCGCGCTCAGGAGGTCGGTCACTTCCTGTCGGACCTCCTCGGGATGACGGCCGGGCAGTTCCAGCAGGTGGCCATGCTCCCGCAGGGCGAGTTCCAGACGTTCCTCCGGGCGTCCTCGCAGGAGCGCCATGACGTGCTGCAGCAGCTCTTCCGCACCGAGCGCTTCACCCGTATCGAGGACTGGGTCCAGGACCACAGTCGCCGTCTCCGCGAGCAGGCAGCCGCGGGTGAGGCTGACGTCCGTCGCCTGGTGGACACGATGGCTGACCGAGCTGCCACCGAGGCGCCTGTGACGCTGAACGCAGATGCGCTCGCCCGCAGTGCGTCCGCGGGACTCGTCGTGCCCTGGGCGGAGCAGCTGGTCAGGGACGCACAGATCGCGCTGGCGGAAGCGGCAGCGGCCCATGCCGAGACCACGGGGCGCTTGCAGCTGGCTCGCACTGACCATGACGACGCCCAGCGCCGGCACGCGCTCCGAGGCCGACTCGAGCAGGCAACCCAGGTGCTGCGCCGACTGGCCCTGGACAAGGGTCTGGAGGCGGGGCGCGCCCTCCTGGAGGCTGATGGGCGGGCCGCCCGTTGCGTGCCTGTCCTCCGGCTGCTCGACGGGTCACAGGCCGTGGAAGCCGCAGCCCGTGAAGCCTTCACCTTGGCGGCCACGCAGGCTCCCACTGTCGAAGACGCCCGCCTGTCGGCTCAGCAGACCCAGGCCCAGCTCGCCCGCGTGGAAGCCCTGCTGCCGCGGGAGCAGGAGCTGCGGAAGACCCGCGAGACGTTTCGGACGACGAGCGATGCCCTCAAGTCCCTTGCTCCGCGCCTCGAGCTGGCTCAGCGTCGGGTGACTGAGTTCCCGACGCGCCGCCGGCAGCTGTCGGAAACGCTCGAGGCGGCCCTCGACGTGGCCCGTGGCCGCGTCGCGGTCGAGGCCGAGATCGAGCAGGTCAAGGCCCGTGCGGAGGCTGCCCGGTCCCT
>DATILB010000062.1:0-2296 GCA_035477015.1 Nocardioidaceae bacterium | reverse complement strand
CCTGGAACTCCCTGATCCACTTCGCCCCCTCGGAGCTCCCGGACGTGCTGGCTGGCCTCGTGCGACCGCTACGCCCCGGCGGCTGGCTGGTGTTCGGGGGGCACGCGGGTTCCGGCGTCCAACGGATCACGGAGTGGTTCGGTCAGGCCGTCGAGCTCGACATCGTGCGGCACGAGCCTGCGACAGTGGCGGCGATGTTCGAGGCGGCAGGCCTGACCGACGTCTCGTGGTTCCGTCGCAGCCCGCTCGCCGGACTAGGCGAAACGTCGGAGCGTTGCTTCGTCCTGGGCAGAACGACCTACCAGAACGGGTGACCTCCCCCCGGCGCGCCCATCCCGGGCATAGTCTGGGGCAATGGACCGCCGGATCTTCGGGATCGAGAACGAGTACGGCGTGACCTGCACGTTCCGCGGCCAGCGCAGGCTGAGCCCTGACGAGGTCGCGCGGTACCTCTTCCGCAAGGTGGTCTCGTGGGGCCGGTCCAGCAACGTCTTCCTGCGCAACGGCGCCCGCCTCTACCTCGACGTCGGCAGCCACCCGGAGTACGCCACGCCTGAGTGCGACGACATCATCGACCTGGTCACGCACGACAAGGCGGGAGAGCGGGTCCTCGAGGGGCTGCTCATCGACGCCGAGCGTCGCTTGCACGACGAGGGCATCGCGGGCGACGTCTACCTGTTCAAGAACAACACCGACTCCGCCGGGAACTCCTACGGCTGCCACGAGAACTACCTGGTCGGCCGTCACGGCGAGTTCAGCAAGCTCGCCGACGTGCTCATCCCGTTCCTCGTGACCCGGCAGATCGTCGTGGGCGCTGGCAAGGTCATCCAGACGCCGCGAGGCGCGATGTTCTCCGTATCGCAACGGGCCGAGCACATCTGGGAAGGCGTCTCGAGCGCGACCACGCGGAGCCGCCCGATCATCAACACCCGGGACGAGCCGCACGCGGACGCCGAGCGCTACCGCCGTCTGCACGTGATCGTCGGCGACTCCAACATGAGCGAGACCACCACGATGCTGAAGGTGGCCTCCTGCGACCTCGTCCTGCGCATGATCGAGGAGGGCGTGGTCATGCGCGACCTGACGATGGAGAACCCGATCCGGGCGATCCGCGAGATCTCGCACGACATCACCGGGCGCCGCAAGGTCCGGCTGGCCAATGGCCGCGAGGCCAGCGCGCTCGACATCCAGCAGGAGTACCTCACCCGTGCCCGCGACTTTGTGGACCGCCGTGAGCTCCGCACGCCCGTCATCGAGCGCACCCTCGACCTGTGGGAACGCGGCCTCAAGGCTGTGGAGTCCGGCGACTTCGGGCTGGTGGAGCGCGAGATCGACTGGATCATCAAGTGGAAGCTGATCGAGCGCTACCGGGCGCAGAACGGCCTGCCACTGAGCCACGCGCGTGTCGCCCAGCTCGACCTCGCGTACCACGACATCCACCGCGGTCGTGGGCTCTACTACCTCCTCGAGAAGCGGGGCGCTGTCGCCCGGGTGACCACCGACCTGGGCGTGTTCGAAGCCAAGACGCGGCCGCCGCAGACCACCCGCGCGCGGCTCCGCGGAGAGTTCATCAAGCGCGCCCAGGAGCGCCGCCGCGACTTCACGGTCGACTGGGTGCACCTCAAGCTCAACGACCAGGCCCAACGCACCGTTCTGTGCAAGGACCCCTTCCGCGCGTACGACGAGCGCGTGCACAAGCTCATCGAAGGGATGTAGTTCAGGGCTTCATTGGGTGTCCCTATAGGGTGGGGATCTCCCGATCTTGATGAGGTGAACCCCCTGTGCGCACACGCCTGACCGCGCTGGCCGTAGTACCCCTTCTGGTGCTGGCCGCTTCCTGCGGATCCGACGATGCCAACGGCGGTAACGGCAGCGGCGAGGGCGGCCTCGACGGTGTGACGATCACGGGCGACTACGGCACGGCCCCTGAGATCGAGGTCAAGGACCTTTCGGTCGACAAGCAGACCTCGGTCGTGCTGTCCCGTGGTGACGGACCCGAGGCCGAGTCGGACCGACAGATCCTCATCCACCTGTCGCTCAGCAAGGGCAGCGACGGCACCAGCCTCGCGAGCACGTGGGAGGTTGACCAGCCGTTGACCATCGGGCCGGACGCTGCGCTCATCCCTGAGCTGGTCGGCACTCTGCAGGATGCGATCGCGGGCGTGCCGACTTCCAAGATCGAGCGGTTGATGAACCTGGTGATCTGTTTGTTGTCCACCAGACAGTTCCTTACCGCCGAGAAGATTCGCGAGAGCGTTGCCGGGTACGCCGACTCCGCGAGCGACGAGGCGTTCAG
>DATILB010000061.1:0-10103 GCA_035477015.1 Nocardioidaceae bacterium | reverse complement strand
CTTCGCACTCACCCATCTCTCGGCGAGCACGCTGGGTCTCTCGACCTACCTGGTGCCGCCGATCACGGTGCTGATCGCCTGGGTCGCGCTGGGCGAGACACCGCCGCCGCTTGCGTACGTCGGCGGGGTGCTCTGTCTGGCGGGAGTGTGGTGGGCGCGACGCCCGACGCGCCAGAAGTTGGATCTCACCGACGAGATCGTGCCCGCCTGAACTGGTCCGACGCTGCGGTCAGCTCAGACCTCACTTGTGAGTGCAAAGACGGCAGCCAGCACTCCGAGGACCAGCACTAGGGCTCGAAACCAAGGTCGGACACGGCGGTACAGCACAACCTCCAATAGCAAGACCGAGAACGCGACCGGCACTCTTGTGCAAGCGATCAGCGTCAAAATCAGCACGAGGATCTGAACATGGTGCAGGGCACGCTCACCGCGCGTTCGATCCAGCACGGTCGCCGACATCGTTTGCCTCCCCTGGGTTGCCCAGAGCACTCTAGATCGCCAGCCAAGGGACAGGCTGCGACCCGTCCGGACGGCCGTGGCATGAGTCACTGGCATGTGCGCAGAGCGGCATGAGCTGGCGGTTCACCAGGGGACCCTGGGGAACATGACCTCCCCCCCGCCAACCCCTGGTTCACCACGGGACCTTGGTGAACCAGGTCTCACGCTCATCGGCTAGTTGACTGCGGCCTTGTTCCCACCGGCACATGGGCAGCAAGGGGCCGGCTGAAGCTCTCCGGGACGCGCGGCGTTAGTTGGCGGCAACGACTGCGGCGAGCGCCAGGGCCGCCGGTAGCGCCTGGACCAGGGTGATCCGCTTGTTGACGGTCGCGCCGCCGTAGAGGCCGGCGACGATCACGCAGATCAGGAAGAACACCTGGAAGGCGTACTGGTGGGCGTCGGGACCGACGAGGCCGTAGACCAGACCGGCGACCAGGAACCCGTTGTACAAGCCCTGGTTTGCGGCGAGCGACTTCGACTCTTCGGCGAACGCCGCCTCGAGGCCGAACGTCGCGTGCCCGGTCGGGGTGTTCCAGAGGAACATCTCGAGGACCAGGAACCACGCGTGCAGCAGGGCAACGAGTCCGACGAGGATTGCGGCAACGGCGTCCATGCCAGCAGTCTGTCAGGAATCAGGTCTGCTCGAGCCAGCCGCGGAAGGCCTCGAGGTTCTTGGTCGACTCACCGCGCGAGATCCGCCACTCCCACTCCTTGCGGATGGAGGAGGCGAAGCCGAGCTCGAGGATCGTGTTGAACGACTCGTCGGCATAGGTCAGCACCGAGCCGAGCAGTCGGTCGAGCTCGTCGGGCGTGATCGCCGACAACGGCAGTCGCCCGTCGAGGTAGATGTCCCCCAGGTGGTCGACGGCGAATCCGACGGCGTACAGCTTGAGGTTCTTCTCGAGCAACCAGCGATAGACGCGCTCATGGTTCTCGTCGGGTCGGCGGCAGACGAAGGCATGGATCGCTAGGGCGTGCGGACCGACCTCGAGGCGGACCGGCGTCTGTAGCTTGCGCTCGCCGGGCAGGGTGAGCGCGAAGACCCCCTCGTTGAGCTCCTCCCACTCGAAGTCCTGCTCGGACAGGTAGGACCTCAGCAGGTCGCTGCTCACGCCAGGTCCTTCCGCATCGCCGATCCCGCGCACCGGTAGATCTCGAACGTCTGCTCCGCAGTCTTGTCCCACGAGAACTCCTGGGCCTGCACCAACGCTCCGGCCGCCAACATGTCGCGGTAGGCCGGCTCGAGCAGCACGCGCTCGAGCACCGCGGCATAGTCCTCGGGTCGGTGGCCCTCGACGAGGACGCCCGAGACTCCGTCCCGGACCACCGTGGTCAGGCCACCCACGGCGGCGGCGATGACTGGGGTGCCGGTCGCCTGAGCCTCCACGGCCACCAGACCGAACGACTCGTTGTACGACGGCACGCAGACGACCGACGCGGCGGCGTACCACTCGCGAAGCTCCCGCTGGGCGACCGGCGGCACGAAGCGCACGATGTCCGCGATGCCGAGCGAATGGGCGAGCAGGTCGAGCGACTCTGGGTGCTCGAGCCCACTTCCTGAGGGTCCACCGACAACGGGGACCACGAGCCGGCTGCGGAGGCCGGGGTCGCGGTCGAGGAGTACGGCGACGGCGTGCAGCAAGACGTCGGGCGCCTTCAGTGGCTGGATGCGACCGGCGAAAAGCGGCACCAGCGCATCGCGAGGGATGCCCAGCCGCTCGCGGGCCACACCCTGGTCCAACGGCTCGAACAGCGCCAGGTCGACGCCCGGATGTACCACCTCGACGCGGGCCGGGTCGGCGTCGTACAGGTTGATCAGCTGCTTGGCCTCGATGTCGGTGTTCGCGATCAGCATGTCGGCGGCCTCGACGACCTGCTCCTCGCCGAGCACGCGCGCTGCCGGCTCGGGGGTGTCGCCGAATGCGAGCGACTCGTTCTTGACCTTGGCCATGGTGTGCATCGTGTGGGCGAGGGGCACGGTCCACCGGTCACGCACCAGCGCCCCCACCTGACCGGAGAGCCAGTAGTGCGAGTGGATCAGGTCGAACCAGCCGTGCTCGTGGCCGGCCTCGGCCCGCAGCAGGTCGCGGGCGAAGGTGCAGAGCTGGCCGGGCAGCTCCTCCTTGGTGAGTCCCTCGAACGGGCCTGCGTGCACGTGGTGCACGCGCACGCCTGGCTCGACCTCCACCACCGGAGGGAGCGCCGAGGAGGTGGCGCGCGTGTAGATCTCGATCTCGAGGTTGCGCTGGGCGAGCCGCTTCGAGAGCTCCAGGACGTAGACGTTCATCCCGCCCGCGTCACCGATGCCGGGTTGGTCAAGCGGCGACGTGTGCAGGCTGATCATGGCCACGCGATCGAGTCGCGGGCTTGGTCCTTGGGTCACGAGCGGCATACCTCCGTGGGTTCAACCACGAACGATTCTCGCGTATTTCCCCGAATCGGCCGACTGCCCACCAGACGAGGATGCCCGTCGCGAGCGAGACAGCCATCGCCAGCGCGTGATGACCGGCCGCTTCGATGGACGGGTAGAGCTGCCAGTGCGTGAGGTAGATGTACAGGCTCGCGCTCGCGAGCAGCCCCACCGGACGCGCCAGCAGCGTCGGGATCCGGACGGCCGGCACCCACACCAGCGCCAGCATTCCGACCATCACGACCGCAGTCCGATCAAGCTGGTCGAAGAAGCCGGGGAGGGTGGCGAGCACCAGGATGCTGACCGCGATGCGGTGCCAGTGCGTCGTGGCTTTTGCCGTGGCCCAGCCGAGCAGGAAGATCCAGAGCACGACGTGGGCCCGGTAGATCTCCTGCCCGTCGCGCAGTTCGACCAGGCTGTACCTCGTGAGGAGAGCGGCCAACGCCAGTCCCACCGGCAGCCAGAACGGCCAGCGCCGCTCGGCCCGGTCGAACCACGGCAGACTCACGAGCGCGGCCATCCACACGAACGTGTAGACGATCGCCTCGATGAACCAGTAGCGCCACGGGGCGGACCAGTCGGTCGTGCCGCTGACACCGTTCAGAAGAACGACGTTCTGCCAGGTCACGCTGGAGGCGAAAGGTGCGACCAGCGCCAACCAGAGGACGGAAGGTACGACGATGCGGGCTGTGCTGGCCACGATGCGGCGTACGCGGGTGGCGCGCGGAGTGTCGGCAAGCATGAAGCGCGCGAAGTTGTAGCCCGCAACGGCGAGCAGCACGTGCGCGCCACCCATCAGCGTGAACAGGTCGGTGTGAGAGCCCACGATGAGCACGATGGCGAGTGCTCGGAGCAGCACGTTCGTCTCCACTGCCCGGCCCCAGCGCCTGCGGGTTCGGGTCGCGGCGAGGTCCTTGATCGCGGTCGTGTGCCAGTTGGCCGGCAGGGTGCCGAGGGCTGCCTCCAGGCGGATCGACATCTCGACGTAGGACAAGGAGTCACCGCCCACCGACACGAAGGAGTCGTCGGGCGCGACGTCGCGGTGCAGCACCTCGGCGAAGAGCTCGGTCAGGCAGCCGTTGGTGGACGGTTCACCAGGGTCCCCTGGTGAACCGTCCGAGGCCGAGCGGATCGCCGAGTAGTCAGGCTTGCCGCTGGGCAACCGCGGAATGGCTGCCAGCGCGAGCACCTGGACGGACGTTGCGGGAAGGCCCGCCGCGGAGGCGGCGCATTGCCGCAGGTCGGGTGGGGCGGGCTTCGCCGAGACATCCATGGCAACCAGCACCAGGTCGCCGCCGTCGGCGCACTGCACGATGAATCCGTCGGCCGCGAGGACCTGCTCGAGACGTTCGAGGTCGATGCGGAGGCCGAACACCTTGGCGAACCTTGCCTTGCGGCCGGTGATCTCGTACAGCCCGTCCGGGCGCTTCCGCGCAAGATCCCCGGTGCGGAGCTCGGTGAGGTCACGCCCCCGGGCGAGGTCCGCCACGCTGCACGCGTAGCCCAGCATCACGTTGTCGCCGCGATAGACGAGCTCGCCGTCGTCGACCCGGAACGCCCCGCCCGGGACCGCGACACCGATGGCATCGGGGCAGGTGAGCGTCATCTCCGGCGGAAGGTACGCCATGCGCGCGGTGGCCTCGGTCGCGCCGTACATGACGAACAGGTCGAAGCCCCGCTGCTGGCCGAGCTCGGCGTACCGCCGGACCGTCGACGGGTCGAGCCGGCCGCCGGCCTGGGTGAGGTAGCGCAGGGACGGCAGCACCAGCTCCGGGAAGCCGATCCGGTCGAGCAGGTCGAAGGTGTACGGCACTCCGGCGAGAGTCGTACACCCGGCTGCGCGGAAGTCATCCCAGAAGCTCGACTCGGTCACGGACTCGTCGGTGAGCAGCAGCGCAGCGCCGACCGACAGGTGGCTGTTGAGGATCGAGAGGCCGTAGCAGTAGTGCAGCGGCAGCGTGGTCGGGGCGACGTCCGTCGGCCGGATCTGCAGGTAAGACGCGATCGCGGTGGCGTTTGCCGTGAGGTTCCGGTGCGAGAGTCGCACCAGCTTCGGTGAACCCGTCGACCCCGAGGTGGAGAGCAGCAGCGCGAGGTCGGGGTGCAGGTCGTGAGCGCTCCCCTCGCGGCGCTCCTCGACCTCACCCTGTCGGATCACCACATCTGCGTCGTACGACGCAACGGCCTCGGCCGACGGTACGAGCACCCCAGCGTGCCCACCGCTCAGCGCAGCCAGGTACGCCACCACTGCGCCGACGGTGTTGCCGCCCTCGATCACGACCAGCCTGCGTGTCGTACCGAGCCGCTCCGCCAGCGCGGTCACCCGGCCGGCCAGGTCGGCGTACGTGAGATCCCCCGTGGGTGCCAGCAGCGCGGGTCGGTCCCCGAACGACGACAACCGCGCCCAGAAGGACACGGTGTCGAGGGAGACGCGGGGATTCACCCCTGCATGCTATTAGGTAAGCCTTACCTTCGTACAGTGAGGCCGCCCACACTTTCCGGGCTGGACGTCAGCGACCGCTCAGCGCGGCCAGCGCGGCCCGGGTCTCGTGAGCGGTCCGCTCCCACGTGAACGACCGACCCCACGCCAGCGCCTCGGCGAGGTCGATGTCGGTCATCCGGCGCGCCTGGTCGACGGCCGCCGCCAAGGCCGACGCCGTCCAGTCCTCCATCACGGCCGCATGCCCTCCGGCGACCTCGATCGTCGCGCGATCCGGGCCGATGACGACCGGCTTGCCCAGCGCCATTCCTTCCACGACCGGGAGACCGAAGCCTTCGAAGTCGGACGGGAAGACAATCATCGCGGCCGCTGCGACCACTCGGCGGAACTCGTCCTCCGGAAGGAAGGGCGCGAGGCTGACGCAGTCAGCAAGGCCGCGCTCGTCTATCTCCGCCTGGAGGCGCCTCCGGTCACTTCCAACGCCCACGATCAAGAGCCGGTCGCTCGAGCCCTGCGCCGACAGGACCGCCCACGCGTCGATCATCAGCTGTGCGTTCTTGTTGGTGTGGTGCGCAAAGGCGACCGCCGGCCCGGACCGGTCGGGGGGTGGCCACTCCAGGACGTGGTCGGCTCCGTGGTGGACCACGACAACGGGACGCCCCCTCGTCGAGGGCTGCATCTCGTGGAGATCGTCGCGCGTCCGTGCTGATACGGCGACGAACCCGTCAGCCACGGCGTACGCGCGACCATAGGCGACCCACCGAATGACGCGACGTGCTCGGCTGAACTGGTCAGGACGAAGCTGGTGGCGAAGGTCGTGCACGACGACCGCGACCGGACTCCGCAGCCGACGGAACGTGGTGGACGGCATCGTGGCCAGCACCGCGTCGGCGTCGAGCTCGCCGATGGCCCGGTACATCGTCCGGCTCTGCGCCCACGGACGGCCGGCGACGGCGGGCCGGCGAACCGCGATCTGATGGCGATTCAGTGCAGCGGCCGCGATCGAGGAGCCGCGAGGAACCATCACGTGCAGCTCGTCCCCGGGGAACGAACGCTGCCACGCTGCGACCAGCTGGTCGACATAGGTCCGGATGCCACCGAACTCCGCCGCCATGGCGTCGATGACGATCTTCACGAGGCCACCGTAGAGTGTGCGACGCCTGAAGGGACCACCATGACCGAAGAGCCATCATCCGTCGTCGCGTCGCAGAACCACGCGCACGGCGAGGGGCATGACTACGTCAAGGGCTCACCCCACCTGCGCCACGTCACGCTCCGCTCGATGATCGAGGGGCAGCTCAAGGCTCTCGTGCAGGAGACAGTGGCGCGCAAGGGCTCGTGTCACGTCCTCGAGATCGGGGCCGGCCACGGGACGTTCAGCCAGTTCCTCCTGGAGGCTGGCGCGAGTGTCACGGTCACCGAGGCGAGCCGGGCCAGCGCCGAAGAGCTGCAACGCCGCTACGCCGATCGCGCCGACGTCGAGGTCTTCTTCGACCTTACCGGCGAGTCGGTTTTCGACCTCGAGCCGACGTACGACGGCGTGGTCTGCGCCAGCCTCCTGCACCACATCCCGGACTACCTCGACTTCGTCGGCCGACTGGCGGGGATGCTCGCCGAGGGTGGCTGGTTCTACTCGGTCCAGGACCCGACGTACTACCCGCGGCGCACCCGGACGGCACACCTGGCCGGACGAGGGACGTACTTGATCTGGCGTGTCGGGCAGGGCGAGTTCCGGCGCGGGCTGGCCACCCGGTGGCGGAGGCTGCGCGGCACCTACTCCGACACTGAGCCGTCCGACCTCGTGGAGTATCACGTCGTCCGGCAGGGCGTCGACGAAGAAGCGCTCGAAGGCCTCCTTCGACCCTTGTTCGAGGACGTGGAGCTGTTCACCTACTGGTCGACGCAGAGCCCGTTGTTCCAGCGCATGTTCGCGGGGACCAGCTTGAAGTCCGACTTCGGGCTCATCGGCCGCAACCGTAGGCCCGGTCAGGAGCCGTGAAGGTTCTTCGCGGTCGGTGAGGCTGCCACCGTTGCCGGCTCGGGGCTGGTGCCGAGGAACCGGTCTGACGTGTTGGCACTGGCCACACCGAACCAGTAGTGCTCGTTCTTGTAGTGGTGCAGCCGGTGGTTGCGCCAGATCGCCTTGTAGAAGGCGGTCTTCGCCTTGTAGTCGCTGTGGATCAGGTAGTGCGTCCACTCGTACACGAAGAGCGTGATGTACGACGCGACCAGGAACGACAGCGCCTGCCCGAGCCGCGGGAAGGAGACGAGCGCGATCGTGACCCCGATCGGCACCAGGATGGCGAGCGACTGCCAGGGGATGAACACCAGCGGGATGTCGCGGGGGTCCGCATGATGACGGCGATGGTCCCGTGCGAGCTGGTAGTCGAGCATCCGCCCGGCGACCTTGCGCGGCCGGTAGTGCAGCACGAACACGTGGATCGTCCACTCGATGAACGGGAAGAGCACGAGGAGGACCAGCGGCCCGACCAGGTCACTCCAGCGCCAGTCGGCCTCGACGACTCGCCAGACGACACTGGCCACCAGCAGGATCCCGATCATCCAGGGGCTGGGGTGCTTCCAGAACTGCACGCCGGTCTGGCGCAACGTGACCTTCAGCTTGCGCGAACCAGTGATGGCCTCTTCGGCAGCGAGCCGTTCGTGGGCGATGCGGTCGATGTCGCTCATGCGTCCTCTCCTTGAATCTGGTCCAGCGCCTGCAGCAGCGAGCGGGTCGCATAGCCGAGCAGGTCGTCGGCCCGTTGCCGGGCCAGGTCTGTGTCGCCGGCCTCGATGGCATCAGCGAGCCCGTCGTACGCCTCGAGTCGGTCGACCTCGGCGGACATGACCACGGCGAGTACGTCGAGTGCGGGCTCGTACGCCGCGCGGAGACTGTTGAACATCAGCCGGAACGCGATCGAGTCGGCTGCCTCCACGACGAGCTCCCAGAAGAGCAGGGCTCGGCGTTGCCGTCCGATCGGGTCGTCGTCGAGCTCGATCGCCCGGACGGCGTTGCGGATCGCCTCGACCGCGTCCTTCGAAGCGCGCGCGGCCGCGAGCTCCGCTGCCTTCGGCCCGACCGTGAGGCGGGCCTCCATGATGCTGCGAGCCACCTTGAGGTCGACCTGGCCGCCCGGGAGCAACAGGTGTGGCAGGAGGTCGAGGCCGCCCAGCCGGCGGAAGTCGATGACGGTCGTCGAGCCGCCCTGGCGCACCTCGACCAGACCTGCGTGCGCCATGCGCTGCAGAGCCTCGCGGACTGCGGGACGGCTCACCCCGAGAACCTCGGCGAGACGGCGCTCGCTCGGCAGTGCCTGGCCCGGGCTAAGTGAACCGTCGACCAGCTCACCCAGGATCTGCTCGTACACCTCGTCGGTCAGCGAGCGGCGAGCGATCTTCTCCAGTGCCATGCCCAGGACCGTAGCTCCACCTAGGTCCGGTGGTCAAGTGGTCAGACCAGTTACCTGGCGGCGCGACGCCCGTGCGCCTTGGGATCGACCTCGTCCGGCTCCGAGGGGCGGCTGCGGACCACCAACCCGATCAGGCCGAGGAGCACGAGCACGCCGCCGGCGATCGCGAGGATCAGCTGGATGTTCTCCATGTCGGTGTCGAGGGACGACGGGATCGACCCGCCCAGAGCCGCAGCGCCGAAGAAGACGATGAGCTTGAGCCACAACGGCGAGTCCGTGACGGAGGTGTACCCGACCAGCGCGGACGCCAGCGCAAACGCACCCAGACCGCCCCACCACAGGTTGGTGGACAGGTCGCTCAGCCCCGGCTCGTCCCAGGAGAGCACCGCGGACGCGATCCAGACGCCGCCTGCAATGATCGCAACGAAGGCGGCCAGCTTCCTCGATGGCATGGTGGTCAGTCTGCCGTGAATGTCGCCCGAATTGTTCCAAGAACGGGAGTGAGTTGATGAAGTCTGCCGTCGTGACCGGCGCGAGCAGCGGAATCGGCGCCGCCACCGCTCGCGAGCTCGCACGCCTCGGCTTCCACGTCTTCTGCGCGGCGCGTCGCGAGGACCGCATCAAAGCCCTCGCCGACGAGATCGGCGGCACCGCGGTCGCGTGCGACGTCACCGACTCCGAATCGGTCGCCGAGCTTGCCGCCGCAGTGGGTCCGCGGCTCGACGTACTCGTCAACAACGCGGGTGGCGCCTTTGGTGCTCGGTCGGTCGCGGAGGCGGACACCGACGAGTGGCGACGGATGTACGACGTGAACGTGATCGGCCTCATGCAGGTCACCAAGGCATTCCTGCCTTCGCTCATCGCGGCCGAGGGCGTCATCGTCAACGTCGGGTCGACGGCCGGCCGCATCGCCTACGAGGGCGGTGCGGGCTACACCGCTGCGAAGCACGGCACCCAGGTCGTGACGGAGACCCTTCGCCTCGAGCTCTACGACCAACCGGTCCGGATCTGCGAGGTCGCGCCCGGCATGGTGAAGACCGACGAGTTCGCGCTGGTCCGCTTCGACGGTGACCAGGCGAAGGCCGACGCGGTGTACGCCGGAGTCGCCGAGCCACTCGTCGCCGAGGACATCGCTGATGCCATCGGCTGGGTCGCCACCCGCCCCGGGCACGTCAACATCGACACGATGGTGATCAAGCCGCGAGCCCAGGCCGCCCAGCACAAGGTGCACCGGATCTCATGACGTCACTCGCCACTCTTGGCCACCCCGACTCCAAGTTCCAGACCCTGGTCCCGGCACCTGCTGCCTACGCGATCGGCGTCGTCGGCGCGATCCTCACGGTGG
>DATILB010000060.1:0-1556 GCA_035477015.1 Nocardioidaceae bacterium | reverse complement strand
CGCCACCGGCAGCCGACGGGCCAGCAGTGACCGTGCCGCCGTACCGTCGCGCCACCTGGCCGACCAGCGCAAGCCCGAGGCCTCGACCCAGGGCGGTGTCGCCGCGCTTGGTGGACCAGCCGCGCTCGAACACCTTCGCCTCCGTGCCGGGCTCGAGCCCCGGACCCGAGTCAGCCACGTCGACCACGAGACCGCTGGCGTCACACACGACCTTCACCTCGACCCGCTTGGAGCCCGAGGAAGCGACGGCATCGATCGCGTTGTCGATCAGGTTGCCGATGAGCGTCACGACGTCGCCCTGCCGGACGAAGAGGTCCTCGACGGCGGTGGCAGGGTCGATGACCAGGTCCACCCCGCGTTCTGCTGCCTGAGCGGTCTTGCCCAACAGCAGCGCGGCGACCACGGGGTCGCTCACCGAACCGGTCACCTGGTCGGCGAGCTCCTGCGCCGCCTGCAGCTCTGCGGTCGCGAACTCCGCCGCTTCCTCGCCGCGCCCGAGCTCGATCAACGACACGACGGTGTGCAGCTTGTTGGCAGCCTCGTGGTTCTGCGACCGAAGCGACTCCGCGAGGCCGCGCACCGAGTCGAGCTCGCCTGAGACCGCACGCAGCTCGGTGTGGTCGCGGAGCGTCACCACCGAGCCGAGCCGACGGCCCTCCCACTCGGCTGCTGCCTGGTTGACGACGAGCACCCGATCCCCGACGAGATGGATCTCGTCCGGCTCCGAGCCGGAGTGCAACCCCAGCGCCGCCAGCTCACGCCCGGTCGGATCCCCCTCGACGCCGAGCAGTCGAAGCCCCTCGTCGTTGACGAGCTGGACACGCCCCTCCTTGTCGAGCAGGACGAGCCCTTCGCGTACGGCGTGCAGCACGGAGTCGTAGTACTCGTACATCCGGGTGATCTCCTGCTCGCCCATGCCATGGGTCTGCCGCCTGAGCCGTCGACTGATCAGCCACGCCCCCGCGGCACCGAGCGCTAGCAGGACAAGGGCGGCCAGCCCGATCGGCCAGAGCCGGTCCTGCAACGCGTCCTCGATCTTCTCCAACGTGATGCCGACGGACACGAGCGCGACCACGTCGCCCCCGTCGTACACAGGGACGACGGCGCGGATCGACGGGCCGAGCTTCCCGGTGTTCTGCTGGGTGAAGATCTCGCCCTCGGGAGCGCCACCGAGGTCGCCGATGAACTTCTTGCCGATCTGCGCGGGATCCGGGTGCGAGTAGCGAGTGCGGTCGAGATCCATCACCACGACGAAGTCGGTGCCCGTGTCCAGGCGGACCCGCTCGGCGTACGGCTGGATGTCGGCCGACGGAACCGGCTGCTTCAGCGCGCGTACGACGGAGGGCGCATCCGCAACGGCGAGGGCCACAGCGACGGATCGGGTCCGGGCATCTTCGCGCTGCGTTCGCTGAGCATCGAGGTAGGCAAGGACCACCGCGGCGACGACCACGGTCAGCACGATCAGCACCTGCAGCAGGAACACCTGCCTCGCGACCGAGCTCCGGAGCCTCACGTGGTCAGTCTGCCGCCCACGAACTCAATGAACACAACAGTGA
>DATILB010000059.1:0-10332 GCA_035477015.1 Nocardioidaceae bacterium | reverse complement strand
GACGCGCGTCACGACCAGCTCGCGGAAGTGCGCGCAGCGGGCTGAGCGGTACCGCTGGCACGGGTCTGGTGCCACCCTGGGTCCATGGCGTTGGTCCAACGCTTCATGGAGCTCGACGATTGGCCGGCCAGCCGCAAGGTCGTGCTGCTGATGGAGATCGTCCTACCGGCCCAAGCGGTCATGTCGGTGATCGTGTATGCCACCTCCGCCGCGTCGGACATCCTCGACAGAGAGCTGTTCGGACGCTGGATCCTGCTTGGCGTCGTGGTCCTGGTCGTACCGTTGATTCTCAGCCTCTTGGCCGTGCGCGCCGGTGCTGAAGGCCGCTGGCTGCCCTACCTACTCCCGCTGCTCTACGGCACCTGGATCACCCTGGGCATGTACGGCTTCGGGCTGTGGAGCACCTGGTTCGCCTGTGCCTACCCGCTTGTCGTCATGATCTGGGCTATCTGGCTCGGAGGTGCGGTGGGTTGGTTCGGCGTCTTCTGCTGCATCGCCGGCATCACGCTGGTTGAGATCCTGCAGGCGACCGGCGTGCTGCGGTACGCACCGTTCATGGTCGACCGTGGCATCGACGCGCAGCACTCGGGAGGCTGGATCGCCAGCTCAGGCGTCGCTCAGCTGGGGTTCTTCCTGATCAGCTATGCGCTGGTCGTCGTCGTCCTGTCCGCGCGGAAGCTGCAGGAAGCGCAGCTTGCCCAGGCCCACCACCGCCTGGACGAGAGCAACCACGCGATCCGTCGCTACATCCCGACGCAAGTGGCAGAGGCGATTCTGGCCGGGGACAGCGAGATCGTCCAGTTGCTCGCTCGGCGCAAGCTGACCATCTGCTTCTCCGACCTCGTCGGGTTCACCGACATGACCGACCAGCTGGAGCCCGAGGACCTGTCCTTCGTGCTCAACGAGTACTTCACCGAAATGACCGCTATCGCCGACAGGTACGACGGCACGGTCGACGAGCTCGCGGGCGACGCCATCCTCACCTTCTTCGGTGCTCCCCGCATCACCGACGACAGGGACCATGCGGTGCGCGCCGTGCAGATGGCCAGGGACATGCAGGCAGCGCTCGGCCTGCTGAACTCCAGGTGGCACGACGCCGGACTGGATGTCGCTCTCGACGCACGGACCGGGATCAACACCGGTGTAGCCACGATCGGGAACTTCGGCTCGGAGGGCCGCACCAAGTACGCCGCCCTCGGGCGGAGCGTGAACCTTGCCGCGCGACTCCAGACCGAGTGCCCACCGGGGCGGATCCTCGTCAGCCACGCCACCTGGCTGCTCGCTGGCTCCCAGGTCGAGTGCTCGCCGTACGGGGAGCTCCAGTTAAAGGGCATCCAGCGGCCGGTCCTGGCCTACCTCGTCGAGTGACCTGATGGCAGGTCACACGTGCGGCGCGACCTCCTCGGCCAGGAGGTAGAGGTGGTCGAGGTCGGAGAGGTCCAGGACCTGCAGGTAGATCCGTGACGCCCCGATCTCGGCGTACCGGCCGATCTTGTTGATCGCCTCCTGAGGACTCCCCGCCACACCGTTGCGGCGCAGCTCCTCCGGGTCGCGCCCGATCGCCGTGGCGCGACGCTCGACCTCGCCTTCGTTGGCACCGACGCAGACGACCAGCGCGGCCGACAGACGCAGCTCGGCGGGATCCCGGCCGATCGCCGTACACGCCGCCTGCACGCGTTCGTACTGTGCCCGGCCGTCGTCGAGTCCGACGAAGGGCAGGTTGAACTCGTCGGCGTACCTCGCGGCCAGCGCGGGGGTGCGCCGGTGACCCTTGCCGCCGATGATCACCGGCGGCACCGTCTCAGGCTTCGGCAGCGCGGGTGAGTCGGTCACCGGGTAGTGCCGGCCCTCGAAGGTGAACCGTTCCTCGGCACGCCACAGCCCGGTGATGACGGCGAGTTGCTCCTCGAGCCGGTCGAAGCGCTCGCCCGTCGACGGAAACGGGATGCCGTAGCGGGTGTGCTCTCCTTCGTACCAACCCGCGCCGATGCCGAGCTCGACGCGACCGCCGCTCATCTGCTGAACGCCGGCCACCGCGATCGCGAGCGGGCCGGGCAGTCGGAAGGTGGCTGAGGTCATCAGCGTGCCGAGCTTGATCGTGCTCGTCTCGCGCGCGAGCCCGGCCAGCGTCACCCACGCATCGGTCGGCCCCGGCAGTCCCTCGGTGCCCATGCCGAGGTAGTGGTCGCTTCGGAAGAACGCGTCGAAGCCGAGCTCCTCGGTCGCTCGCGCCACCGCGAGCAGATCGTCGTACGTCGCGCCCTGCTGGGGCTCAGTGAAGATCCGGAGGTCCATCAGCCGAGGAGGATCCGCTCGTACCAGACGAAGTCGTAGCCGTCGTACGACTCCCGCTTGGTCTCCGCGAACTCGCTGTCGTCGAACGGCGGGTAGAAGGTGTCACCCTCGGGCTTCTCGTGGATCTCAGTCAGGATCTGCTGGTCGGCGAGGTGCAGCGCGTCGGCGTAGATCTGGCCACCGCCGATGATCATGATGTCGCCCTCGAACTGCTGTGCCAGGGCAATCGCGTCCACGACGCTCGGAGCGACGAAGACGCCCTCGTGGGACCAGTCCGGCTGGCGAGTGACGACGACGTTGGTGCGGTACGGCAGCGGGTGCCCGATCGACTCGAACGTCTTGCGACCCATGACGACCGTGTTGCCACGGGTGACCCGCCGGAAGTGCTTGAGGTCCTCGGGGTTGCTCCACGGGATGTCGCCACCGTGACCGATGACACCGTTGTCCGCGACCGCCGCGACCATCACGACGTGCTTGGTGGAGGGAGCGGTCATACAGCGATCGGCGCCTTGATCCCGGGGTGTGGGTCGTAGCCGCGGACGTCGACGTGCTCGAGGTCGAACGCGTCGAGCTCGGTGACCGAGGGATCGAGCCAGAGCGTCGGGAGCGGCCGTGGGTCGCGGCTCAGCTGAAGCTGCGCCTGCTCCAGGTGGTTGGAGTACAGGTGCGCGTCACCCAGGGTGTGCACGAAGTCGCCGACCTCGAGCCCGGTCACCTGCGCGACCATGTGCGTCAGCAGGGCGTACGACGCGATGTTGAACGGGACTCCCAGGAACACGTCTGCCGAGCGTTGGTAGAGCTGGCAGCTCAGCCGCCCGTCTGCGACGTAGAACTGGAAGAGCGCGTGGCAGGGAGCGAGGGCCATCTGCGGGATGTCCGCGACGTTCCATGCGGAGACGATGTGCCGACGCGAGTCAGGATCCCGGCGGATACCCTCGACGACCTGCTTGATCTGGTCGACGTGGGTGCCGTCCGGGGTGGGCCACGAGCGCCACTGGTAGCCGTAGACCGGTCCGAGGTCGCCGTTCTCGTCGGCCCACTCGTCCCAGATCGTGACGCCACGGTCCTGCAGCCACTTCACGTTGGTGTCGCCGCGTAGGAACCAGAGCAGCTCGGCGAAGATCGACCGGGTGTGGACCTTCTTGGTCGTCACCAGGGGGAACCCCTCGGTGAGGTCGAAGCGCATCTGGTGACCGAAGACGCTGCGAGTGCCGGTGCCGGTGCGGTCGCCCTTCTCCACGCCGTCGTTCAGGATGCGGGTCAGGAGATCGAGGTACTGCTGCACGCGGTCAACCTAACATCGGGCCACCCCCGGAATTCGGCGACGCTACGTGTCGGCCAGAATGGCCCGCATGACCACCGCCGACGTCTCTGTCCGCGTCGGCTGGGCCGATGACGCCGCCGGCATCGCGGGGGTCCAGGTGCGGGCTTGGCAGCAGGAGTACGCCGACCTGCTCCCGCCGCTCGACCCCGCCGACGTGGCCGCCGCCTGGCAGGCTGCGCTGGCTGCTCCGAAGGATGCTCGCAACCGCGTGCTGGTGGCACTCGACCGCGCGACCGTGCGGGGCTTTGCCGTCGTCCAGCCCTCCCCCGACCCCGACGCGGACCCGGTCTCCGATGGCGAGCTCACCGAGCTGAGCGTCGACCCTGAGCACCAGCGCCAGGGGCACGGCTCCCGCCTCGTCCATGCGGCCATGGACACCCTCCGAGCGGACCGCTTCGACCGGGCCCTGGTCTGGCTGGCCAGCACCGACGACGCCCGACGCGGCTTCCTGGTCGCCGCCGGGTTCGAAGCCGATGGCGCCCACAGGGAGCTCGACCTGCATGGCGACGGCACTGTCACCGTCAAGCAGATCCGGTTGCACGCGGGTCTCTAGCCCCGCCCTACGGTCCGCGCGGGCCGGAGCCATGAGCGGGCGGTTTACCAGGGGACCCTGGTGAACATGACCTTCCTCGTGGAACTCCGCGCCTCTGCCGCAACGTCGTTTCGCGGTACTTGTCAGTCACCCGGTGACTGGGATCTACCGCGAACTGTCGAGCGGGTCGCGGCATGCGAGTGCGGGGTGGCCCTTCCGATTTGGCCCCGCGCACGCCACCATCCGTATGATCGGACGTGTGATGGCTGTGCCAGCAGGGCCTCGCTCTAGCCTCGCCCGACCGTCCGCAGGCCCTCGACGGTCGCCCGGATCGTCTCCGACGCGGGACGGAACGTGAGGCCCAGGTCTCGCTCGGCCGGGGCGGTGTCCGCGGGCGGGAACTCGGTGTAGTACTGCATCCCCGCCTCGGTGAACTGGTCCGCGCTGGCCGGGAGGAAACGGCGGAGGCGGTCCGCCACTCGGCCGGTGCCACGCAGCAACCCGTCCGGCACCGGGACGACCCTGACCTTTCTGCCGGACGCGGCCCGCATCAGGTCCGCGACCTCGCGCAGCTTGAGGTGATGGACGCCGAGCATGTAGCGGCGTGGTCCGTGGCCCGGCTCCAGGAGCGCCGCGTGAGCAGCTCCGAGGTCGCGTACGTCGATCATCGTCCAGGCCGCCTTGCGACCCGGGACGACTCCGATGTTCAGCACGCCCTCGACTCCCTGCGCACCCTCGCCGAACTGATGCCCAGCCGGAGGTCCGATGACCATGCACGGGTAGGTGATGGTCACCGGAGCACCCATCGCCTGCAGGCCGCGGGCGTACACCTCGACACGGGCCTTCGACCGCCCGTAGGCATCGGTGCCACCGACCACGGGCAGGTCGGCGTGGTACTGCGCGAGGTGCCGCTGGAAGATCGCGGCGTTGCTCGAGACGTACACGATCGGGTCGAGTCCCAGGTCGACGGCCTGGCCGAGCACGTTGCGGGCGCCGGCCAGGTTGGTCTCGATCATCTCCTCGGCCTGGCCCGGGTCCAGGGCCACGACCGCAGCAGAGTGGACCACGGCGTCGCAGCCCTTCAGAGCACGGGCCACGGCCTCCCGGTCGGTGATGTCGCCGACCGAATAGTCCGATGTGTCCACACCCAGCGCGCCTGCGCCGTCGGTCAGACGAGCCGGGTCACGAACGAGGAACCGCACCTGGTGGCCTGCGTCCGCGATGGCCTTGGCAGTCCAGCCACCGATGAAACCGGTGCCCCCCGAGATGAGAACGCGCATGGTCCGGACGGTACCCCGACGACCAGGCGTTCGCCGATTGAGATTCTTGGTTTGAGGTTCCTGCCGACGGGCAACGATTCAGGAGCCTCGTGCGTCCTATGAGTGATGACGGCCTGCGAAACAGGAGGAACCAGCACCGTGTTCGGACCGGTCCCCACGCTGTACAGCTTCATCGTCTGGCTCTGCGGCCTCGCCGCCTTCGCCGGCCTGGGCATCTGGGTCTCGCTGGCCCTGCCGTACTCCGCGACCCTGCTCGCGGTCGTTGGGCTCTCCGTCGGCGCTGCTGCGACGCTGCTCTTCCTGCACGACTTCGAGCACGCCGAGAGGGTCCCGGTCAGGCGCCCTCGCTCGTAACTCGATTGACGCTGCAAGCTACGGCAGTTAACCGACTCCCACGGCACTCCAGGCTGCTGCCACGGCGTTGTACCTCGCGTTGCCCACCCCGCCGAAGAGGTCGCGAGCGGCGTTCAGGCTGGCCGTGCGCGCACCGGCGTAGTTGGTGCTCGAGGTCATGTAGACCGTCAGTGCGCGGTACCAGATCCTCCCGGCATCAGCCGTACCGATTCCGGCCAGGTTGGAGGAGCCGTTGCAGGTCGGCGAGTTGTGTGGCAGGCCACCCATTGTCTTGGGCGTGGAGCCCTCGGCGAGCAGGTAGAAGAAGTGGTTCCCGACGCCGGACGAGTAGTGGACGTCGAGGTTGCCGACAGTGCTGGACCAGCAGTTGACCGACTTGCCGTCCGAGTCGGGGTCGTCCATCCGCCGCAGACCCTTGTGGTTGACCAGGTCGAACTCTTCGCCGATGTAGTAGTCGGCCGGGTCGTTCGGGTTCGCGGCGTACGCCTCGACCAAGGAGCCGAAGATGTCCGAGGTCGACTCGTTCAGCCCGCCGGACTCACCGGAGTAGGTCAGGTTCGAGGAGTTCTGCGTGACACCGTGCGCCATCTCATGCCCGGCCACGTCGAGCGACACGAGCGGCCCGTACGTCGTGCCGTTCCCGTCGCCGTAGGTCATCTTCTTGCCGTCCCAGAACGCGTTGACGTAGTTGGCGCCGTAGTGCACCCGGTTCCAGGACCCGGCGCCCGTGCCGAAGATGCCGTTGCGTCCGTGCTCGAGCTTGAAGTAGTCCCACGTCTTGTTGGTGCCGTACTGCGCGTCAACACCAGCTGACTCGCGGTTGCTGTTCAGCCCGTTGCCGAAGAGGTTGTCCGGGCTGGTGAACGTCGTCCCGACCTGGCAGCTGAACCCGAACAGCGTGCACAGGACCGAGTCGGTCTTGTTCTTCACGTCGTTGGTGTACGTGTTGCCGCGCGTGGGGTCCTTGAGCGAGTAGGTCCCGCCCGCGAGGGTCAGCTGCAGCGGAACCGTGCCGCTGTAGAGCGACTGGCCCTGCCCGTCGACGGTGTGGATCTGCTGCTCGGTGCGGAGGACGGTGCCCGACTGCGCGTCGACGTACGACGCCAGCCGGCTCGGCGTTCCGTCTGCCTGCCGGCCGTGCGAGACGACCTCCCAGGCGAGGCGCTGGGCACCCGTGGCGTCCACCACGAGCTCCGGAGTGCGACGCACGCTGTTCGCCCCCACGAGCGCTGCGGCCGCCTTGGCGGACACCGTGGCCCGGGTCGAGAGCTCAGGGGCGCGGCGCAGGGTCAGGCTGGTCCCCCGCCAGGCGTCGGACGCGGCACGGTGGACGACCAGGTCGCCGCCCAGGACCCGTAGCCCCTTGTAGGTCCGGGTCAGCCGGACGTGCGTGCTGCCATCCGGGTCGACCAGGGCGGCCACGACCGTGAACCTCTGGTCGGCGCCGACTCGGCCGGTGACGGGATGCGCCCGCAGCGCTCGGACGGCGCCCCGCGCCACGTCTCCTGCCGTCGAGACGGCCCGGGTCAGACCTGCCGACTGCGTGTCCGGCGACCTGCCACCTGCGGCGCCCGCCGAGGGAACGGCGATGGCGATTCCGGCCGCGAACGCGGCGAGAGAGGCGAGACCTGCTGTGCGGCGCATGACAACTACCTCCGGGCTGATGACAGCCCCTCCCCTCCGGGCAATCTGTCATCCCGGACCCGAATTGGGAAGAGGCCGCGTCAGGAGTAAAGGGTCAGCGCGTGCCTCGCCGCAGCCCGCGCCCGGGTGCGGTCGCCGGCTGCGTCGTAGGCCAGCGCCAGGCGGTACCACGCCCGCCAGTCCTCCGGCGTCGCCTCTGCCTCGGCCTGGCGCTCCGCGAAGACCGCATCGGCGGCCGCGCGGTCGACCCGGCCCGATGGGCGGCGCGGCAGGTCGTCGACCGGAAGGCCACCTTCCGCGGCGAGGGCAGCGCCCAGCACCGCCGTACGTCGTCCGAACTGCACCTCACGCCAGGCGAGGAGCACACCAAGGAACGCGGAGATGACCAGCGCGATCCCGAGCAGGATCGGCACCACGCCACCGCCACGGATCAGGTCGATCCCCTTGGCGGTCACGAGGACGCAGTAGAACCCGAGCACGGCCAGCAGCAGGGCGACGGTCAGCTTGGTGCGCATCAGAGGAAGTTTTCGAGACCCACTGTCAGACCGGGACGTGACCCGATCGTCCGCAGGCCGAGGAGCACGCCCTCCATGAAGGAGACGCGGTGCAGCGAGTCGTGCCGGATCGTGAGCGTCTCCCCCGGGCCGCCCAGGACGACCTCCTGGTGGGCGACGAGTCCGCGAATCCGGAGTCCATGCACGCGGATCCCGTCGACCTCGGCACCCCGCGCTCCTTCGAGCCCGGTCGACGTGGCGTCGGGGATCGGTGCCGACCCGGCCTCGCGTCGGGCGGCAGCGATGAGCTTGGCCGTGCGCGCGGCCGTACCGCTCGGCGCATCGGCCTTGTCGGGGTGGTGCAGCTCGACGATCTCGACGCTCTCGAAGTACGGCGCCGCCTCGGCCGCGAAGCGCATCATCAAGATCGCTCCGATCGAGAAGTTCGGCGCGATGAGGACGCCGGTAGCCGGGCTGTCCGCGAGCCACGTCTCGAGCTGGGCAAGCCGTGCGTCGTCGAAGCCAGTGGTGCCGACGACCGCGTGGATCCCGTGGTCGATCAGGAACTCGAGGTTGTCCATCACCACGTCGGGATGTGTGAAGTCGACCACCGCTTGAGCGCCCGAGGTGACCAGGGCGGCGACGTCGTCCCCCGCGTCGACCTGCGCGACGAGCTCGAGATCGTCAGCTGCCTCGACGGCGGCGCAGACCTCCTGCCCCACCTTGCCACGGGAGCCGAGGACGCCGACCTTGATGCGTTGTGTCACGGGCCAAACCTAGCGTCCGAGGTTCACCTCGTTTGCGGCGGCCGGACGAGCGAGAGGAAGGCCTGTGCCATCGGCACCAGTCGTTCGACGTCGACCTTCTCCGGCTCCGTGAGCAGCAGCTGCCCGAACCGCTCGGCCATCGCGATCAGCGCATGGGCCATGAGGTCAGGATCGAGCCGCGTCTCGCCGGCAGCCCCGACCTGCTCGGCAAGCAGCTCAGCGAGACGGACGCGGAGCAGTTCCCGCCCCTCCGCGATACGCGCCCAGACGACTTCGGGCGTCCTCCGTCCGGCCAAGAGGATGGCGCGCCAAACGGCGGGCTCGTCCTTCACAGCGGCGACCCAGGCGCGGACCGTCCGGGCCACCAGCTCGTCCGGGGCGACCGATGGATCCGCGGGCAGCCCGTTGAACAGCTGCATCAGCGCGCGCGCCTGCTGCCGGTCCAGAAGCTCGGTGAGCAGCTCGCTCAAGCTGCGGAACGCGGTGTAGAGGACCGGCTTGGTCACGCCGGCCTCATCCGCGACTGCGGCGAGCGTGACGCCCTCATAGCCGTCGCGCGCGATCACCCGCAGGGCGGCATCGAACAGCTGTTCCCGCCGCTCCTCCAGGGGGACCCGCGCGGCGTAGGGGCGACGACGTCGCGGTGGTGCTGCGTCGGCGCTCATGGGAGCAGCCTAAGGCGTGGCAGAGGTCACAGCAGCCAATTACTACCATGAGGTAGTAATCGAGGAACGGATCCCCTACCTTCGTTTCATGCCTCTCCCCCATCCCTCACCGACCACCTCGGCGTTGGTGACCGGCGCCTCGTCCGGCATCGGCGCCGCAATCGCCCGCCGACTCGCAGCGCGCGGCCACAACGTCATCCTGGTCGCCCGCCGCGCTGAGCGGCTCGAGGAGCTCGCCACCGAGCTCCGCGCGCAGTACGCCGTCAAGGCCGAGGCGATCCCCGCGGACCTCGCCGACCCGTCGTCCCGCGCCGACCTGATCGAGACGGTTCGCGCGACCGGACAGCACGTCGACATCCTCGTCAACAACGCCGGCTTCGCCACCGGCGGGCACTACGTCGCCTCCCCCAGGGATCGGGAGGTGGAGCAGGTCCGCGTTCTCGTCGAGGCGGTGGTCGAGCTCACGTCGGCCTTCCTGCCCGACATGGTCGAGCGGCAAGCTGGCGCCGTGCTCAACGTCGCGTCCACCGCGGGCTTCCAGCCGTTGCCCTACTCCGCGGGCTACTCGGCGGCGAAGGCGCACACGCTGGCGTTCAGCGAGGCCCTGCACTACGAGGTCCGCCGCAAGAACGTCGCGGTAACGGCGCTGTGTCCCGGACCGGTGAACACCGAGTTCTGGGAGGTCGCCGTCGACCAGCCCATCGAGAAGTCCATGCCCCGCAGCATGTGGGTCAGCATTGACGCAGTGGCGGCCGCCGGGCTCCGAGGCCTGGAGCGCAACAAGCGAGTCGTCGTCCCCGGACTCGGCGTACGAACCCTGACGGCCGGCGGCACGCTGGTCCCCCACCGATTCAAGCTGCCCGTCCTCGCCCGGGCCATGCACCCAGGAGCGTCTCGATGAACGTGCAACCCGCTGAGGACTACGGCTTCTTCGGACCGGACTCGGTCACCTGGAAGGTGTGGAGCTACCCGACCTC
>DATILB010000058.1:0-24451 GCA_035477015.1 Nocardioidaceae bacterium | reverse complement strand
CAACGACGAGCTGCACAACATCAAGCCGGACCCGGCCGAGGGTGCACCGCTCGACCCGAGGTGTACGACGGGCCGCGCGCTGTGCGTCGACAAGGCCAGCTCGAGCGTGCGCTGGGTGGTCGACGGCGAGGTGCTGCTTTCGCTGGACGCGCGCTTCGGCGGCAACGGCTACTTCACTCGCGAGGGCGCCTTCTCGGTGTACCTGAAGAGCCGCGACCACGTCTCCGACCTCTACGACACCTCGATGCCGTTCGCGATGTTCTTCAGCGGCGGACAGGCGGTGCACTACTCCCCCGATTTCGCGGCGAACGGCTACAACGGCGCCTCGCACGGCTGCGTCAACACCCGCGACTACGACGAGATCGCCTGGCTCTTCGACCGGGTCGAGGTCGGCGACAAGGTGATCGTGTACTGGTCGTCCTAGGCTTCCTGCATGGTCAGAGTGGTCGTCGCGGTCGCCGCGTTCGTGCTCCTGGCTGGCTGCACCGACGAGCCTTCGGTCGAACCGGCACCACCGACGCCGACCACCCCGACTGCTCCCGAGGCGATCGTAGAGTTCGTCGTCCTCGGGAGCGGTGACGTTCCGCGGACCACCGCAAGCCTCATCGAGGACGGCGACCAGGTCGAGGGCCAGGTGACGCTCGACGAGTGCGGCTTCGCGTTCACCAGCGAGGCGGACCGGGTCGCGCGCCGGCAGGTCAGCATCGTGCGTCGCGGAGACTCCGGCCGGTACTCCCACGAGGTCGTCGTCTACGGATCCGAGGCCGAGGCCCGCCATGCGCTGGCCGAGTGGCGCGCCGCCGTCCGGGACTGCCCGGCGGACGAGTTCATCAAGCCGGACTCGCCCGGCCTGGTCCCGTTGCGCACCGAGGTGCTGGAGTTCCATCCGATCGAGTCCCTGCCGATCCGCAACAACACCGTCGTGCGCGAGCGCGTGTCGACGAAGCGCGGGCGAGCGGCGTACCTGGCCGCGATCTACCAGCAGCACGGTGTGGTCCTCAGCGTCAGCTACCTCGCAACCACGGCGGAGCCCTCGACCGAGCAGGTCAACCGGCTGACCACGCTGGCCCTTGAGGCCGCGGAACGCATGGTCACCCTGCCCGGCGGCGACCTGGCCTGAGACGGGATCATCAACCCATGGCACAGAACCCACGGGCAACGATCGAGATCGACGCCCCGCTCGACGTGGTGTGGTCGGTGATGCTCGACACCGGCTCCTACGGCGAGTGGAACCCGTTCCTCGAGCGAATCGAGTGCCCGAGTCCGCCGAAGCCGGGCGACCCGATCATCCTGCACGTGCGCTGGACCAACGGCCGCACCACCCGCTCGCCCGAACGCATCAAGGTCGTCGAGGGACCGACGGACGAGGACGGGTTACGCCGGGCCACGCTCGCCTATGTCTACGAGGGCATGGGCGCGAAGCTCCGCCTCGTCCAAGGTACCCGCTGGCAGCGCCTCACCCAGAAGCCGGGCGAGCCCACGACGTACGACACCGTCGAGGAGTTCTCCGGCCCGCTCGTGAAGCTGGCAGGGCCCGCCCGCGTCGAGGAGGGGTTCCGGCGCCACGCGGAGGCGTTGAAGCGTCGAGCGGAGCGGCTCGCCCTAGGCTGACGCCATGGCCGCTACCGGCTTCGAGCGACTCAACGCAGAGCCCGTCCGCGAAACCGCAGTGCGGCTCGGCGAACGCATCTCCGCGCGACTACCCGAACGGAACCTGGTCCGGGTGTCGAGCGAGCTCGTCGCGCTGATCGACGACGTGAGCGCCGGGTCCCGGGAGATCCGTGGCCGCCTCCGGATCAGCCGCCTGGTGTCGCGAGCGCTGATGGTGGTCGTGCTCGTCGTCGCAACGGTTGCCTTCGGTTTCGCTGTCGCTGACGCGGTGTCCGAGGCCGAAGGGAGGAGCTCGTTCGACTGGCTCCCGCTCATCGAGACGATGATCAACGACCTCATCTTCGTCGCGCTGGCGCTCTTCTTCCTCTACTCGATCCCCAACCGCCTCGAGCGCGGCCACACCTTGAAGCTGCTGCACCGGCTGCGCTCGCTGGCGCACATCATCGACATGCACCAGCTGACCAAGGACCCCGAGCGACTCCGCGACTCCTTCCACCCGACGTCGAAGACCATCGACGTCAACCTCGGCCGGAACGAGATGGAGGCGTACCTCAACTACTGCTCCGAGCTGCTGAGCATCGTCGGCAAGGCCGCCGCCCTCTGCGCCGAGGAGTCGCAGGACTCGATCGTCCTGGACACCGTCAGCAGGATCGAGACCCTGACGCTCGGCATGTCCCGAAAGATCTGGCAGAAGATCTCGGTGCTCCCGGCGAGCTAGTGGCTCCCGCCGGTCGAGCCGGGACGTCGCCGAAAGGCGGCGACCGTGTCGAGACCACTGGTGAGGTGCGCAGCCAACTGGCGGTGGCTCAGTGGCCGCGCCAGCGGCGGTTGGTCTCGACACGCTTGTTCGCTGGCGCTCACGACGCGGCTCGACCGGCGGGGTGCTAGAAGACGGTCACCAACAGTCCGAGCGGCGCGCACAGCGCGAGCGTGCGGAGCGGGCTCCACCCACGCCTGAACATCAGCACCAGGGCCACCCCGGTCAGCGCGAACGCGACGGGGTCCCACTCCGACAGCACCGGCAGGTCGAGATGTAGGGCGTCCCACCCGACGCGACGCGTCTCGTCGAAGAGAGTGTGAAGCGCGAAGAAGAACGCGAGGTTGGCGATCACACCGACGACCGCGGCGGTGATCCCCGTGAGTGCAGCCGTGAGGTGCCGGTTGTGCCGCAGCCGCTCGACGTATGGCGCTCCGAGGAAGATGAAGACGAAGCAGGGCACGAAAGTCACCCAGGTCACGAGCAACGACGCAATCCCGGCGGCGACCCAGGGATCCAGCGAGCCCGGGTTCCGGTAGGCACCCACGAACGCCACGAACTGCACGACCATGATCAGCGGGCCGGGCGTCGTCTCGGCCAGCGCGAGTCCTCGCACCATCTCCCCCGGCGCAAGCCAGTGGAAGACGTTGACGGCTTGCTGCGCGACATAGGCGAGTACGGCGTACGCGCCTCCGAACGTCACGACGGCGGCGCCGGAGAAGAAGATCCCCTGGTCGACGAACACACTGTCGGTGGAGAAGACCAGCGCGACCACAGCGACCGGGGTGAACCACAGGACGAGCCCGATGAGCACGATCTTCACGGCGCGCGTTGTCGAAGGCGCGTCGTGGTGCAGCGCGTCGTCGGAGATCAGCGGCGGCGGCCCATCGGCCGCCGCGTGCGCCTCGCGCATCGCTGGGAAGCGACCGCTGAGCACCCAGCCCAGCAGCCCTGATCCGATGACGACGACCGGGAACGGAACCGCGAACACGGTGAGCGCCACGAACGACGTCACCGCGAGCGCGACAAGGAGCGGGTGGTGCAACGACCGCTTCCCGACGCGGTACACCGCCTGCACGACGATCGCGATCACCGCAGGCGCCAGCCCGACGAACACACCCTCGACGAACGTCGTGTCGCCCGCTCCGACGTACAGGGCAGAGAGCGCAAGCAGCGACACCGCGCCGGGCAGGACGAAGAGGACGCCGGCGATTAGCCCGCCCCGGAGGCCGTTCAGCAGCCAGCCGGTGTAGATGGCGAGCTGCTGGGCCTCTGGACCGGGGAGCAGCATGCAGTAGTTCAGCGCATGCAGGAACCGCTGCTGCCCGATCCAGCGCTTCTCGTCGACCAGCTTGTGCTGCATGACGGCGATCTGCCCGGCCGGTCCCCCGAAGGTCTGCAGGGAGATGGCGAACCAGGCCCGCGTCGCTTCCCGGAGCGGGATTACGTCATTGGGCACGAACGGACACTAGGCCACAGGCACCATCACCGGCACCGTGAGTGCCCCCTTGTTCGGGACCAGCCAGACCTTCGCCCCGTGCTCCAGCCCGCGGGCGTGCGAACGAGTGAGGGTCACAAGTACGTCGTCGTCGAAGTCCGTGCGGATGTTCAGGCGCACCTCGAACCCGACGCGGGTGAACCGCGTGATCACACCGGGTACGGCGCCGAGGACGCCGTCGCTGTCGTGCAGGTCGATGTCGTGCGGCCGGATCAGCGACCCGCCCAACGACGTGACCGGGCCGAGGAAGCTCATCACGAAGTCGTTGGCCGGCTTGTCGTAGAGCTCGTCAGGCGACCCGATCTGCTCGACGATCCCGTTGTTAATGACCACGATCTCGTCGGAGACCTCGAGGGCCTCCTCCTGGTCGTGCGTCACGAACACCGTGGTCACGTGCACCTCGTCGTGCAGCCGGCGCAGCCACTCGCGCAGCTCCTTGCGGACCTTCGCGTCGAGTGCCCCGAAGGGCTCGTCGAGGAGCAGCACGGTCGGCTCGACCGCGAGCGCGCGGGCCAGCGCCATGCGCTGCCGCTGGCCACCCGAGAGCTGCGACGGCAGCCGGTCGGCGAACTGCGACAGGTGCACCAGCTCGAGCAGCTCGGCGACCTTGTCCTTGACCTCGTCCTTGGGTCGCTTGCGGATCTCGAGGCCGAAGGCGACGTTCTTCGCCACGCTCATGTGCTTGAACGCGGCGTAGTGCTGGAACACGAAGCCGACGTTGCGCTTCTGCGCCGGCAGGTGCGTCGCCTCGACGCCCTCGATCGTGACCGTGCCGCTGTCGGCGTTCTCCAGGCCGGCGATGATCCGCAGCAAGGTGGACTTGCCGCCACCACTGGGACCAAGGAGTGCGGTCAGCTGACCGGTGGGGATGGTGAGAGAGACGTCCTGGAGGGCGACGAAGTCACCGAACTTCTTGTTCACCCCGGAAATTTCGATGCTCATGCGTGGTCCTCCTTGGGACGAAGAATCGAGACGATGACGATGCAGACGACGGCGGCGAAGGCGAGCACGAACGACGTGGCGTACGCGGTCGACTGCTGGAAGCCCTGGTACTTCGCCTCGACGACGAGGGTCGCGGTCTGGGTCTTCCCGGCGACGTTGCCCGAGACGACCTTGACCGCGCCGTACTCCCCGATCGAGCGGGCGAGCGACAGGACGACGCCGTACACAACGGCCCACTTGATGCTGGGCAGCGTGATCCGCCGGAAGGTCTGCAGAGCGTTCGCGCCGAGCGACCGGGCGGCCTGCTCCATGTCGTCGCCGATCTCCTGCAGCACCGGGACGACCTCGCGGATCACCAAAGGCAGCGCCACGAATACGGTGGCCATGATCATGCCCGGACTGGCGAAGATCACCTGAATGCCGTTCTCCTCCAGCGTCGGACCGAACCAGCCGTACTGAACGTTGTAGACCAGGACGAGGGCGAGGCCGACGACGATCGGCGACACCGAGAGGGGTACGTCGATGAGGGCCGAGAGCACCCGCTTGCCGGGGAACTCGTAGCGGGTCAGCAGCAACGAGATGCCAACCCCGAAGACGGTGTTGATCACGACCGCGGTGAGCGCGACGATCGCCGTCATCTTGAACGCGTGCGTGACGTCCGGGTCGCTGAACGCAGCGCTCAGCGCGGTGAAGCCATCGGCGAACGTGTGCTTCGCGATCAGCCCGGTGGGCCAGGCGACCAGCATGAAGACGTAGCCGACAGCCAGCAGCCGCAGGGACCAGCGGACACCCGCTGCCTGCTCCAGGTGAGTCCTCGCCTTAGCCACGGCGCGACACCCGCCTCTGGATCACGTCGAGCAGCACGATGACTGTCAGCGCGACGACGAGCAGGATCGTGGCGACGGTCGCAGCCGCCGCAGGGTTGCCACCTTCGAGGTAGCCGAGGATGCGCACCGAGGCGACCTGGGTCTCGAACGGCAGCGAGCCGCTGAGCAGCACCAGTGAGCCGTACTCACTGATGGCTCGCGCGAACGACAGTGCAGCACCGGCGCTGATCGCCGGCACCAGGCTCGGCAGGATCACGCGACGGAAGGTCGTGAACTTCGATGCTCCCAGGGACGCTGCCGCCTCCTCGACGTCCGCGTCGAGCTCCTCGAGCACCGGCTGGACGGTCCGCACCACGAAGGGCAGCGTGACGAACGCTAGCGCGAGGTAGACAGCGGTCTTGGTGTTGGCCACGTTGACGCCGAGCGGGCTCTGCGGTCCGTAGAGCGACAGCAGCACCAGGCCGGCCACGATCGTGGGCAGCGCGAACGGCAGGTCGATGACCACGTTCAGCACGGACTTGCCCCAGAAGCGGTCACGCACCAGGACCCAGGCGATCACCGTCCCCATGAACACGTTGATCCCGGTCACGATGAACGCGCCGGTGACGGTCAGCTTGAGCGCGGCCCAGGTCTGGTCGTTGCCGATGACCGCCCAGAACGCCGACCAGCCGTTCTCGGTCGAGGTGGCGACGACCGCGGAGAGCGGGATCAGCACGAGCAGGCTGAACCAGGTGAGAGAGACACCGAGACCGAGGCCTGAGGCCCCGGTCAGGGATCCCTTGCGGGCCGGTCGGCCCCGCCCCAACTTCTTGGGGGGGACCGACCGGTTCGGTGCAGGAGGAGCTATGACAGTCATCAGCCCTGCCCGGACTCCGCGAGGAGCTTGGTGATGATGCCCTCGGTCTCGTCGAAGTACTTCGAGTTGGCGTCATCCCAGCCGCCGAACGCGTCGGCGATGGTGAGGAGCGTCCCCGGAGCCGGGAACGGGTCCGCCGGGTCGTTGGCACCCTCGACCTCAACCGTGCCGACGTCCACCAGCGGGCGGAAGCCGTACGTCGCGTAGATCGCCTGACCGGCCTCGGAGATGAGGAAGTCGAAGAAGCTCTGCGCTGCTTCGGGGGCCTCGACGGTCACTGCGGCGGGGTTCTCGATGAGCAGGGTGGTGTCCGGCACGACGTAGTCGAAGTCGGTGCCACTCTGCTTGGCGAGGATCGCCTCGTTCTCGTAGGACAGGAGCACGTCACCGGTGCCGCTGGTGAAGAGCGTCGTCGCGTCGCGGGCGCTCTCGGGAAGGGCGACGGCGTTGCCGAACAGCTTCTGCAGGTACGCCTTGCCGGCGGCCTCGTCCTGGTCAGCCCCGGCCGCCTGGCCGAACGCCGCGAGGAGGTTCCACTTGGCGGAGCCCGACGACGCCGGGTTGGGCGTGATGATCTCGACGCCCGGCTTGATCAGGTCGTCCCAGGACTGGATGTTCTCGGGGTTGCCGGTGCGGACCACGAAGACGACGACGGACTGCGACGCGATGCCCTTGGTCGGGCCCGCGTTCCAGTCGTCCGCGACGATGCCAGCCTCGACGACACGCTTCATGTCCGGCTCGAGCGAGAAGTGCACCAGGTCGGCGGCCTTGCCGGCCTCGACGGCGCGGCTCTGGTCACCCGAGGCGCTGTACGACGGGAGGAACCCGACGTCCTTGCCCGCGTCGGTGTCCTCGAAGGCCGCGGTGGCCTCCTTGTTGACCGCCTCCAGCACGGAGAAGCCGACCAGATTGAGCTCGGTGCCGCTCGCGGCCTCGGACCCGCCCCCGCACGCGGTGAGCGTGAGGAGTCCCGCCACCGACGCGGCAACCGCTGCCTTGAACTTGATGCTCATGTGTCTTCCTCGTTCCAGCCCTTACGGGCGTTTCCAGGTTCAGTAATACAAGTAATCTACTCGACTTAACTAAGTCTATCGCTACATCTCGCTTAATGGACAACTCAGGTCGGCGTGTCCTGGATCACGGCTGGCCACGACCGTCATCTGGACCCTTCTGCCCCGCGGGGAGGGTCGCGGACGTAGAGTTGACAGTCGGGAAATACGCCGGAACTAGAACGTGTTCTACACTGGTCGGGGGACAGCCCGACTCACGGAAAGAGGCGAAGAAGCGTGACCAAGCAGGTCAAGCAGCTCGACCGCGTGATCATCCGCTTCGCTGGTGACTCCGGTGACGGTATGCAGCTGACAGGTGACCGGTTCACCCAGGAGACGGCCTCGTTCGGCAACGACCTGGCGACCTTCCCGAACTTCCCCGCTGAGATCCGCGCACCGCAGGGCACGCTCCCCGGCGTCTCGTCGTTCCAGGTGCACTTCGCCGACCACGACATCTTCACCGCCGGCGACGCTCCCGACGTACTCGTCGCGATGAACCCGGCCGCGCTGAAGGCGAACCTCGAGGACATCAAAAAGGGCGCCTCGATCATCGTGGACACGCACGACTTCACGTCGCGCAACCTGACCAAGGCCGGGTACGCCGCCAACCCGCTCGAGGACGAGTCGCTCGATGAGTTCCAGGTCCATGCGCTCGACCTCACCGGCATGACGGTGGAGTCGGTCAAGGAGTTCGGACTGTCCCGCAAGGACGCCGCCCGCGCGAAGAACATGTTCGCGCTGGGCATGCTGAGCTGGATGTACGGCCGCCCGACCGAGTCCACCGTGACGTTCCTCGAGCGCCGCTTCGCCAAGGCCCCCGACATCCGCGACGCCAACATCACGGCGTTCAAGACCGGCTGGAACTTCGGCGAGACCACCGAGGCGTTCGTCGTCCAGTACGAGATCAAGCCGGCCCCGATGACCGCGGGCACCTACCGCAACATCACCGGCAACCTGGCGCTGGCCTACGGCCTGATCGCCGGCGCCACCCAGTCCGGGCTGCCGCTCTTTCTGGGGTCCTACCCGATCACCCCGGCGTCCGACATCCTGCACGAGCTGTCGAAGCACAAGCGGTTCGGTGTGACGACGCTCCAGGCCGAGGACGAGATCGCCGGCATCGGCGCCGCGCTGGGTGCGTCGTACTCCGGCTCGATCGGCGTGACCACCACCTCCGGCCCCGGTATCGCGCTCAAGTCGGAGACCATCGGCCTCGCAGTGATGACCGAGCTCCCGCTGATCGTCGTCGACGTGCAGCGCGGCGGCCCCTCGACCGGCCTCCCGACCAAGACCGAGCAGGCCGACCTGCTTCAGGCCATGTTCGGCCGCAACGGTGAGTCCCCGGTCCCGATCGTCGCGCCGCAGTCACCCTCCGACTGCTTCGACGCCGCCCTCGAGGCCACTCGCATCGCCGTCGTCTACCGCACCCCGGTGATGCTCCTCTCAGACGGCATGCTCGCCAACGGCTCCGAGCCCTGGCTGATCCCCGAGGTGGACGACCTCCCGGTCATCGATCCCCAGTTCGCGGCACCGCTTGCCGAGGGCGACGAGTTCCTCCCTTACAGCCGCAACCCCGAGACGCTGGCTCGCCCCTGGGCGCCGCCCGGCGTTCCCGGTCTCGAGCACCGCATCGGCGGTCTGGAGAAGAAGGACGGCAGCGGCGACATCTCGTACGACCCTGCCAACCACGAGTTCATGGTCCGCACCCGCCAGGCCAAGGTGGACCGCATCGCCGACTCGATCCCACCGCTCGTGGTCGACGACCCGTCCGGGGAAGCGCGCGTCCTAGTGCTCGGCTGGGGCTCGACCTACGGCCCGATCGGTGCCGCCGCCCGTGCGGTCCGCGACGCCGGGGGTCAGGTCGCGCAGGTGCACCTGCGGCACCTCAACCCGTTCCCGAAGGACCTCGGCGACATCCTCAAGCGGTACGACGCCGTCATGGTCCCCGAGATGAACCTCGGCCAGCTGTCGATGCTGCTTCGTGCGAAGTACCTCGTCGACGTCGTCGGCTACAACCACGTCAACGGCATGCCGCTGAAGGCCGCCGAGCTCGCCACCGCGATCACGGCGCTCATCGAGTCGACCACCGTCGAGACCACCCAGGAGATCGTGCGATGACGACTGACCTCGGCTTCCCCGGCCTGGCCGGCGTACCCACCAACGACGAGCCGCAGACCAAGAAGGAGTACACCTCCGACCAGGAGGTCCGCTGGTGCCCCGGCTGCGGTGACTACGCCGTACTCTCCGCGGTGCAGTCCTTCCTCCCGACCCTCGGCCTCAAGCGCGAGAACATCGTCTTCGTCTCCGGCATCGGCTGCAGCTCGCGCTTCCCGTACTACCTCGACACCTACGGCTTCCACTCGATCCACGGCCGTGCCCCGGCGATCGCCACCGGCATCGCCACCGCGCGCGAGGACCTCTCGGTCTGGGTGGTCACCGGCGACGGCGACGCCCTGTCGATCGGTGGCAACCACCTGATCCACGCGCTGCGTCGCAACGTGAACCTGAAGATCTTGCTCTTCAACAACCGGATCTACGGCCTCACCAAGGGGCAGTACTCCCCCACCTCCGAGATCGGCAAGGTCACCAAGTCCACCCCGATGGGCTCGCTCGACAACCCGTTCAACCCGATCTCGCTGGCGCTCGGTGCCGAGGCCACCTTCGTGGCGCGGACCGTCGACTCCGACCGCAAGCACCTCACCGAGGTGCTGTCGAAGGCTGCGGCCCACCGCGGAACCGCGCTCGTGGAGATCTACCAGAACTGCCCGATCTTCAACGACGGCGCGTTCGACGCCGTCACCGACCACCAGACCAAGTCCGACGCGATCATCCCGCTGGTCCACGGCGAGCAGATCCGCTTCGGCACGGAGGGCCAGTACGGCGTCGTCCGCGACAAGGACACCGGCTCGGTGTTCGCCGTCGAGTGCGCCGACGTCGAGGACTGCGACCTGCTCGTCCACGACGCCCACGCCAACGACCCGACCACAGCCTTCGCCCTGTCCCGGCTCACCGACGCCGGCTACCTGCACCGCGCCCCGATCGGCATCTTCCGCTCGGTCGAGAAGCCGACGTACGACGACCTCGCCCGTCAGCAGGTTGCGCAAGCAAGCCACGGCCTCGGTGACCGGCGCGAGGCGCTCGCGGGCCTTCTGTCCGGCGGAGACACCTGGACCGTCGTCTGACCGCTGGTTGAGCCGGACGATCGCCGCTAGGCGATCAACGCGTCGAAACCACGGTCCCGGTGAAGCTCTCCATCCCGCGTAACGGGTGCTTCCTCTTGTCCGTGGGGTCATAGGCGATCGTCATGTCACCATCGCCAGTCCAGCCCTCGTAGGCACCGGTGCCGCTGACGATCCGCCAAGGCCCGCCTTGTGAGCCGTCGGCCGCAGGTGGTCCCGGGTCGAAGCCGATCCTCAGCGTGCCGTCCGAGCACGTGATCGTCCGGTCCACGAACCCGATGCTCTCGGTGCCGTGCTGGTCCTCGGCGGTGCCGTCGGCGCAGAACGGCGACGTGCCGACCGTGGATCCGTCGAGGATGTCGACCTCTGGCAGGTCGACCTGCGTCTTGATCACGATCGGCTCGGGCTCGGCGACCGTCGCCGTGTCGGTCGGGCTCGAAGTGCCGGACGGTTCGACGTCGTCGCCGCAGCCCGTGAGTGCCAACGCTGCGACGGTCAGCGCAGTTGCCAGCACACCTCTCATGCGTCGGAATATAGGGCTGCGACCACCGCTGCACTAGCGGCTAATTACCCAATCGAGTTTGACTGCTTACTCCCGTTACGATTCGGCATGGCGGAATCGAGGCGTGGGCTGCTCCTGGGCCTCGCGGCGTACTCCTGCTGGGGCCTCTTCCCCCTCTACTGGCCCCTGCTCGAGCCCGGCGGCGCGACCGAGATCCTCGGCCATCGCATGGTCTGGTCGATGCTCGTCATGGTCCTGCTCGTCCTCGTCGTACGGCGGCACGAGCACCTGCTGAGGCTGCTCCGCAACCGGCGTACGGCGCTGCTCCTCATCGCCGCGGCCGTCGTCATCACGGTCAACTGGGGCGTCTACATCTGGGGCGTCAACAACGAGCACGTGGTGGAGACGAGCCTCGGCTACTTCATCAACCCGCTCGTCACGGTGCTGATGGCCGTCGTGATCCTCGGTGAACGCCTGCGCAGGCTCCAGTGGATTGCCGTGGGGATCGCCACGGTCGCGGTCGTCGTACTCACCGTCGGCTATGGCAGACCGCCCTGGGTCGCCTTGGTGCTCGCGGTCTCGTTCGGCACCTACGGCCTGCTCAAGAAGACGGCCGGCGCCGGCGCCGTCGAGAGCCTCACCCTCGAGACCCTCGTCGTCGGGCCGTTCGCGGTGGGCTTCCTCGTCTGGCTGGGAGCCACCGGCGGCGGGCACTTCACCGGCCACGGTGCCGACCACATCGCACTGCTGGTCGGGTCCGGCATCGTCACCGCCATCCCGCTGCTCTGCTTCGGCGGTGCCGCCACGCGCATCCCGATGACCACGCTGGGGCTGATGCAGTACCTCACCCCGACGATCCAGTTCGCGATCGGGGTCGGGATCCGCGGCGAGGACATGTCGACCGAGCGGTGGATCGGCTTCGGACTCGTATGGGTGGCCCTCCTCGTTTTCACGATCGAGTCGCTCACCCACCACCGCCGCTCGCTCCAGCTCTCCGCCGAAGCGTCCGCCGCGTGACTACCTAGGGTTCATCTTCTGGACACTGGCATCACGCTTCCCCTTCCTAGCGTGCGGCCATGACGAGTCTTCTTCCGCTCCTTACCTCGGGACCGCACGGGTCGCGGAGCCATCTGACCTGCCAGTTCAAGTGCGGCTTTGCGTGCGACCAGCCCGTCCCCAACACGTCGGCCAACGAGGAGATCGGCACCCTCGTGGTGAACGCCCTCGCGCGACGGTCGCTGATCAAGGGCAGCGCCATGGGCGCTGGCGCCCTGGTCCTCGGCGGCCTGGTCTCGCCGAACGTCGCAGCTGCCGCCACCCGCAGCATCAACCCGCTGAACCTCGGCAGCGCGGGCTTCGTGCCGGTCGCCCCGAACGTCCGTGACAACGTCTCCGTCCCGACCGGCTACACGTACGACGTCGTCGCCAAGTGGGGCGACCCGATCATCAAGGGCGCGCCCGCGTTCGACGTACACAACCAGACGCCGGAGGCTGCCGCCCAGCAGTTCGGCTACAACTGCGACTACGTCGGCCTCGTCTACCGCGCCGACGATCGGGCCGTGATGATGGTCGACCACGAGTACACCGACGAGAACCTGATGTTCCCGACCGGCGCGTACGACGCCGACACGATCAAGCGCATCGCGATCCAGAACCACGGCCTCTCGATCATCGAGGTCGAGCGCCAGAGCAACAAGGGCCGCTGGCGGATGCGCGACATCAGCGCTGCCAAGCTCAACCGCCGCATCACCGGCACCTCACGCTTCGAGCTCGTCGGCCCCGCTGCGGGCGACCCGCGCCTCCGTACCTCGGCCGACCCGCTCGGCCGCCGCGTCCTGGGCACGCTGAACAACTGCGCTGGCGGTACGACGCCCTGGGGCACCTTCCTCAGCGGCGAGGAGAACTTCAACCAGTACTTCGACAAGAACGGCACCATCGACGCGGCGTACACCACGTCGTTCAACCGCTACGGCCTCACCGGCAGCGGCTCCCGCGGCTGGTCGGCGGTCGACCCGCGCTTCGACCTCGTGGCCGAGCCGCACGAGGCGTTCCGTTTCGGTTGGGTCATCGAGATCGACCCGCTCGACCCGGAGTCGACTCCGCGCAAGCACACGATGCTCGGCCGAATGAAGCACGAGGGCGCGAACATCACGATCGCCAGCTCCGGCCATGCGGTCGCCTACATGGGCGACGACGAGCGCGGTGACTACATCTACAAGTTCGTGTCTGCCGACCTGTTCGACCCGCGCGAGACGCAGTCGGCGCGCCGGCGCAACATGGAACTGCTCACCAAGGGCACCCTGTACGTCGCGAAGTTCACCGGCGACGGCAGTGAGGACGGCGTGTACGACGGCAGCGGCATCTGGATCCCGCTGACCACCGACACAGAGTCGTTCGTGCCGGGCTACTCCGTGGCCGACGTACTCATCAACACGCGTCTCGCTGCCGACCTGGTCGGTCCGACAAAGATGGACCGCCCCGAGGACATCGAGGGCAACCCGATCAACGGCAAGATCTACTGCGCCCTGACCAACAACTCGAACCGTGGCAACTCAGCGATGCCGGTCAACGAGCCGAACCCGATCTCCTCGAGCATGACCCGTCCGCAGCTTGGCGCCGCGCTGGTGACCCAGAGTGGCAACCGCAACGGCTACATCCTGGAGATGACCGAGGACGGAGACGACCACACCGGTACGACGTTCACCTGGGACCTCTTCCTCGTCTGCGGTGACCCGGCGGCACCGGAGACCTACTTCGCCGGCTACCCGAAGGAGCTGGTCTCGCCGATCAGCTGCCCGGACAACGTCGCCTTCGACGCCGCCGGAAACCTGTGGATCTCCACCGACGGCGCGGTGCTCGGCGGCAACGACGGCCTCTACCGCGTGCCGGTCGAAGGCCCGGAGCGCGGCAAGGTGGAGTGCTTCCTCACGGTCCCCTTCGCTGCCGAGTGCTGTGGCCCGCTCATCTCCCAGGACCAGAAGTCGGTCTTCGCCGCCATGCAGCATCCCGGCGAGACCACGGGAGCCACCTTCGAGAACCAGACCAGCACCTGGCCCCACACCGACGCGTTCCCGCGACCGGGCGTCATCGTGGCGTACAAGAGCTAGGGGACCACTGCCACCCCACCCAAAAACGAGGCCCTCGCACCACACGGGTGCGGGGGCCTCGTACATTGCGACCATGGACGACGTACCCGAGACCGCAAAACGGCTCGGACTCGAGCCTCACCCGGAGGGCGGCTGGTACCGCCAGACCTGGGCATCCGCGGAGCAGGTCACGCTTCCCGACGGACGGGTCCGCCCGACCGCGACCCTGATCTGGTTCCTGCTCTCAGCTGGGGAGTCCTCCACGTGGCACCGCGTCCGCTCGGACGAGCTCTGGTTGGCCCACAGCGGAGTCGTCCGGCTCGAGCTCGGCGGCCACGGAGAGTCGCCCGAACCGGGCGGTGAGATCGGGCTGGTCGGAGTTGGCCCTGACGAAGTGTCGCAAGCACTCGTCCCGGCCGGCGAGTGGCAACGCACGCTGCCCGGTGATGCCGAGGCCCTCGTCAGCTGCCTGGTGTCCCCCGGCTTCCACTTCGACGACTTCGAGCTCCTAGGAGAGTCCCGATGAACGAGATCTGGATCGACCCTGACGACGACGCCTCCGAGCTCGTCAAGGCACTCGTCGAGGAGGGCTACGCCGTCACCGAGAACCGTACCGACGACCCCACCCTGCCCTGGTTCATCGTCGTCGACCCCTTCGACGACGGCGTGTTCGCGATGGTCGACGTGTACGGCGGCCGGTTGCCGGACGAGGACTGACCGGGCAATGCCGGCGCTCACCGCCGCGGAGTACGCCGAGTTTCGAGTGTCCCGGGTTCGCGACGATCCTCAGGCACGACTGGCGTTCATGCGCGGGCTGTACCGGGTGCCTGCCTCCGTCGACCAGGGCTACCTCCCCTACCGCCGAGCGGCCACGGCCTTCATGCAGTGGCAGCTCCGCCGCGGGCTGCTGAACCCCGAGTCGAGTCCCGCCCCGGGCAGTCCGTGGTGGCGCAAGTTGAACGAGGCGCTCCTCAGGGACATCTGCGAGGCCTCCGCGATCGCCTTCGGCCGGCCCGGCGAACCCGAGACACCGGCCGTCGCCGCCTGCCTCGACTTCATCCGGAAGCCCACCGCCCAGACCTGGTACCGCGCCCACAACACGTCCATCGCGTCGGCGTACCTGGCCAACGAGGAGCTGGCCTGGCAGGAGACCCGCGTCGAGCGGTTCTTCATCAACCTCGTGCTGATGCGAGTGCTCTATGCGCACGCCCTGGTCTCCGCGCCGCGGCTGTCCCTGGGCTGGCTGGCCCCGTCGAGTCGTCTGCTCGGCGACCCGAGGCTGGGCATGACCAGCATGTTCCTGTCCCTGTCGCGCGTGCTCCCAGACACGTACCCGCTCGACGTGAGCCTCGAGAGAGTCATCGAGGCCGAGCACAGCTTCGGGCACCTGCTCGACGTCGGAATCATCGTGCCGAGGGTCGTGTCGCTCTACGACTGGTCCGCCGGTGAGCTCGGGCTCCCCGCGCTCTGCGGACTGCTCGGTCAGGGAGCAACTCCGTCCTACGCCTGGGATCCCGAGGACTCGGCCGTCTGGCACCCCGCCCCGTCACGACTGGCTCGCGCCGCCCGGAGGGCCGTGCCTCTCGCGGGTCGTTGACGTCGGTCCGCACCATCATCAGCGCTCTCGCCGGTCGAGCCGCGTCGTGAGCACCAGCGAACAAGCGTGTCGAGACCAACCGCCGCTGACACGGCTACTGAGCAACGGCGAGTTGGCTCCTACGTCACCAGTGGTCTCGGCACGGTCGCCGCCTTCGGCGACGTCCCGGCTCGACCGGCGGGGGGAACCGTCGGGGCCCGCAGTAGTCCCTGACGAGTAGTGGTGACGGGAACAGTCCCGTGAGGGCCGGCGGGATCACCCTCGGTCTGCGGCGTCACGCATTTCGCGCTGTTCATGTAGTCGCTGCTGAGCGGCCGACAGGAACGCTAGGCACGGCGCCTCGGCCCCCGGGTGCTTCTCGGTCAGGTGGAAGATCCACCGATCCATGGCAGCCATGAACCCGTTGTCGCCCCCGGGGCGATAGGCCGACCAGTTGCGGTCGCCTCGGACAACGCATGCGGAGCAACTGATCTTGTAGACGAACTGCTTGTCCACGTCCATGTCGATCTTCACCTTCGCCAAGGGACCGGCCTCCGAGGCGGCTTTCCGCTCACGCGCGGAGCGACTCGCTGTCATGGTTCACCCCTCGTCCTTGTTCGCATGCGGAGCCTACGCCGATCGTGAGCCAGCCTGGCCGCTCGCGGTCTCGAAGCGCACAATCGAGAGGTGACCAGTGGCTGGTTCCCGGCGAGTGTCGCCGTGCTAGTTCTGACCGGCGGATGCCCGTCCGGCTCAGGGAGCGAACCCGAGGCCCCTGACATCATCAGCGTTGAATGCACGAACCACTACACAGAGCTCGCTGAGGCCACGACGAGGGTCGCATTGAAAAGGGAGCTGCTTCTCTTCGATCCTCTGGTGCGTTCCCTGCGAGTGACCGTCGCGGAACCCGGACGTGGCAAGACCTGGTTCAACCTCCTCAACCGTAGGCAGCGAACCATCGTGTCGCTCGCGATGTGGAAGGAGTACGACGGCACCTGGACCGCACAGACGTGGCGCCAGTGCAGTCGTTCCTGAGGGTTATGACCTGACCCTTGACCGCGATGCGTCAAGGGACAACGCTCTGAGAGTCATCTTCCGAACGAGGAGCCCTCTGTGACGACTGCCCCCGAACTTCCCCTCCAGGACGCGACGGCAATGACCCGCTTCCACCGGATCTTCCGCGAGGCACTCGACGCAGTCCCCCAGTTCGTCGGTGCTGCTCCCGCCGACGACGCCGACCGTGCGGACTTCGTGGGCTCCTACTACGACAACGTCCTCAAGCTGCTCCACGCGCACCACGAAGCCGAGGACCTCACCATCTATCCCATGATGGTGGAGCGCCTGCCCGAGCACGTCGACACGATCTCCCGCGTCAACGCCGAGCACGAGACCGTCCTGGGCAACCTTGGCGCGGCCGAGGACGCAGTGACAGCTTGGCGGGCCGACCCGTCTGGCGCTTCGCGCGACGCTGCGGCCGCCGCGCTGGAGACGCTGACGACGATCCTCTTGGAGCACCTCGATCACGAGGAGGCAGAGGTCGTGCCGCTCATCGCGCTGTGCATCAACGTCGCGGAGTGGGGCCAGATGAGCGCGACCGCCTTCCAGCACTTCGCGGGCGACAAGGTCTGGCTGGCCGTCGGACTCATCCAGGAGCAGATGCTGGCCTCGGAGAACGAGATGATGGAGGCGAACATGGCGCCCCCGGTCCACGACTTCTGGGTGGACTCGGGCCGCGGCATGTTCCAGGGCTTCGTCGCCGAGCTGCGCGGCTGACGCATCAAGAGCCAGGCGGTCCATCCAGCACTTCGGGCCTGAACTCGAGCAGCTGAAGCCGGCCGTCGAACGTGCGGCTCTCCACCAGGTCCAGCCGGACATCCGGGTACCCGTCGTAGATGCGCTCCCGGCCGCTGGCTCCTGTGATGACGGGGAACACCACCACCCGGAAACGGTCGGCGAGGCCCGCTGCCACGAGCGAACGGCACAGCATCAGGCTCCCCATCGTGCGCATGGACTTGTCGCCGTTGGCTTTCATCTCCCGAACGGCCTCGACGGCATCGCCGGTGACGAGTCGGGTGTTCTCCCACGTCAGCGGCTCGGTCAAGGTGTTCGAGAAGACCACCTTCGACAGCCCTCCCAGCGCTTCCGTCCCTCGCTCACCCTCCGCCGCGAAGCCGGCCATGATCCGGTACGTGTTGGCGCCCATCAGGACCAGGTAGTCCGCGTCCGGATGGTCGCCCAGCCAGGCGAGGTACTCCGGCCCCTCCATGCCCCACCAGCCCGGCCAGCCCTCGGCAGCGCCGTACCCGTCGAGCGAGGTGATGAAGTCGACTACGAGCTCTGGCATGGGAGTTCCTTCCGTTGATAGGCCTGCACGTACTGCTGGATCTGGAAGCCCGCGCCGAGATAGGCGCGCTCCGCGGCCGGGTTGTCGACGCTGTGCGTGACCTTGAAGCGATCACACCCACGCGCAGCCATCGCGTCGAGTCCGGCACGCAGCAAGGTGCCGGCCAGGCCGCGTCCGCTGTGCGCGTCCTCGATGCGCATGGGTTCGACGAGCCCGACGCGCGTGCGACGGTCTGCCCAGAACATCGCGTAGCCAGCCACTGCGCCATCGTCGGTCACGAGTGCCAGATCCAGCTCCGGGTCGTACAGCGAGCACTCGCGCAAGCGGGCTTCGACGTCGTCACCGTTGCGGCCGATCATCGGGTGCGGGCCGTCCTGGTCCGGACGTGCGACGAGCGCGTAGCCGGCCGGCAGCGGTCGCACATCGGCTCGGTGCGCGGCGTCGAGCCAGCTCACGGCGTACCTCTCGACGGGTTGGGTAAAGCCGGCCCGGGCCGCGTCGGCTGCACTCTCCGGGAGGGCCTCATCGACCTCCATCGCGATCGATGCGCCCACGAGCTCGTCGCAGCGGTCACGCACGAACTCCCACGCAGCGCGGAGCGTCGGGTCGCCGAGGACGTCACACCCGTACTTACCCTCCGACCACCGGGTAAACACAGCGGCCGTCACGGGTACGTCGCCGTCCAACCAGATGACCGCGTTGTCGTCGTACGGATGCGGATCGCGGGTGTACCACCACTGCAGATCGGCTGCCTCCCACATCCCTCCGACGGGGTCGGCCAGGCGTTGGCGCTGCAGCAGTTCCGTCACGAGGGCCAGGTACTCGTGTCCCGTGGGGCGGACGGCGTCCATTCTTCGTTCATACCCGATAGCGCAATCGGTTTTGGGTTCCGGTTGCCTGCTGCCCCCAACGTCGGGATATTGGCCAGGTGATCGAGACTCGCTTGACCCGGGCGCTCGGCGTGAGGCACCCGATCGTCTCCGCACCCATGGCCCTGGCCGGCGGGGGTGCGCTCGCCGCTGCCGTAAGCCGCGCGGGTGGCCTCGGATTGATCGGTGGAGGCTACGGCGACGCGACGTGGCTGGGCCAGCAGTTCGATGCCGCTCACGGCGAACGCGTGGGCGTCGGTTTCATCACCTGGTCCCTCAAGAACTCGCCGGCGCTCCTTGACGACGCGTTGGAGCGGCGCCCGGCTGCGGTGATGCTCTCGTTCGGAGATCCTCGAGAGTTCGTTGAGAGCATTCGAGCGTCCGGTACGCCGCTCATCTGCCAGTGCCAGAACCTCGGGCATGTCCAAGATGCAGTCGATTCCGGTGCGGCGGTCGTTGTCGCGCAAGGTGCCGAGGCGGGCGGGCACGGCTCATCGCGCGGCACTCTTTCGTTCGTCCCGGAAGCAGCTGACTTCCTGGCCCGACGTTCTCCCGAGACGCTGTTGCTCGCGGCTGGCGGGATCGCAGACGGCCGAGGCCTGGCCGCAGCGTTGATGCTCGGAGCCGACGGCGTGCTCATCGGTACCCGGTTCTGGGCCTCGACCGAAGCTCTCGTGCACCCCCGGCATCACCCGACGATCATCGCGGCCAACGGAGACGACACGATCCGAACCCGGACGCCCGACATCGCGCGCGACCTGCCCTGGCCGCCGGAGTTCACGGCCCGAGTGCGTCAGAACGAGTTCACAGCGCGATGGCACGGACACGAGGACGAGCTCGCGCAGAGTTCGGCGACCGAGGGCCCCCGATACCGGGATGCCTGGGCTCAGGGCGATCCCGAGAACGCGGGAGTCTGGTTCGGCGAGGCAGCCGGACTCATCGAGTCGATCGAGCCGGCCGGAGCGATCGTCGAACGCATCATGGAGCAGGCCACGCAACTACTTACGTCGGCGCCCGGCTCCAGCTAACACACGGCAAGGGGTCAGGCGCGAGTCCCCACGAACTCGTGGAGGTCGAGCTCGTGCTCGAAGGCGATCGTCTCCGCGGCCTTCTCGCCGATCATGATCGATGCTGCGTTCGTGTTTCCGCTGACCACGTTCGGCATCACGCTGGCATCGGCGACACGCAGACCTGCGACGCCGAGCACCCGCAGCTGCGGGTCGACGACCGAGCCGATCCGGCAGGTGCTCGTCAGGTGGTAGACGGTGAACGAGTAGTGCCGCGCGAGATCCTCGATCAGCTCGTCGCTCAGCTCGCTCCCGGCAGCGTGCCCGTGCTTCGCGGCCAGAGCCGGCGCAATGAACAGGTCTCCGATCTGATGCTTGCCACGAAGCTTGTCGATGATGTCGAGGGACCGGCGTACGGTCGCGGTCATGACCGCCATGTCGTGCGGGTCGCCGAAGTAGTTCATCTGGATGTCGGGCGCAGCGAGCGGGTCGGCGCTGGCCAGCCGGATCTCACCTTCGCTGTGTGGCTGCACCGGATTGGCGAGCACGATCATGCTCTCGGCTTCCGGCCCGAGGTCGGTCGCGGGATCGGGGAAGTAGCTGTCAGTGTCGACCCGCAGGCAGCCCTGCCAGATGTCGGCGTTGTAGCCGCAGGCGAACAACCCGATCTGAGCGTCGTGCGTGTGTGCGTCGCCGAGCCCCGTGGACAGCCAGGCGCTCGCGTCGTACAGCGAGGACGAGACGAGGCCACGACCTGTGGTGAACCACTCGCCGACCTGCCGTTCGGCCTCGGCCTTGAGGCCGGCCAGCTCCGGAGGCAGCGACGCGTCGTCGGCAGGGTCGGCAGGCAGCGGGCCCGCCGGGGCACGGAGCGCATCCGGTCCCATCGCGACCCCCATGGCCACCATGGACACGCCTAGCCCGGGCGCAGGGAACATGAGCCCGAGCTGGAGGTGGTCCTTGAGGTGGGCGCCGACCTCAGGTGCGTCGAGGTGACAGGTGACGCCGAGCGACTCGAGGTGCTCGCGCGGACCGATGCCGGACAACATGAGCAGCTGCGGCGAGCCCACGGCACCAGCGCTCACGATGACCTCGGTGCCGGCGGTGACGACCTGCGTCTCGCCGTTGCTGTCGACGTACTCGACGCCGGTGGCCCGCAACGCACCAGGCTCGCCCTCGATCACGATCCGGGTTACCTGCGCCTGCGTGATCACCATCAGGCTGGGACGGGCCTCGGGCTTGCCCTCGAGGAAGGAGTGGTAGGTGCTGGCCCGCTTCCCCTCGAGCGTCGTGGTCTGCAACAGGGACACCACACCCTCGGGGCCGCCGCGGTCGCGGCCGTTGTAGTCGCCTTCCGGGATCCCAGCCTCGACAGCCGCGTCCACGAAGGCCCTGGCCCCCGGCAGCACTGGGGCCCGGACCGAGACGCCCAGCGAGCCCTCCGTGCCATGGGCCGCCGCGTCGATCGTGATGTCGTCCGAGGCGACGAGACCTTCGCTCTTGCGGAAGTACGGCAGCACCTCGTCGTAGCTCCAGCCGGTCGCGCCACCGGAAGCCCACGCATCGAAGTCGCCGGGGTGCCCGCGCACGTAGGCCATGTAGTTGATGCCCGACGAGCCACCGAGCATCTTGCCGCGCGGCACCATCATGCGGCCGCCCATCAGTCCGCGTCCGGCGCCGCCCGCGTCGGCGGTGAACATCCAGTCCGTCTCGGGATTGACCTGAAGCGCTGGGCAGGCGGCAGGCATGAGCTCTGCCGGGGGTGGCGCCCCACCTGCCTCGATGAGGATGACGCGCGTGGTGGGGTCCTCGGACAGCCGTGCGGCGATGACCGCTCCTGCTGATCCGGCTCCGACGACTACGAAATCAGCAGACTCGCTCATCGGGCGAAACTAGCAGCGTGGGGGCAACCTCGGGAAGGCTCGTTCGGGCCACCTAGGCCCTCAGGACCTTGTCCATCGCCTTGCCCTTGGCGAGCTCGTCCACCAGCTTGTCCAGGTAGCGAATCTTCTGCATCAGCGGATCTTCGATGCTCTCGACGCGGATGCCACACACGGAGCCCGTGATCAGCGAGACATTCGGGTTGAGGTGAGCCGCGGCGAAGAAGTCCTCGAACGTCGTGCCCGTATCAAGGTGACGGCCCAATGCTGAACCATCGAAGCCGGTCAGCCACTCGATCACCTGGTCGAGCTCGGCCTTCGTGCGCCCCTTCTTCTCCACCTTCGTCACGTAGTGGGGGTAGACCGAGGCGAAGCTGGTCGTGAAGATTCTGCTCACTCCCAAAGCCTATGGGCTTAGTCGGAGGCCTGGGTCGCGTTCCTTGCCGGCTGCGCGAGCGCAGCCGTGACGAGCGCGCGAATCCCCCGACTGGTCTGCTCGGCGAAGAAGCGGCCCCCCGGGTCGTTCGCCGTCTGCTCTGCGGCGAGACCGCTGATCAGACTGCGGATCAGCGCGACGTCGCCGGGGTCGGTGATGCCGGCAGCGTCGAGGCGCGACATCAGCCCGCTGAGCACCCCCAAGGCCACGCCGTGGCTCTCGTCCGTCGGCTGGAAGCCGGGGATCGTGCGCTGGAACATCAGGTGGTACCTGGCCGGATGCGTCACGCAGTACTCGACGACGGCGACCGCCAGGTCAACCACAGCCTGGACCGTGTCGTCGGTCTCCGGCAGTTCATCGAACACCTTGCCCAAGTCGGTGAAGCCGTCGGCGAAAAGCGCATCGAGTAGCGCGTGCTTCGTCGGGAAGTAGTAGGTGAGTGACTGCTGGCGCAGCCCGACCGACCGCGCCACCTCGCGGACGCTCACCTCGGCGACGCCCTCCCGTGCCATCAGCTCCCAGGCAGCGTCGAGGATCTCGCGTACGGCGACGCGACGCCGGGCGGTTGCCTTGGGTTCCCGCGAATCTGTCATTGACAGATGATTCTGTCAGTGACAGATTACGTAGTCAACACCGAACACGGCGGGTCACCTGAAGGGGAACAACATGAAGAAGCGGAAGGCAGGCGACTCCGTCTCGCTCGACATCGAGGCTCCGCCCGAGCGGGTCTACGAGCTCGTCTCGGACATCACGCGCATGGGCGAGTGGAGTCCCGAGTGCATCCGCTGCACCTGGACCAAGGGAGCAACCGGCCCCGCGGTCGGCGCCCGCTTCAAGGCTGCGAACAAGGGTGGCCGAGGCCCCGCGTGGTTCAACACCCCGGTCGTCACGGTCGCCGACCCCGGTCGCGAGTTCGCGTTCAACCGCAACGGGATCGGCATCGGCTCCTACACCTGGCGCTACGTCCTCGAGCCGACTGCCACCGGCACGCGCGTGACCGAGTCCTTCGACGCCGAGCGCCCGCTCGGCAAGGCGATGACCTGGCTGACGATGGTGTGGACCGGCAGCGAGGACCGCGACGAGGACTTGCGCGTCGGCATGAACACGACCCTGGCCAGGATCAAGACCACGGCCGAGGCCGCCTAGCCCTGCAGCCTCTCGATGAACCGCTCTGCGAAGAGGTAGCTGTCACCGGGCCAACGCGCTGACACATAGTTGCCGTCCTCGACGACGAACGCGTGCCGGTGATCGGTCCGCGTGCCGCGCTTGGTCTCGCGGGGACCGCGCTCGAACTGCTCGGCGCTCTGTAGGTTCGCGACGACCTCGTCCTCGACGTACAGCGGATAGGTCCTGTAGTAGCGGCCGAGCTTCCAGGCAGTGAGGACGTACCCACCGCGTTCCATGTACTTCGGCAGGCACGTCGTACGCCGGCGCGCGAGGACGCTGACCCCCTCGGAGTCCTTGCTCCGCGCCAGGACGAGTACGCCGTGGCAGATCGCGCCGACCGGCTTGCCGGTGGCCCAGAACCTCGCGATGAACGCCTGCAGCTCCTCGGACCCGAGGTACTGGCGCATGCCTGGAGCATGTCCGCCGGCAAGAAGGAGACCGTCGTACATCGAGGCCTCGAGCCCGCGCCATGACACCGGCGACGCGAACGCGGCCGTCTTGGCCATCTGGTCGTAGAACTCGATCGGCTCCGGATGAGCACCGAGCTTGCCGAAGAGCACGCCCTCGAGGAGCAGGGGATCACAGCTCGGTGCGCTACCGCCACGTTCGGTCGCGAAGACAACCTCGTGCCCGGCCTCGGTCAGCAACCGCCATGGCACGGCGACCTCTGTCGTGTCGAAGTCGGTGTCGGGCAGCGGAACCAGGACCCTCATGGAGCGATCCTCAGGAATGCACCGAGTGCCAGCCCGACCCCACTGATCAGGTCGACGAGCTCGGGCTCCGTGAGCGCCAGCTCGCCGGCCAGCCACCGAGCGAGGATCTCAGTCGTCCCCGCGACGATCAGAATCGCCGTCGGGTAAGCCCTGGA
>DATILB010000057.1:0-14695 GCA_035477015.1 Nocardioidaceae bacterium | reverse complement strand
GTGACCGTGACGTCGGTCCCGCCCTTGGCGTAGCAGAGCGGACCGGGGTCGGCGCCGGCCGACTGCGGCCCCACCTTCAACGAGCCCTCGGGTGACAACCAGGCGATCGAACCGCCACCCGCACCGACCGTCACGACGTCGATCATCGGGATCTTGCTCGGGTAGACGCCGACAGTGCCCTCGGTCGTGAGGGTCGGCTGGCCGTCAACTACGAGCGACACGTCGGTAGAGGTGCCTCCGCCGTCACAGGTCAGCACCCGGTCGAAGCCGGCCACCTGCGCGATGAGGGCGGCTCCGAGCGCACCCGCCGCGGGCCCGCTCAGCACGGTGGTGATCGGCTGGTGCACCACCTCGTCCGCCGACAGCACCCCACCGTTGGACTTCATCACGTAGAACGGCAGGCCCTCGGGCAGTCGTGACTTGATGCTCTCGACGTACCGCGAGAGTCGCGGTTTCACGGCAGCATCGACCAGCGTCGTCATCGCACGTTCGTACTCGCGGTACTCACGCAAGACCTCGGAGCTGATCGACACCACCGCGTCCGGATGCTCCTCGCGGAGCACGTCTCGCAGCCGCTCCTCATGTGACGGGTTGGCGTACGCATGGAGGAGACAGACCCCGAGCGTGTCGATCTCCTGTGCGCGGAACCACCGCGCCACCTGACGGGCACCGTCCTCGTCGAACGGACGGATCTCCACACCGGTGTGGTCTAGCCGGCCGCCCACCCCGCGCACGAGGTGCCGCGGGACGATGCGGTCCGGCTTGACCCAGAAGTACGAGTTGCCGTAGCCGTCCGGCACGCTCTGCCGGGCGATCTCCAACATCGCTTCGTACCCGGCCGTCGTCACGAACCCGAGCCGGTCGACCTTGCCCTCCAACAGCTGGTTGGTGGCGACCGTCGTGCCGTGACTGACGGCAGTGACCGCGCTGGCGTCAGCGCCTACGAGGGAGAGCACCTTCTCGATGCCGGCCAGGAACCCGTCAGCGGGGTTGTCCGGGGTCGACGGGGTCTTCGTCGAGGTGAGGACACCAGTCTCCTCGTCGAAGGCCACGACGTCGGTGAACGTGCCACCGGTGTCGATGCCGATCCGGATGCCTGTCACGGCATCGATTCAAGCGAACTCCCTCGAACCGATACAGAGCACGACCTGCCAACAGCCCCGAGAAGGGTTGGCAGCACGTGCCAAGTGCCGATCAGGCGCTACGACGCCAGCGCGGCCGAGCCGTGCGGGCAGCGCGTGCAGTGTCCAAGCAGATCGCCACGTCGTCGCTCGGCCGTCCATTGCAGGTACGGCGGGCGAGACGCAGGATTGACTCGACGTCAGAGGCGATACCGACGAGCTCGAGCTCCTCGTCGTACTCGCCCCACCAGACCTCGACGTAGTGGCCGGTCCGAGGCACCAACATGAACGCGTGCTCACCGGCGACACAGCGCGCGGAAACGCAACGCTCCAGGCCACGGTCGGTGTTCACGACGTCGATCTTGACCACGATGCCCGCGGAGCAGGTGAGCTCCCAGGCGAGGTCGACCAACTCAGATGCGGTAGTGGTCGTGACAACAGAATCGTTCGAAACAACAGAAATTGAAGCACTCATGACACCCTCCCAGCTGTCATTACCGTGGCTAGCCGCGCTTCCCTCCCACAGTCAGCGCTACCCGAGTTGTCACGGTGTGTACTTCGAAGGTAGGCGGACAAATCGGCCGTGGCAATCGCCTTGGCCAGTTCTTTACCAACTGTCCAAAAAAGCAGGTAGTTCAGCCCGGACCAGCTCGAAGGCCGCCGCTACTTCGAGCAGCCTGCGCTCCTGGTTGTGCGCGGCCACGATCTGGATGCCCACCGGCAGGCCATCCGGTGTCACGCCGGCAGGCACGCTGATCGCGGGGCAACCCGTCACGGTGATGAAGTACGCCGACCGCATCCAGTCGAGGTAGGTGGCCATGGGAGCACCCTCGATGGAGGTCGGATACTCCTGGTCAGCGGGGAACGGCGGCACCTGGCTGGTCGGCAGCACCAGGACGTCGTACCGCTCGAAGAACGACACCATCCGCTGCGCGAGGTTGGTGCGCTGGTGGTAGGCGCGCGCCACGTCGGCGCCGGTGAGCGACTCCCCCGCCCGGATGTTGTCCGCCAGCGACTCCTTGAACAGCTCGGGGTGCTTGGCCAGCAGCTTGCCGAGCCGTGCCTGGAAGTGCCACGCGCGCAGCGTGCGGAAGGTGTCCTCGGCCTCACGGAGGTCCGGGTGGGCCTCGACCGCGCCGGGGAACCTGGTGGCGGCGGCCCGAACGACGTCACCCACGGCAGAGTCGACTGCGAACGCACCTCCCAGATCGACCGACACCGCGACACGGAGACCTTCGAGCGTCCCGCGAAGCGGTTCGTCGACGTACGCCGGGAGCGCGCTCGGCACACGGCGGTCCGGGCCGGAGATCACCGACAGCAAGAGCGCGAGGTCGTCGACGGTCCGCGCCATGGGGCCACCGACCGCGAGGGTCTCCCAGGCATTGTGCTGCGGCCACTCAGGCACCCGGTTCAGCGACGGGCGCAGGCCGACCACGCCGCAGAACGACGCCGGGTTGCGCAGCGAGCCACCCATGTCGCTGCCCTCCGCGAGCGGCACCATCCCGGCCGCCAGGGCCGCCGCCGCACCGCCGCTCGACCCACCCGCTGACCGGCTCAGGTCGTGCGGGTTGCGCGTCGTGCCGTAGACCTCGTTGAACGTGTGTGAGCCCGCCGCGAACTCGGGGGTGTTCGTGCGACCGATCACCACAACCCCGGCAGCGCGGATGCGCTCGACGATGAGCTCGTCTCGGGTCGGGACATAGTCCTTCATCACCCGCGAGCCGTACGTCGTACGCCAGCCGGCGACCTCGTGGGTGTCCTTGAACGCGAACGGGAGCCCGTGCAGCACCCCACGTGGCTCCGGTGCGTCGTCGGCCGCCAGCGCCGCTTCACGCGCGCGCTCCTCGTCGAGGCTGACGATCGCGTTGATGTCGCCGTTGGTCGCGCCGATCCGGGCGAGGTGCAGTTCGAGGAGCTCGCGCGCGGAGATCTCCTTCGCCCGCAAGGCCGACAGCATCGACCTCGCGGTCGCGAAGGTGTCGAGCATCAGGCTGTCTGCCAGAGGCCGATCACGTTGCCCTCGGAGTCGTTGAAGTATGCAGCGAAGCCCATCTCACCGACCGGCTGTCGCTCCTGGAGGATCTTGCCGCCGGCCTTCTCGACCGTCTTCAGCGTCTCGTCGATGTCGGCGACGTCGATGACGATGTTCGGGCCTTTGAACGGCTCGGTCCGCTGGAACATCCCACCGTTGATGAAGCCCGGCTCGGTCGGTCCCGTCTCGGGGTCCGACGGCCCCGTCATCACCATGGTGTAGTCCATCTCCGGCATCTCCATGAGCTGCCAGCCGAACGTGTCGGCGTAGAACGCTCGCGCCCGAGCCCCGTCGTCGAACGGGATCTCGAAGTGAACCAGCTTCCCAGACATGTGTTACCTCCACTCGATGAGATCTCCTCAGCCAACACCGGCGCGGGTTAGTGGTCAACGGCATTCGCGGCAGCTGGACCCAGTGGCCGCCACGACCGGTCTGCCCACAGCTGCTCAAGTCGTTCGATCACGTGCTCTGTGCCGCCCGGGAGCGCGATGGCGTGCGCCGCCTCCCAGGTGCTCTCCAGTACGTCGCTCACCGTTGCCTGCGCCCTCGCCCTGCTCATCCCCCAACTGGCTGCCTCCGCGGTCAAGTCGTCCACGCTCACCCAGTCAATCGTCGTGCGCCCGTTGATGACGTGGCCTGTGCTCTTGAACCGGGGTGCGAGATACATGACGGGCGCCGCGTCGTACAGCGGCGCCAGCGAGACCTCGCCCCTGGACCCCAACAGGACCGAGTAGTTCTTGGAGTGAGCATCTCCGTTCCCCATCACCACGTTGAAGGTGATGAGCGAGAGCAGCTGTCGTCTGAAGCTGTCGGGATCCCGGCTTCTGGGGGCAGCGATCGCCACCAGTCGGCTCAGCCGCGTCCCCTGCGCGTTCGCCTCGGCCAGGCTTTCGTACTTTGCCTGCGGATCAAGGGCGAGAGCCTGACAGAAGTCTTCCTGGTGGAGTCGGGTTCCATCCGGGAGTCGGTCGTAGCGCGTGACGACGATTGCCTGTCGGTCATCGAAGGTCTCGAGCTGCGTCGTGGCCGCGTCCAAGCCAGCGCTCGCCGCCACGCGCATCGCCCAGTCTTCCGCCTGAACCAGGTGTTCAAGCGCGGTGGCTGTCGCTGGTTCGGGCTTGATGAGATGGGAGGACGGTGCCCCGCCCTCTGGCCAACCCCAGCTGCCATCGGAAAGGCGAGTCAAGAGAATCTTGTCCTGGATGCCAGCCAGCGAAGCTTGTGGGGCGACCCCCTCAGGAAAGTGGTAGGTCGGAAGGTCCGCGACGATCCTGTCCACTTCGTCGTCCGTAAGGCGTCGCACGCGACCCTCGCTGGCCGAGTGCCCGCTCCTCAAGAACTGGACCGCGCCGGCACACTCCGCACCCACCTGTTGAAGGAGCGCCATCTTGTCGACCGTCGGCACCCCGAGCGTCGACGCGAGCTGCGCTCGAAGGTTCCCTTCGGGCAGCAGACCTTCGAGAAATGCCGACACCGGCCGCCGCAACGCGTCGGTCCGATGGTCGCCGAGTGGATCCTCTGAGATGGGCAGCGACAACGAGAGAACGCGAGCGCCGACGCCATACACATCGAGGGCGATCTCGGTGAAGTCCAGCCGGTAGCGGTAGTTCGACGGCTCGCTGAGCGTGGCGACGTGAATTCCGTGCAGCCACACCTCTAGGGTCCTCGCCCGCTTAGCCACCGAAGTGCCGGTTCTGAGTAGCGGGTTTCGGCCGGGGATCCGCCTCGTCATCCTCGATCACGAGACGGCTGAACTTGGGGGCGATCGCGACGGCATAGCCGCACTCAGCCAGCGCCCGCAGGGCGGTGTCCATGGACACTGCTTCACCTTGCTCCAAGCGGGAAATTGTCATGCGAACCACGCCGAGTCGTTCCGCGAGCTCGGCCTGGGTCAGGTCTTGCTCGACACGGACGCGCCTGACTGCGTCACCCAGCTCACGAGTGTCGTATGCCCAACGAACGCGTTGCTTCATATATCGAGCATAGCGCGAGAATCATCCAATGCAATAAATAGCGAGCATCTCTGTGATGTGGGTCAATGATCGCTATAACTATCACGCGAGCGTCAGGGCGCCCAGCTATGTCTCCGGCCAAACAGCGCACCGGCTACGACACCTGCCAGCACCAGGCCGGCGCCGATGACCATGCCCCGCAGGAAGTCCTGCTCGCTGCTGACCGCTGGTGGTCGCGAGAACACGCCCGGTGGGGTGCCTGGCTCTTGGGGCACGACCGGCGCGATCCCGATCAGCACCTGCTCCACGTTGCCGAAGAACTCTCCCGCCATCCGCTTGGAGACCGACGTGAGCATCCGCTGCCCAACGCCCCCGATCATGCCGCCGACGATCGCGTCCGCTTCGTACGTCAGGGCCGTCGTGCCGTCACCGTTGTCGGCGAAGCGCACCTGGACGTCGGCACCGATCGTCCCCGGCGCACCCGCACCTTGTGCCTTGAGCACGAGGGACTCGTGCGGGTGCAGGTCACGCAGTTCGCAGCTTCCGGCGTACGTCCCCCGGATTGCAGCGACCCCTGCGGTCACGGTCATCGCATAGGCGTTCTCGCCCGTGGCTTCCAGCCGCTCGCATCCGGGGATGGTGCGGACCAGCACGGCCGGGTCGAGCAGCGCGTCCCAGACCTTCTCCACCGGCGCGTGGAGTACGGCGTCACCGCTGATCTTCATGTCTGTCTCCCTCGTCGGTCGAGCCGGTCGCGAGCCCCTGGGCGAGCAACGCGTCGAGACCAGGGTGACGTGCCCGGTAACTCGACCAACGCCACCCGCCCGTGGTCACGGTCCCGCGTCTGCGCCGGTTGGTCTCGACGCGTCGCTTCGCTTTCGCTACGCATCCGGCTCGACCACCGGTTGGTTGCGCAGCTCGAACAGGTCCGACGGCGAGATCGGCATCTGCCGGATCGGGATGCCCTCGGCGTCCTCGATCGCAGCGGCGAAGACGGCGGCGCTCGGAATCACGCCAGCCTCCCCTGCACCCTTGATGCCGAGCGGGTTCAGCGGAGAGGGGGTCTCGAGGTGGTCGATGTCGATCGACTCGGGCACCTCGGTGACATAGGGCATCAGGAAGTCCATGAACGACGCGTTGAGCAGCTGCCCGTTCTCGTCGTACGCCATCCGCTCGTAGAGCGCACCGCCGACGCCCTGCGCGACGCCACCGTGAATCTGTCCCTCGACGATCATCGGGTTGATCAGCAAGCCGCAGTCGTGGACGACGGCGTACTTCAGGATGGTGATCTCGGCCGTCTCCGGGTCGGTCTCGACGATGACCGCATGCATGCCGTTGGCGAAGGTGGAGCGCTCGGGTGAGTAGAAGTCGCGACCCTCGAGGCCGGGCTCGTCGTCCTCGGCCACCGGCGGCTTGCCGGGGTCGCCGACCGTGAACTGCGTGGCTGCCTTGGACGCCTCGTCGAAGGCGTAGCGCAGGGGGTTGGAGAGGACCGCCACCGTGCCGAGGCTGAGGTTCACCGCGGGCGTCCCCTTCACCCGGACCAGTCCGTCGACGATCTCCAGGTCGGCCTCGTTGGCCTCGAGCGCTTCGGCGGCGATCCGGATCGCCTTGGCCCGCACCATCCGCGCTGTCAGTGCCACTGCCGACCCGCTCATCACCGCAGCACGCGACGCGAACGTGCCGACGGCGTACGGCATCCGCCTCGTGTCCCCCGCGACGACCTCGATGTCCTCGAAAGGCACGCCGAGCTCGTCGGCCACGATCTGCGCGAAGACGGTCTTGTGGCCCTGCCCCTGCGAGGTCAGTCCGATCGCGACCTTGACCTTGCCGCTGGTCTCGACGTGGATGTGCGCACCTTCGTAGGGGCCGACCCCGGTGCCCTCGACGTAGCAGGCCAGCCCGATTCCGACGCGTCTGCCCAGCGCAGCCATCTCTTCGCGAAACGCCTCGAACTCGTCCCAGCCCACGAGCTTCTTCAGCTTCTCCAGCGACGCGGGGTAGTCGCCCGAGTCGTACACCAGCGGCCGCCCGTCCTGGAACGTCATGCCGTGGTCGTAGGGCATCTCCTCGGGCTGGATGAAGTTCGCGGACCGGACCTCGGTGCGGTCCTTCCCGAGGTACGCCGCGATCGCGTCCATGGTCCGCTCCATCGCGTAGACGCCCTGCGGCCGACCAGCGCCGCGGTACGGCGTCACGATCACTGTGTTCGTGTAGAGGCTCTCGAAGACGACCTTGTAGGCCCCCGGCTTGTAGGGACCGAGCAGCTGGGTGGAGGTGATGATCGGCACGATCAGGCCGTACGGCGTGTAGGCGCCGTTGTCATGCCACAGCTGCACGGACAGACCGAGCAGCCGGCCCTCGTCGTCGAACCCGACGTCGACGTGCTGCACCTGCTCGCGCTCGTGTGCGGACGACACGAAGTGCTCGCGCCGGTCCTCGGTGAACTTGACGGGACGGCCGAGTGCCATGGCCGCCATCGGCACCAGCAGCTCCTCGGGCCACGGGTGCACGATCTTGACGCCGAAGCCACCGCCGACGTCCGGGGTCATCACGTCGACCTGGCCGAGGTCGAGGCCGAGCTTGGCCGCCACCGCTGCGCGCAGCCCGGTCGACGTCTGGGTCGACGACCACACCTGGAGCCGGTGGCTGTCGGTGTCCCAACGGGCCACCGTGCCGCGGCCTTCCATCGGCATGCTCGCGCTGCGCTCGATGCGCAGGTCGAGGCTGAGCTTGTGGGGAGCCTTGGCGATGGCCGCCTCGGCGTCACCGACCTCCTGTTCGAGCCTCGCAGCGATGTTGCCGGGGACGTCCTCGTGCACGAGTCTTTCCGCGGCGCGGGCAGCGTCAACGCCCACCACGGGCGCCAGGAACTCGTAGTCGACCCGGATCCGCGCGACGGCATCCTCCGCGACGTAGCGATCGACGGCGACCACGCAGGCGATCGCCTCACCCACGTAGTTCACCTCGTCCTTGGCAAGGGCGTACTGCGTGCGTCCGTGCGTCAGCGCCGGGTGCGGGATGAGCAGCGGCAGCGGCTGCGCCATCGTCCCCTCGAGGTCGTCGTACGTGTAGACCGCGTAGACGCCCTCGAGATCGAGCACGTCCGCGACGTCGATGTCGACGATGCGCGCATGCGCGTGCGGGCTTCTCAGCACCGCCATCTCGAGCGCACCCGGCATCAGGTCGTCGACGTACTGACCGAGCCCGCGCAGCAGCCGGTCGTCCTCGACCCGCTTGATCTTCTCCCCGAACAGCTTGGTGGTCATGAGCCACCATCCGCCGGTCGAGCCGGACGGTCGCCCCAAGGGCGGCCGACGCGTCGAGACCAACCGCACCGACGAGTCGACTCAGCCACCGACAGCTGACCGTGGCCCAGTTGGCCACGCACGTCACCAGGGGTCTCGACGCGTTGCTCGCCTAGCGGCTCGCGTCCGGCTCGACCGGCGTGTCTGCTCATGACTCGGCCGCCTTCAGCACCGCGGCCACGATGTTCTGGTAGCCCGTGCAGCGGCAGAGGTTCCCCGCGATCATGTCGCGTGCCTCCTCGCGCGTCGGGCTCGGGTTGTCGCGCAAGCCGGCGGTGATGGTGGTGAGGAAGCCGGGCGTGCAGAAGCCGCACTGTAAGCCGTGGCACTCCTTGAAAGCAGCCTGCACGTTGCTGAGCTCGCCGTCCTGAGCGAGTCCCTCGACCGTCGTGATCTCGTAGTCGGTCGCAGACACGGCGAGCATCAGGCACGACCGCATCGGCTCGCCGTCGACGAGGACCGTGCAGGCGCCGCAGACGCCGTGCTCGCAGCCGACGTGGGTGCCCGTCAACCGGAGGTCGTGCCGCAGCGCGTCGGACAGCAGCCGCCGTGGCTCGACATCCACCTCATGGAGGGCGCCGTTGACGTGCAGCCGGATCTTCATGCGAAGGCCTCGTCGCACGCCGCCTGCAGCACGTTGCGCGTCAGCACCCGGACCAGCTGGCTGCGGTAGGACGCCGTCGCGTGGATGTCGGACTGCGGCTCGAGCGATGCCAGCGCATGCTCGCCCGCATCGGCAGACGGAACCCCGGTGAGATCGATGACTGTCGGGACCTCACAGACCGAGAAGTACGCCGCCCGAGCGCTGGTCACCTCCCCGTCCGCCACGGTCACGGACGCGGCGACCCCGCACAACGCGTAGTCCCCATGCCGCCGAGCCACCTCTTGGACGGCGGTCCCGGTGCCCGGCTGCCGCACCGGAAAGAACGCCTCGGTCGCGACCTCGTCGTGGTGCAAGGTGGACTCCATCGGGCCGGCGTACAGGTCCTCCGCCGCGATCGTCCGCGACCCGGTCCTCGACGACACCGTCACCGTCCCTCCCAGCAGACAGAGCACCGCCGGCATCTCGGCCGAGGCGTCGGCGTGCACGATCGAGCCGACCGTCGTACCCCGGTTGCGGATCGTCGGGTGCGCCACCAGGCGCAGCGCCTCACGCAGCAAAGGCTGCACCCGCGCAGCGTCGTCGGACCGCTCCAGCTCCGCGTGCCGCACCAGCGCGCCGATCCGGACGCCATCGTCGGCGAACGTGATCGCGTCGAGCCCCAGCCCGTTGATGTCGATCAGCATCGAAGGCGCGGCGAGCCGCATCGACAGCAACGGGATCAAGGACTGCCCGCCGGCCAGCACCTTCGCGTTCGCATCCGCCGCCAGAGCCTCGAGCGCTTCGTCGAGGGTGGAGGGGCGGAGGAACTCGAAGGGTGCGGGCTTCAACGCGAGCTACTCCTCCCGATGGGGTTGCGCGTGGTCCTCCTCGTGGACCCCGGGACGACCTACGGCAATGATTGCGCCTTCCCGGTTGCCGCGACCAGCGATCGCCCGCGCCAGGTGGTAGCCAATCACGATGATGAGCGTGCCCATCGCGATGCCGCCGAGAGTGAAGTCGTCGGAGATCTTGAAGAACTGGTCGGTTCCGAGACCGATGCCCATGATGAGCCCAGCCGAGACGGGAACGAGATTCACGGGATCGGCGAAGTCGACCTGGTTCTCTTTCCAGATCTTCGCTCCGAGCAAGCCGATCATCCCGTAGAGCACCAGGGTGATCCCACCGAGCACAGCAGGAGGCGTCACGTTGACGAGTGCGCCGAACTTCGGAATGAGTCCGAGCAGCACCGCGGTGATCGCGGCGACGTAGTAGGCCGCTGTCGAGTAGACCCGCGTCGCGGCCATGACGCCAATGTTCTCGGCGTACGTCGTGGTCGGCGAACCGCCCACCGCCGAGGTGATCACGGTCCCGACGCCATCGGCAGCTACCGCGCGACCCATGACAGGGTCGAGGTCGCGCTGGGTCATCTCGGCGACCGCCTTGACGTGCCCGACGTTCTCGGCAACCAGGGCGATGACGGCGGGGAGCACCAGCAGCGTGAAGGTAAGGGAGAAGCTCGGCCAGTGCCAGCCGACCGCCTGCAGGTTGCCAGCGAGCAGCTGGTTGCCGTGGAGGCCCTCGACGGTCTTGTCGGGGAAGCCGAACCAGTCGGCCTGCTTCACCTGCGTCCAGTCGACGCGGTAATGAGGACCCGGGTCAGCGCTCGCGGGCGTCGGAAGCGAGATCTTGCCCCACACCTCGTCGGCGACCCAGGACAACAGGTACCCGAAGACGAGGCCGAGGAAGATCGCGATGCGACCCAGGAAGCCCCGCAGTCCGACCGCCATGAGAATGACTGCGGTCATGGTGATGAGCGCGATCCACGGGTCGGCAGGCATGTAGACGCTGGTCGCGACCGGCGCCAAGTTGAAGCCGATCACCATGACCACGGCGCCCGTCACGATGGGCGGGAGCACGGCGTTCACGAGGTCCGACCCCGCGTAGTGGATGACCACGCCCACAAGCGCGAGCACCACCCCTGCGACGAGGATCGCCCCTGTCACGTCCTCCGGTCCGCCGTTCTGCGCGTAGACCGCGCTGGCACCACCGACGAAGGATGCCGATGTACCGAGGTAGCTGGGGACCTTGTTCTTGACGATGAGCAGGAAGCAAATGGTCGCGATTCCGCTCATCATGATCGCGAGGTTGGCGTTGAGCCCCATCACGATCGGGAACACGAACGTCGCACCGAACATTGCGACCACGTGCTGTGCGCCGATGCCGATCGTCCTAGGCCATGACATCCGCTCGTCGGGGGCGACAGCCTCACCGGGAGGTGGCGTCTTCCCGTCGTGTACGACCTTCCACTGCATCATCGACATAGCAGACCTCCTCGCCATCAGGATGGCCCGACGCTATGCCTGCGCCCGGCAGCGAGCACTGGCGACACCTGCCAAGCGACCGAGACCCCCGCTGGCACGGTTTGCGTTCGTCAGTGCTGGACTTCCAGGACCTGCAGTGCCACGGCGATGTTCAGCCGCAGGTGCGGGTCGCTCGTGAACGGCCCGAGCAGCCGCTCGAGCTTGCTGACCCGGTAGCGCATCGTGTTGTAGTGGAAGAACTGCAGACGTGCCGCCTCGGCCACATTGAGGTTCGTGTCGAGCAGCACCTGCAGCGTCGTACGAAGGTCGGCCGCCTCGTTGGTGTCCTTGGCAAGGTCGCGAAGCACATCGGACGCGAAGTCGCTCAGCTCGGTCTGGTCGGGGACCAGCGCGATCAGTCGATGGAGCCCCAGGTCGTCGAACCAGGTCGTGCTCTTGCCGCCACTGATCCGTCGCCCGACGGTCACGGCCCGCCTTGCTTGGGAGTACGCCGCGGGCAGGCCGGCCATGGGGGCGACGCGGCTCAGGCCGGCCGAGAACGGTCGACGCCCACCGCCTCGATCCCCCGCCACTTCGGCGACGACACGTCGTACCTGGTCACGCAGCGTGGGCCCGACCGGCAACACGCACACCACCTCGGTGGAGAAGTCGACGGCGGGCACGGAGTGGTCGTGCATGGCGACCACCTGGCGCCAAGCAGAGGCGAAGCGCTCCTGCCACTCGCGGCGGACAAGCGTCGAGACGACGTCGTCGGTCGGGTCGAGCTCGGCGGAGAGAACCACGAGCTCGCGGTCGAGGTCCCACCCGAAACCGGCCGCGTGCTCGACGATGAACGCCGCGTCACCGGCACGGCCGAGGAAGACGTCACGGAGGAAGTCGCCCTGGTACTTGTTCTCGACCGCGGTGACCGCCGCCTCGCGGGTGATCACGAGCGCCGCCACGGTCGCGGCGCGTTCGAGGGCGTGCTCGTCGTCGGTGCCCATCGCGCGGTCGGCGCTGACGCACACGATGCGGGCCAGGTCGGAACCCGAACCGACCACGCGGAAGGTCCGGATGTCACCGTCGGCGAAACCGAGGGGCTTGCCTGCGCGCTCGACCCGGAACCGGCCGGTCTCGTCGAAGAGCCCCTCCTTGGTCAGCCGTCCACGCAGGTCGTCGGAGAGGGCGGCCGCCCGCTCGCGACCATCCGTGGAGGTCACCAGGACGCCGAGGTCGAGCACTCTCGACGTCTCGGCCGCGATGGCGTCGAGGTCGCCACCCTCGAGAACGATCTGGGACAGCGCCGTGTGCAGGGCATCGATGCGGCGCAGCACCTCCAGCGCGGAGTCCGGCGACCGGCTTATCAACTCTTGCACCTCTCTCGACGAAGCGTTGGCAACACTCACCATCCCATCGACCGTACCTGAGGACGTAGCCTCACGGGCGTGATGACCCGGACCGCCCTCGCCGTCTCGGGTGCGGCGACCGCCTGGGTCCACGCCCGGCTGGCCCTGCCGTCCCGTACGGCCCGCGTCGTGCACGGGGGGCGCGACGCGGTGTACGTCGACGATGGCGGGGTCTGTCTGGGCCTGCTCTCGCGTGACGCTGTAGCGGTCCCATGTGGGGTCCGCACCATCCTCGACGAGCTGCCGGAAGCCACCGGAGACGCGATCATCGGCGACGGCCGCTTCGTCCTCGACGGCATCGAGGTCGCGGTCACCCGCCTCTTCGACGCGCACGTTCCGGTCGTGGAGTCGCTCCCCCGCATCGAAGTCGTCTCCGATGAGCTCCCTTCGCAGGCGCTGGCCCTGCTCGCCCAGGGCGACCCGCGTGCGGTGCTGCTGCTCCTCGGTCGCGGCAGCGGCCTGACGCCCGTCGGCGACGACGTGCTCTGCGGCTGGCTGGCCGGACGCCGCGCACTCGGCGCAACCGTCGAGCCGATCGCCTCCGAGGTCCGGCGACTCGCGCCGACGCGGACCACGCTCCTGTCGACCACCCTGCTCGAGTGCGCCTCGCGCGGTGAGGTCATCCCACAGCTGCGCGAGGTGCTTAGTCACCGATGCAGCCTCGACCCGCTGCTCGCGGTCGGGCACACGTCGGGCCTCGGACTCGCTCTGGGACTCTCACTCGCCGCATGATCCACGTCGAGGTCCGGCCTGGTGCGTACGCCGACTCGGTGGCGCTCCTCCAGGTCAGCCGGGACGTTGCCGCGCTCGACGGCGTACACCGTGCGCAGGTCGCGATGGCGACGCCCCTCAACGTCGAGGTACTGGCCGGGATGGGCTTCGAGGTCCCGCCGGCGACGCCCAACGACCTGGTGATCGCGCTCGACGCGGACGACATCGATGCTGCCCTGGCCGCGGTCACCGCTGCCCTGGGCAGCCGGCGATCCCTGGCTGAGGACAGGGCAGTCGCTGCCCGTACGACGAGGAGCGCGCTGCGCGAGGGCGGCGACCTCGTCCTGGTCTCGGTGCCAGGTGCTTCGGCCACCGTCGAGGCGATGGACGCGCTCGAGGCGGGCTGCGACGTCATGATCTTCAGCGACAACGTGCCAGTGGCCGAGGAGGTCGCGCTCAAGCAGTACGCCGCGACCCGCGGCCTGCTGGTGATGGGCCCCGACTGCGGCACCGCCGTGGTCGGTGGCGTCGGGCTCGGGTTCGCCAACGTCGTCGGACCCGGGCCCGTCGGACTCGTGGCGGCCTCCGGCACCGGCTGCCAGCAGCTTCTGTGCCTGCTGGACGCGGCGGGTGCTGGTGTCAGCCAGGCTCTGGGCGTCGGTGGACGAGACCTGTCGTCCGAGGTCGGCGGCCTGGCGACGCGCGAGGCCCTGCGCCGCCTCGACGGCGACCCATCCATCAAGCGCATCGTTCTCGTGTCCAAGCCGCCCGCTCCCGAGGTCGCGGACGACCTGCGTGCCTTCGCGGCGACCCTGACGACTCCCGTGACCTTCGCCCTGCTCGGACCAGGGGAGCCGGACCTGACCGCCGCCGCAGAGAGCGTGCTTCGTGAGCTCGACCGGGGGATTCCGGCGTGGCCTGCCCGGGGACAGGCCACGCCGGCACGAGCTGGCTTGCTTCGCGGCCTCTTCGTGGGCGGCACCCTGTGCACCGAAGCCACCCTGATCGCGGCGCAGTCGCTGCCGTCGAACGCCTTCTCCATGATCGACTTCGGCGACGACGAGTACACCCAGGGCCGTGCGCACCCGATGATCGACCCGACTCTGCGGCTGGTCCACCTCTCCGAGGCCCTGGCCAATGAGGCGACCGGCGCAGTGCTCCTCGACGTCGTCCTCGGCCACGGCGCCGAGCCCGACCCAGCGGCAGCGCTGGCCCCCCTCATCAGCGATGCCACGGTCCCCGTCCTCGTCGCCTGCGTCGGCACCGCGGCCGACCCTCAGGG
>DATILB010000056.1:0-4926 GCA_035477015.1 Nocardioidaceae bacterium | reverse complement strand
TGTCGGGAGTGCCTTCGTACATCACCTGGGTGACGCCGTTGGCCAGCGGCCCGTAGACGATATAGGAGTGGCCGGTCACCCAACCGATGTCGGCGGTGCACCAGTAGACGTCGGTCTCCGGCTTGAGGTCGAAGATCGCGTGGTGCGTGTACGACGTACCGACGAGGTAGCCACCGGTGGTGTGCAGGATGCCCTTGGGCTTACCGGTCGTGCCCGAGGTGTACATGACGTAGAGCGGGTGCTCGGCGTCGAAGGCCTCCGGGGTGTGGTCGGCCGAGGCCTGGTCGACGGCCTCGTGCCACCAGACGTCGACGCTGTCGTCCCACGCGACGTCCTGGCCGGTGCGGCGTACGACGAGCACGTTGCGGATCTTGTCGGTCTTGGTGCGCGCTTCGTCGACCGTCGCCTTGAGGGCGAACGGTGAGCCGCGACGGTAGCCGCCGTCGGAGGTGATGACCACCTTCGCGTCGCAGTCGTCGATGCGCGAGGAGAGCGCGTCGGCGGAGAAGCCACCGAACACGACGGTGTGGGGAGCGCCGATGCGGGCGCACGCGAGCATCGCGACGACGGCTTCGGGGATCATCGGCAGGTAGATCGCGACCCGGTCGCCGGCGTTGACGCCCAGCGACGTCAGCACGTTGGCGGCACGCGACACCTCGTCCTTGAGCTCGGCGTACGTGACGTCCCGCTTGTCGCCGGGCTCGCCCACCCAGTGCAGTGCGACCTTGTCACCACGACCGGCCTCGACGTGTCGGTCGACGCAGTTGTACGCCGCGTTGAGCTTCCCGCCGACGTACCACTTGGCGAAGGGAGCGTTCGTCCAGTCGAGCACTTCCGTGAACGGCTCGGCCCAGGTGATCCGCTCGGCCTGCTTCGCCCAGAACGCCAGCCGGTCCTCCGCGGCCTCGTCGTACGCGTCCGCCTTGACGTTGGCGTTCGCCGCGAGCTCGGCCGGCGGTTCGAACCGGCGCTCCTCGTGGGACAGGTTGGCCAGGGTCTCTTCGGACATCACAGCTCCTGCAGTCATGGGGTGTGTCTCCTTTGCAGCCTATTCAGGTGGGAAGGGCTGCGGCCACACACCCCGGGAGGTGTGTGGCCGCAGGATCGAGTGAGTCAGTGGGTGACGACTCCCTCCGAGCCGGCGCCGGTAAGGGACCGGACCTCGAGCTCGTCGTACGCCAACTCGGAGTCCAGGTCACGGGACGTGACCGTTCCGAGCCAGCCGAAGAAGAAGCCGAGCGGGATCGAGATGATGCCCGGGTTCTCCAGCGGGAACCAGCTGAAGTCGACGCTGGCCGGGAAGAGCGACAGGGACGCGCCCGTGACCGGGTTCTCGCCCTTGCCCGAGACGACCGGTGAGAAGAACACCAGGATCATCGAGGAGGCCAAGCCGCCGTAGATGGACCAGGTGGCTCCCCGGGTGTTGAACTTCCGCCAGAAGAGGTTGTAGACCAGCGACGGCAGGTTCGCCGAGGCTGCGACCGCGAAGGCAAGGGCAACCAGGAACGCGATGTTGAGCTTCTGGGCCGGGATGGCCAGAGCGATAGCGATGCCACCGATGACGAAGGCGGCGATCTTGGCTGCCTTGACCTCGTCCTTCTCCGACGAGGTGCCCCGCTTGATCACGCTGGCGTAGAGGTCGTGCGCCACGCTCGACGCGCTGGTGAGTGTCAGTCCCGCCACCACCGCGAGGATCGTCGCGAAGGCGACTGCGGAGATCAGCGCCAGGAGTACGGCGCCTCCGGTCGAGCCGGCACCACCACCGAGAGCTTCTGCCAAGAGTGGTGAGGCCAGGTTGCCACCGCTGGCGACCACCTTGCTGTCGGCACCTGTGTCGAGCAGCGCAGCAGCACCGAAGCCCAGGACCAGCGTCATCAAGTAGAAGGTGCCGATGAGGCCGATCGCCCAGAGCACTGACTTGCGGGCGTCGCGGGCGGTCGGGACGGTGTAGAAGCGGACCAGAATGTGCGGAAGTCCGGCGGTGCCCAGCACGAGGGCGAGACCCAGGCTCACGAAGTCGATCTGGCTGGTGGTCGAGACGCCGTACTTCAGGCCGGGCTGGAGGAACCCCTCGCCCTTGCCGCTGTTCTGCGAAGCCGCGCCGAGCAGTTCGGAGAGGTTGAACCCGAACTTGGCGAGCACCATGACGGTGATCAGCAGCGTGCCGCCCATCAGCAGGACAGCCTTGACGATCTGGACCCACGTCGTGCCCTTCATGCCGCCGACGACGACGTAGAAGATCATCAGCAGGCCGACAGCCACGATGACGAGGGTCTTGAGACCTTCGTTGGTGACACCGAGGAGCAGCCCGACGAGGGCGGAGGCGCCGACCATCTGCGCGAGCAGATAGAAGATCGAGACGACAACCGTGCTGGTTGCCGCGGCCGTACGCACCGGACGCTGTCGCATGCGGTACGCCAGCTGGTCGGCCATCGTGTAGCGGCCGGAGTTCCGCAGCAGCTCGGCGATGAGGAGCAGGGCGATGAGCCAGGCGACCAGGAAGCCGATGGAGTACAGGAAGCCGTCATAGCCGTAGAGCGCGATGGCTCCGGAGATGCCGAGGAACGACGCGGCCGACATGTAGTCGCCGGAGATCGCGAGACCGTTCTGGAACCCCGAGAAGGAGCGGCCACCGGCGTAGTAGTCAGCGGTCCCGCTGGTCTGGCGGCTGGCCCAGATCGTGATGCCGACGGTGACTCCGACTACCGCGCCGAACAGGATGAGGGTGAGGGCGTGTGAGCTCACTTGCCCACCTCCGCGTCGTAGCGGTCGTTGAGCTCGGCGGCGAGCGGGTCGAAGCGACGCGATGCGTGTCGTGCGTAGAGGATCGCGATCGCGAACGTCGAGACGAACTGCAGCAGCCCGAAGATGAGCGCGATGTTGATGTTGCCGAGGACCTTGGTGTTCATGAAGTCCGTCGCCCAGTTGCTCATCAGGATGTACAGCAGGTACCAGGCCAGGAAGGCCGCCGTGAATGGGAACGCGAAGGCGCGGTACCTCTTGCGCAGCTCACGGAACTCTGGTGTGGCGTGCAGGTCGTTGTAGACCGCGTGCCCCGATCGCCGATGCGTTGTCTCTGACATCGCTCTGTCACCTCTCGTCTGGGTGGCCTGTGACGCCCATCACGCTGCAGTGCGCGGGTACCCATGCGGGAGAGGTCAGGTCGTACGACGAGCCGGGCGGAGGGGGGTTGTCGTTGAGCGGTAGGAAACTCGCGACGAGCGGGCGGTCAGCGAAGCCGCTTGTCCCAGGTGGCCCGCTCCTGCTTGTCCATCCGGCCGGCGATGACGAGCGCTGTCAGCGCCTCTTCGAAGCCAGCCTCGTCGTCGTTCACCCCGGCCACTCGTTGGAGCGCGAAGCCGTCGCCCAACGCGAGCACAGCCTTCCCCCAGCGCTCGGGATCGGGCACTCCTGCGGCCCGCAGTACCGCGGCACCGACGGCCTCGAACCGGCCGAGGCACTCGGTCACGGTCTCCTGGAGCTCGGGATGCCGACGCGCGTTGAGGTAGATCTCGAACTGGGCCAGGCGCATGTCGACCGCGACGGAGCTGAGCACCCGAGCGGCTTCCTTGATGCCGTCCGCAGGTGAGCGCTCCTCGGCGAGGAAGGCATCGATGATCGCCTCGTAGACCTCGGCTCGTCCCTTGAGGTGCTCGGCGGCCGCCTCACGCGTCAACTCGTCGATCGACGAGAAGAAGTAGTGCGTCGAGGCCGGCGAGACGCCCGCCTGCGTTGCGATGGAGCGCTGCGTGGCGCCGGCGTACCCACGCTCGGCGACGACGTCCAGCGCCGCCTTGAGCAGCTGGTCTCGACGGCGCTGTCCCTTCGGGGTGTGCCACTCCGGCCGGTTCACGTGCTGAGCCTTTCACACGGGCTGAGGCGGCCGGTTGCCTTCGCCGGCCGCCTCACCTCCCAGTCGGTCAGGCGTTGTTGAGGAGTACGGCGAGACAGACAGGACCGCCGAACCCGCCGCTCGGGCAGTTGCTCGGCACCACCAGGTCGGTGTGGCCGTCCTCATCGAAGTCACCCACTGCAGGCGTCTGGGCGTTCGTGTACGTCGCAAAGGTGCCACCGGTCACGAAGGTGCCGTTGCCGACGCCGGCCAGCACGACCATGTCCCCGCTGAAGGTGTTGGTCGAGATGATGTCGAGGTTCCCGTCGCCGTTGAGGTCGCCGAGCTCACCGACCGGGTTGGCGATGCCGCCCGAGTAGTAGGTAGGGGAGCCCAGGCTGCCCTGGCCGTTGTTGCGCAGCACCGCCACGGTGGCGCCCGGCGGGCTCGCCTCCGGCATCACGACCACGGAGTCGCGACCGCTGTGGTCGAGGTCGCCTGCACGGACAGTCGTTGGCGCGAAGGGGACGAAGCTGCGGGAGAGCACGATGAACCCTCCGTTGCCGGTGCCGCGGAGCGCGACGACCTGCTGGGTTGCAGCGTCGGCCGCGACCAGGTCGGGGATGCCATCGCCGTTGAGGTTCGCGTCGTCGATCGATGCGATGGCGGGCGGGAACGTGAACGGGACGTTCGTGAGCGGACCGGACGTGAAGCCGCCGGTGCCGTTGCCGATCATCACGCGGATGCCCGAGACGGTCTTCAGCGCGAGGTCGAGATCGCCGTCGCCGTCGAAGTCATTGGTCACGCCCGACTGCTGGAACGGCGTCTGCCACAGGCTGTACGTCGCGGCGACGTGGTACTGCCGGCCGCCGTCGTTCAGCAGAACCGAGAATCCGAACCCACCTGTGACGGCGACGTCGGTAGTCCCACTGTCGTCGAAGTCGCCGAGGATCACGTTGTTGTTGACGCTGCCGACAGTGATCGACTGACCGGGTGCGTCGAAGGTCCCGTCGCCGTTGCCGTACATGACGACGATCGCGCTGCCCATCCACGGAGCGACCAGCGCGACGTCGTCATGACCGTCCGCATCGAGG
>DATILB010000055.1:0-4906 GCA_035477015.1 Nocardioidaceae bacterium | reverse complement strand
GATCGGCGACTTGAGGGTCAACGTCGCGAACTCGGTCCCCGGTTGGGACGGTCCGCTCGCGTGGACGCGGAGCCGCGGATCGTCGTACTCAATGGTCAGCCAGGTTGCGTCCACTTGTGCCGTGACAGCGGTGGCGATCGGTGGCCCGGACAAGGTCAGTACGGCGCTCGCGGTGCCGTCGTCGCCGAGCACGAGGTCGAGGTCGGGCGGGTCCACCTTGAGGTCGGAGTCGGCCAGGGCAGCGGTCGCTGTGTCGGCGAGCCTGCGGCTGTCATCGCCGAGCATGCTCGTCAAGGCCTGGTGCGCTGCGAGCGCGACGCCGAGGTCGCTCGAGGAGAGCCGCTCGCGGAACAGGTCCACCAGCCCGTACCTTGCCGCCGGCAGCGGGTTCGCCATGGCGTCGGCAAGCTCGGGCTCGAGCGGGGTCGGCTTGACCCGCCGGATCCGGCTCCGAGCCACGACGATGTCGCCTTGCGCCCCGAAGGCCCACATCTGCGGGGTCTGGTTCGGTGAGATCTGACGGACCTTGTCGGCGACGTAGCTGAACAGCTCGTTCATCCCGATCCAGCCGTCCGCGTCCTTGTCGGCCTCGCCGGTCGAGAGCGCGTCGACAAGGGCGCCGGTGAAGACCGAGGGACGCACCGACTCCTCGGATAGCTCGCCGGCCTCGAAGGAGTACTGCATCGCGTTCGACGCAGTCACCACGACGCGTCCGCGGCCGCCACCGACCTCCTCCTGCGCGACGAACGTGTCCTTGATCTGCGCCTCGCCCGCCGCCCGCACGAGCATCCCTCGCGGGAATGCGCCCCCGTAGCAGCAGTCGAGGAACAGCGCGATCCGCTGCGATCGGCTGTTCGCCATCAGCCGGTTGACGAAGTCGGCCGGCAGCCCGGTCGACGCGAGCCGGTTGGGCCGGGTGTCCTTGAGTGCGAGGAACAGCTCGCCATCGGCGTTCTTCACGCCATGACAGGAGAAGTGGAGCAGGAGCAGGTCGTCCCGCTTGCGGTCGACGAAGAAGTCCTCGATCGCCGTACGGATCTCCTGCGCGGTCTTGTTGTGCAGCACCTGAACGTCGAACGCGCCAACACCCGGGTCGCGGAGGACATCGGCCAGCGCGGCCGCATCGTGCTCCGGCGCCTCGAGCCTGCGGAGTCCGGGATCGTCGTACTCGTCGTTGGCGACGATCAGCGCGAAGCGAGCGCCGTCCACGTCATCCTCACGCGGGGGTGGCGTCGTGGCGCTTGACCCAGTCCGCGATCAGGCTCTGCTGCGTCGTCGCGTCGATCCCGCCCAGCTCCAGGACATCGCCGCCGATCTCCAACCGGACCGTACGACGACCCGGGACGGCGGTCTTGAGCCACTCCTGGACCACGCCGACCGCACCCTGAAGCCCGAGCGGGGCCACCGTCGCGACCAACGCGCCCGCCGCGATCGCCAGCTCGGACCGGGTGCCCTCTGGCGCCTCGCCCTCGGACAGGGGCTCGACGCTCTCGACGTCGGTCTCCAGGAGCTCGGTGCGGAGCTGGCGCGCGAGCTCGTCGAGGTACACGTCGTCTGAGTCGTCCTCGGATACCCCGAGCACCAGCCGTGTCGCCATAGGGTCAGGATCCCGCCGGGGTCCCGGCATGGCAAGGACCCCGGGTCTTGGCAAGTGAGCAGGGCCCTGTGATCGACTGTCGCAATGACAGGTTCAAGAAGTGCGACGCCCCTGCAGGTTACCTGGGCCTCACTCGCACTGTGCGGCTTGGTTGGGGTCGGTCTGGCAGCGGCTCAAGTCGATGGTGGCGCCTTCCTCGACGACATTTTCGCGAACCCCGCCACCGTCACAGTCACGATCGACCTGCTCATTCTGGGGATCGCTATCGTCATCTTCCTCGTCGTCGAGGCATCTCGCCTGGGCATGCGTCGGCCGTGGCTCTGGGCGATTCTCGCCGTGCCGCTTCCCGGGGCGTTCCTCATCCCCATCTTCTTCGTGCTTCGAGAACGCCGGTTGGGGCAGGTACCTACGACCTTCAGCCACTAGGGTGAGAGATTGATCGACCCCTCGGCCCCGCGAGTCAGTTCGGCTCGCCACCAGGCGCCGTTCTCGATCCGCTCGAGTCGGCGCAGGACGAGGCCGCCGTTTGCAAACACCTCAACCTCGGAACGGGTCAGCGGCCACGGCGGTCCCGTCACCTCGGTGTCCTCTTCGCGAGTGATCGCGAGGACCAGCAGCGTGCCTTGAGGCGCTACGAGCCCGGCGATGTTCCGGGCCGCGGCGGTGTGCTGCTCGGGCGGCATCGACTGCACGGTAAGACTCTCGACCACCAGGTCGAACCGGCCCTGCCACTCACGAGGCAGGTCCAGGACATCGGCTACGAGGTAGGTGACCTCGGTGTCCGGATGCTTTCGCCTCGCCCCGGCAATCGCCGTCGGCGCGAAGTCAAACCCCGTGGTGCGAAATCCCAGCGACGCCAGGAACTCGGCATCGGACCCGTAGCCGCACCCGACCACGAGCGCCTCGCGTCCACCTCCGGCTAGGTCCTGCGCTTCGGCCCACTCCACGAGTTGTGGGCGAGGAGCCCCGTAGTCCCACGGCGGTTTGGCGGCACCGGCGTCCGCACCCGTGTAGATCGCCTCGAACATGCCCAGTGGCTCGTCCGTCACGAATCGAGACTACCGACGGCCCGAGAGGGCGCCCAGCGGGCCGGCTTCGAGAAGGCGGAACGCGTCCTCCAGGTAGTCGACGACCGACAGCCTCGTTTTGGCGCTTGCGGAGCTGGCTTGGACGCGGAAGGCAGAGCGGAGGGCACCCGCGATGCAGATGCCAGCGAGCTGTGCCGCCAACGGCTCGGCGCCGACGCGTCGGGTGACGAGCTCGGCGATCCAGAGCTCGTAGTCCTGGCAGTACTCGAGGTACCGGCTTGCCAGCGCCGGCTCGAGATGAAAGAGCCGAACCCGTGCCGCGGCGAAGTCGGAGTCGTCCTCCTCCCAGGTCTCGGCGTGGGCCATGAGCGCGGCCCGCAGCGTGGGCCATAGGGGTGCATCGCCCGCGGCATCGAGGTCCGCCTGCAGAGCCACCAGTCGGTCGGGCATGTCATGGAAGGCGGCGTCCTCCTTGCGGGAGAACATCCGGAAGAACGTGCTTGCCGAGTAGTCGGCGGCCTCGGCGATGTCCTCGACAGTCGTCTCGGCGAAGCCACGCTCCTCGAAGAGTCTTACGGCTGATGCGGCCAGCTCGCGTCGCGTACGGATGCGCCGGCGGTCTCGGGTGGAAGACGGGAGGGATGTGGTCACGCCTGAAGTCTAGCGAGTGACTTGCGTATTGACAGTGACTCTCAGTTTTGAATATTCTTTCAGAATGACGCCGATCACCACACCCATCCCAGCAGCGCTCGACCGCCTGGACGCAGAGTGGTTCACCACGGCCCTCGGGTCGACCGCGAAGGTGGTTGCCGTCACGGCCGAGCCGCTTGAGGTTGCGGGGGCCGCGGGGGAGCTTGCTCGCGTGCACCTCACCTACGCCGAGACCGAGGGGCCGAGCTCGGTGATCGCAAAGTTCCGCGGATCCTCGGAGACCCAGGCGGCGATGGACGCTGCGCTGGGAATCTTCGATCGCGAGCGGGGCTTTTACCGCGACGTTGCGCCGTCGGTGCCCGTGGCCACTCCGCGCTGCTACTTCGCGGGCGACGGCACCGAGGAGCCGATGCTGCTCGAAGACCTTCGCCACCTGCGCATGGGCGATCAGATCGCTGGCTGCGACGACGCGGATGCCGAACGTGTCGTCGACGTACTCGCCAAGCTGCATGCCGCGTCGTGGGACCGCCCGATTCCCGGCGGTGACGGCTGGGCCCTCTCGCTGCGCGACCCGATGTTCGCCGGGATGCTCACGCAGCTGATCGCCAGCGGCGTGTCCGCGCTGGCAGACCGCTACACCGATCGCGTCCCACAACGCGTGCTCGACGCGTTGCTGGAGACCGCACCCAACTGGGGCGAGGTCCTCGCAGCCTGCGACGAAGGGCCGCGCACCCTCGTGCACAACGACTGCCGACTCGACAACCTGTTCTTCCGCCAGGATGGCGAGCCGGTCTTCATCGACTGGCAGATCGTGGCGCACACCCGGGGGACCCAGGACATCGCCTACTTCCTGTCCGGGAACTTCCGCCCCGAGGTTCTCGGTAGTCGCTGGGAAGGGCTGCTGCGCCGCTACCACGATCGGCTCCAGGAGTACGGCGTCGGCGCCTATGGCTGGGACGAGTGCCGACGGCACTACCGGCAGAACGTGCTGTACGCGCTCGCGCCCGGAGTGGCGATGCTCGGCGCGATGGCGATAGGCGGCGACGAGCGAGGGCTGGCCGACGCACTCGTCCTTCGCACGCTGAAGCACGCCGACGAACTCGACTCCTTCGCGACGCTATGAGCACCGCATTGGCCACACGCATGACGACGACGGATGCGCTTGCTCCGGTCCTCGACGACCTGAGCGCCTACATCATCGGCGGCCGCGTCACCGCTCGCCCGCAGCAAGCGACGTACATCACCGACGGACGCAGCGTCGCCGAGGGGATCGCTGACGGTGTCGACGCCGAACGGATCGGGTTCCGCCGCGTCTTCCTGTCCGAGCGCTGGAACCTCAAGGAGGCAGGCGTGCTGCTCGGCGCCGTCGCCGCGCGCACCACCCGGCTCGAGGTCGCGTCGGGCGTCATCACCACCCCGGCCCGCCACCCGCTTCATGCCGCGGGGCTGGGCGCCACGATGCAGGCCGCGTTCGGCGACCGCTTCGTGCTCGGCCTCGGCCGAGGAAACCCAGGCTGGCTTGGAGGCGCCGGCCTGAAGATGCCCACCTACCCCGGGCTCCTGGATTACGTCGACATCCTGCGCCGCCTCTGGCGGGGCGAGCTGGTCAGCTACGACGGACCTGCCGGCA
>DATILB010000054.1:0-4537 GCA_035477015.1 Nocardioidaceae bacterium | reverse complement strand
AGCTCTTTGGCGGTCGAGGCGCGGATCTCCGTCGTACGTCCGGGCAATAGCCGTTCGGTGACGACCTCGAGCGCCGCCGCCTTCTCCTCGGCGGCGAGCGGAGCGAACGACCCGAACAGCACGCCACTGGTGTAGAGCAGTGACGACTCGAACGCCGACCGCGCCACCACGATGCCGTCGATCACGGCCACCGAGACGGCCACCGGCACACCCTCGGCTACCCGGCGCATCCACCGGGAGGCGGTGGACCCGTGGATCAGGACCCGGTCATCCCAACGCGCGACCATCGTGGGCAGCACCGCCGGGGTGCCGTCCTCGGCCACGAACGCGATGTGCGCGAGAACCGTCGCGTCGAGGAGCGCGTCGAGGTCGGCGCGGCTGCCCGACATCTTCTCGGGCATGCGGACGGGCGTGGTTCTGGTCACCGTCAGGATCGTACGGGGCCGCGGGACCTCACTCGAACAGGATTTCCACGTGGTCGCTGACCGGGAGGGATTGGCAGGCGAGGCGCCAACCGGCCTCGATCTCGTGGTCCTCGAGGAACTCGTTGCCAAGCATGCGCACCTCACCGGACGTGAGCCGCCCGGCACAGCCACCGCAGACGCCTTCGCGGCAGACGTAGGGAATGTTGACCTTCTGCTCGATCAGGTTGTCGAGCAGCACCGTGCCGGGCTTCCAGTCGATCGACGTCGTACGCCCGCGATGGGTCACGACAGCGGTCGCGCCCTGCGAACCCACGTCGACGGGAACCTGCCGCGCTGCACTGGTCGAGGTGAAGTTCTCCCGGCGGATCTTGTCCGCCTCGATCCCGACGCCCACAAGGAAATCGTTCGCTATGTCCATGAAGGCACTGGGGCCGCAGAGGAACGCCTCGTCGACGGGCTGCCACGCCACCAGCTCGCGGAGCCCCTCTGCGGTGGGCAGGCCACGCTCGGACTCCAGCCACTCGGTCAGGACCAGTCGATCGGCATGGGACCCGGCCAGCTCGCGGAGCCGCTCGCCGAACATCACCGAGTCCTTGTCACGGTTCGCGTAGACGAGCTGGATGTGCCCGGTGCCGTTCCTGAGCAGCCAGGGCACGATGGAGAGGACCGGTGTGATGCCGCTACCCGCAGCGAACACGGCGACGTCTACGGTCGTGCTGGTCGGCACGAACCGGCCGGCGGGCCGCCCCACCTCGAGGTCCATCCCGGGCTCGGCGTTGTCGCAGAGCCAGTTCGAGGCGAACCCGTCCGGGACGCGCTTCACCGCGATCGTCAGCGGCTCTCCGCTGTCCGGTGCCGTGCACAGCGAGTAGCAACGGGCGGTGGTGGACCCGTCGTCGCACGGCACGTGCACGGTGAGGAACTGTCCGCTGCGATAGGCGAAGTGCTTGGCCTGGTGGCGTTGCAGATGGAAGCTGATCGCGACGGCGTCGGCGGTCTCGTGCACCACCTCGCTGACGAACAATCGCTGGCTGCGCGGCGCGGAGGGCACCACCCGCCGCAACAGTTGGAGTGCCATCAGTCGACGCCCGCGACGGGGAAGGGCGGCCGCCCGACACCGGCCACCCTGAACCGGCCCCAGGGGTCGATCTCGCCGAGCTTCGCCTCGGCCGCACCGTACGGCGTACGCACCTCACCGGCTGCGGTCCCGGAGACGATCGCGTCGAGCTCCGGGCTGGGGGCGAGCCGGCCGTACCAGTGGTAGCGACCGTCGGTGGGCTCGAAGTACCCGCGCAGGATCGCGTCGACCGTCACCTCAGCCTCTTCGACCACGACCGCGAGTGGACCCTCGTAGCCGTCCTCGTGGCTGTCCATGCTCAACCCAGCTCGGGGTAGTGCTGGCCGGTCAGCTCCGCCGACAGGTCCCACAGGCCGGCGGCCCGCTTCTCGTCGCGGGCGGCTCGAGTGCGACCGCAGTGGGCGACTGGTCCGCGCATGCCACCGAAGGCCTTGGGACCGAGGTAGTCGTCGTTGCGCACGTCGGCCATCGTCGCGGCGTACACCTGGCTCTCGGCCGCGTTCTTCGGCGGGTTGCCGACGATGCGGAGGCCGGCGTGCGTGACGGCGAGCGCGCCGGGAATCGGGGGGACCATCGCGTCGAACAGTCCGGTGGCGGCCACGCCCGGGTGGGCTGCGGCGGAGATCAGCGGCAGGCCTGCAGCCGCGCTGCGACGTGCCAGCTCTCCGGAGAACAGCAGGTTCGCGAGCTTGGACTGGGAGTAGGCGCCCATCCGCGTGTAGCGACGGCTCTCCCAGTTGAGGTCGCGCAGCGAGACCCCGCCCTGCCGGTGGGCGACGCTCGCCAAGGTCACGACGCGTGGAGAGGCGGCTCGCAGCAGCGCGGGCAGCAGCTGACCGGTCAGCGCGAAGTGGCCGAGGTGGTTGGTGCCGATCTGCGACTCGAACCCGTCGACCGTCCGCTGCATCGGGACGGCCATGATGCCGGCGTTGTTGATGAGCACATCGATCTGCTCGACCGCGGCATCGATGGTCTTCGCGGCTTCACTGACGCTCGCGAGGTCGCCGAGGTCCAACCGCACCAGGGTGGGAGCGGGTGCACCGGATCGCTCCGCCGCGCGGCCCACGGCCTCGAGTGCTTCCTGGCCGGTGGTCTGGTTGCGACAGGCGAGCACCACCTGGGCGCCGGCACCGGCGAGCGTCTTGGCCGCGGTCAGGCCGAGGCCGGTGTTCGACCCGGTGATGACCACCGTGCGGCCGGCCTGGCTCGGCACCTGGTCGAGGGAGAAGGAGGGCATCGTCGTTGCCTTTCGAGGGTGGTCGTTAGGAAGGGGTGCGGGCCCAGACCGACTGCGCCAAGCCGTTCACGGACTGGTGTACGTCGACCAGGCCGTGGTGCTCGAGTGCGGCGGTGATGTCCGTGCGGCCGAAGGAGTGGATGCCGGAGGCGGCCTCGTTGACGCGGCCGGCGAGGCGCTGCAGCGGATGATCGCCGATGTAGCTGGTGAGGATCGCCAGTGACCCACCGGGCCGGAGCACACGGACCGCCTCGGCGATCGCGTCGTACGGGCGGTTGATCAGGTAGAGCGCAGCGAGGCAGGCGACGGCGTCGAAGGAGCCGTCGCGGAACGGCAGCGCCTCCGCGTCACCGCGGGCGTAGACGACGCTGGATCCACTGTTGGCCGCGACCGCCTTGTCCAGCATCGTGTCGGACGCGTCGAGCCCGACGGCGAGTCCCTGCGCGCCGACGCTCTCACCGAGGAAGCGGGTGAAGTTGCCGGGCCCGCAGGCGAGGTCGAGCACAGTCGCGCCCTCGTTCAGGTGCAGCCGCTCGGCGAGCTGCCGGCGGTCGCCGTCGCGTCCAGGCTCACGCAGCCCGGTAGCGATGCGGAGGCCCAGCGGTCGGAGCCGCTCGTAGTACACCGGGTAGAACCGGGTGCGCATGGTGCGGGCGCCGATCGTCGTGGCGGGCGGGACCTCGCCGACGAGGTTCAGGTAGCCCCCACGCTGTGTGGGCTCCACAGGAAGCCGGTCCGGGTCGAGGAGCGACTCGAGCCTCGCCTCGGTGGTCACCTTCACAGCACGTCCAGGCGGGCGAACCGGCGTACGAGACCCGGCGCGAGACGCTGCATGTAGTACCCCTGGTAGGACTCGGGCGTCACCGGGAGCAACGGCTTGTCCTTCAGCACTCCCTTGACGATCTGCTTGGCCACCTTGTCAGGTCCGTAGTTGCGACGCTGGTACACCGCGTCGAACCTGGCCTGCTTGGCAGCCTCGTCCTCCGCAGAGACCCCGGTGAACTGGGTCGTCGCGACGATGTTGGTGTTGACCACTCCAGGGCAGACCGCAGTCACGCCGATGCCGGTGTGTGCGAGCTCGGCGCGGAGGCACTCGGAGAACATCAGCACCGCGGCCTTGCTGGTCGCATAGGCCCCCATCGCGCGCTGGGGGGAGAAAGCCGCCAGCGAGGACAGGTTGACGATCTGGCCGCCCTCACCGCGAGCCACCATGGCGGGGGCGAACGCGCGGCAGCCGTAGACGACGCCGTTGAGGTTGATGTCGAGGACGCGCTGGAACTCTTCCGAGGTGGTGTTGAGGAAGGCGCCCGCCTGGCCGATGCCGGCGTTGTTCACGAGCACGTCGGGTACGCCGTGCTTGGCCATGACCTTCTCGGCGAAGGCTGTCATCGCAGCTTCGTCGGAGACGTCGACGGCGTACGCGTGGGACTCCGCGCCGAGCTCGGAGACGAGAGCTGAGGTCTCCTTGGCGCTGGCCAGGTTGCGGTCACAGACCACGACCTCTGCGCCCTCGCGGGCGAAGGCCAGCGCCGTCTCCCTGCCGATGCCGCTGCCACCGCCGGTGACGACGACGAGCCGGTCGTCGAACGGCCGGCTCTTGGCCGCCCCGGCGTGCACCTCGGCACGACGGAGGTCGCGACTCGGCTCAGCGCCCTCGAGGTGGTCGGCCAGCTCCGTGACCGCACGCGCCAGAAGTGCGGGACGCGAGAACGGGACCCAGTGGCCCGAGGAGACATCGCGACGCCACAGCCGATCGGTGTGCCGGCCGTAGTCGTCGTACCCGGACGGGCGAACGGC
>DATILB010000053.1:0-2875 GCA_035477015.1 Nocardioidaceae bacterium | reverse complement strand
CTGAGGTCGCCTACCGCTACCGCGACCGGGTGCTCGTTCCCGGTGGGAGCCGCGATGCCGCGGACCTGGTCGAGGCCTTTCTGGGCCGGCCGTACTCCTTCGACGCTTTCCAGGCCTGGCTCGAGAAGTGACTGAGCGCGTCGTCACATTTCGTGGCGAGTCCGTCGGGCCGCTGGCAGACTCTCGCGGGTGAGTGACAAGTCTGCGCTGAGCCAGGAGCTCGGCGGGTGTCCGGCGGTGGAGCGGCTGAGCGACCAGGAGAGCGCCGAGCTGCTCGCCATGATCAAGGCGGTACGCCGGTCCCGGTTGAAGGCGATGTTCGCCGCGATCGAGGAGGCGCTCGGCCACCTTCCGCGAATGCTGCGCGGGCCCGCCAAGAAGATCCTGTTGGGGTGAGTCATGTCTGAGCTGGGGACCAGGACGCAGCTGGAGCTGTTGGCGAAGCTGCTCGAGGTCGAGGTCGAGCAGGTGGCGCATCTCGAACGTCTCGAGACGGCCGGCTTGAAGGAGCTCCGCACCGCGATCTCGGCGCGGCTGTTCGACGGCGAGGCCGAGATGTTCGGGCGGGTCAGCAAGCTGGCGCCACTCGTGCCCGACGTCGTCGTCGCAAAAGTGGCCCAAGCAGCCGTGCCACCCCTGGTGTCCGGCCGGCTGGCCGGCGCTCTGGGTCTAGCCCACCCGGAGCGTGCCGTGGATCTTCTGAAGCGGCTGAAGCCCAGCTACCTCGCGGACGCGGCGCCGTACGTCGACCCTCGCACCGTCGCTGTGATGGCGCCGATGTTCGAGTCAGCCCCTGACGCACTGATCCCTGCCGCGAAGGAGATGCTGGCGCGCAAGGACTACGCGACGGCGGCCAGCTTCCTGGAGTTCGCGACGCCCGCCCTGATCGAGGCGTTCTCGCTCGAGATCGACGACATCGAGGCGCTGATCGAGGCGGTTGCCTACGTCGACGACGACGTCGCGCTCAGCAAGGTCATCCGGCACGTTCCCGAGCACCGGATCCGCGAGATCATCGGCACCTCCATCGACAACGAGGCGGGCGTGATGGCGGCGCTCTCCGTCGGGTCGCGAATCGACGCCGACCTGACCGGCCGGATCAGCGACCTGCTGTTCATCGAGGTCACCGAGGACAAGCTGGTCGACGTGCTGGAGACCGCGGTGCGCAACGGCGCGGTCGACGAGCTGATCCGCGTTGCGGCGCTCGCGAGCGAGGCGTCGCAGAAGCGGATCAAGGAGCTCGCGCCGCGGGTCGCGAAGAACACGTTGACCAAGCTGAGGGCGGAGGCGAAGGCGCAGGGACGCCCTGACCTGGTGCCCTAGTCCTCGGTCTCCACGATCTCGGCAGCCACCGCCAGACTGTCTGCGTCCGTCGCCTGGAACTCGATGTCGCCCATGACCTTGCCCGCGGCGCGGAGGTCCTCCGAAGCGAACTGAGCCAGGTTGAGGGCGTCCGTCCGGCCGCTCACCACGACGTTCTTCAGCTCGGTCTTCATGGACACCTTGGCGTTGGACTTCACGCCCCGCAGGCCGGCCAGGACGGCGGCCACGGGCGGAAGGATCGCCGGATCACCTGTCAGGCCCTCGAGCTCAACGGCGGTTGGCCAGGCAGCGCGGTGGACCGAGCCCTCCTGCCACCACGACCACACCTCCTCGGTGACATAGGGGAGGAACGGCGCGAGGAGTCGCAGGTGCACCTTGATGGCGAGCGCCAGGGCAGCCTTGGCTGACGCGGCCTCAGGGCGGTCGGAGTACGCGCGCTCCTTGACCAGCTCGACGTAGTCGTCGCAGAACTCCCAGAACGTCTTCTCCGCGACCTCGAGGGCAACCGTGTAGTCGAAGGCGTCGAACGCCACGGTCGCCTGCGCGGCCGTGTCGAAGAGCTCGGCGATCATCGCGCGGTCGACCGGCTCGGTGACCAGCGCAGGGTCGGGGTTCGTCGCGCCGAGGCGGAGCGCGAAGTTCGAGGCGTTCAGCACCTTCATCGCCAGCCTGCGGCCAACCTTCATCTGCGTCTCGTCAAACGGCGAGTCCACACCGGGGCGTGCCATCGCGGCGCGCCAGCGGACGGCGTCGGCACCGTACTTGTTCAGGATCTCGTCGGGGATGACGACGTTGCCCTTGGACTTGCTCATCTTCTTGCGGTCGGGGTCGACCACGAAGCCGGAGATGGCGGCGTTCTTCCACGGCACCATGCCGTTCTCGTGGTGTGCGCGCACGACCGACGAGAAGAGCCAGGTGCGGATGATCTCGTGGGCCTGCGGACGCATGTCCATGGGGAAGGTCGCCTTGAACAGCTCCGGGTCGCGCTCCCAGCCGCACACGATCTGCGGCGTCAGTGACGACGTCGCCCACGTGTCCATGACATCCGGGTCGCCGATGAAGCCACCCGGCTTGCCGCGCTGGTCCTCGTCGTAGCCGCCTGGCACCTGCGAGGACGGGTCCACGGGGAGGTCGGCCTCGCTCGGCATGAGCGGGTGCAGGTAGTCGGGCTCGCCGTCCGCGTCGAGTGGGTACCACACCGGGAACGGGATGCCGAAGAAGCGCTGACGCGAGATCAACCAGTCGCCGTTCAGCCCGCCGACCCAGTTGTCGTAGCGATGCCGCATGTGCTCCGGCACCCAGTTGATCTCCGATCCCCGTGCGATCAGCTCGGCGCGCAGGTCGGCGTCGCGGCCACCGTTGCGGATGTACCACTGCCGCGTCGAGACGATCTCGAGCGGCTTGTCGCCCTTCTCGTAGAAGTTCGCCATCCGCTGCGTCGGCTTGGGATCGCCGTCGAGGTCACCGGACTCGCGGAGCTTCGCGACGACGGCCTCGCGGGCCGAGTGGACCGTCTTGCCCATCAGGTCTTCGTACGCCGCCGAGGCCTGCTCGC
>DATILB010000052.1:0-12888 GCA_035477015.1 Nocardioidaceae bacterium | reverse complement strand
GCGCGCGGGAACTGGCGTCCTGGAAGGCGAAGGTCCGCGCCTCCTGGCCGGGGGTCCGCATCGACCACGTCGACTCCTCCGGCGTCGGTGACTCGCCCGAGGTCGGAGCCCAGCTGTCGGTCCACGTGTTCGTCTCGCTGGGCGACCTGACGCCCGACGACGTCGACGTACAGGTGCTGCACGGCCGGGTCCGGCACGAGGACGACCTCGTCGACGCAGTCGTGGCCTCCCTCAAGCACGCCGAGTCCTACGAGGCCGGTCGCCATCGCTACGAAGGGATCGTGTCGCTCGCGAAGACGGGACCGTTCGGCTACACGGTCCGCGTGGTGCCGAGCAACCAGCACCTCGCGTCGGCCGCAGAGCTCGCTCTGGTCGCCGCCCCTCTGGACTGACGTTCAGAACTGGTGTCGACCGCGCGGCTTAATCAGGAGCAGAGCACCCGCACCCAGCCCCAGGCCGGCCAACACCAGGAGCACTGCCCCTGTGTTGCCGCTGCCCGTGCCGTCGGCCATCCCCGCGTCGACCTCGGTCGGCAACTCGCCGGGCCCGGTTGTCTCGGTGCCGAGCACCGTGGGGGTCTCCGTCGACGTCGGCGTAGTAGTCGCGGGGGTTGTCTCGGTCGGCGTCACCGTCGGTGTGTCCGTGGGGGTCGGCGGCGGAGCGCAACCCTCGACCCAGAAGACCTTGGACTTCCGGTCGGCGCCCTTGCTGTGAGGCGTGTGGACGACGAGCTTGACGTGGTAGCCCTGCTGAGGGTGTGGGTCGCCGGTGAAGGTCAGGACGTAGATCTCCTCGCCGTCCGGGTCGTTACCGGCACCCGAGGCCCCGTCCGCGCCCACGAAGACGCTGGAGAGACCGTCGACTTCCATCGTGAAGTCCGGGCCCTTCGTCGGAGCCTGGAGCGAGAAGCCGACCGTTGAGATGACGTCAGCACCCTCGTCGAAGTTGTACCACTGCACAGTGAAGCTGCAGCCCTGGTGCGGTTCGTTGTCGGGGATCTCGTCGATATCGCCCTCGGAGGCGATCTTGACGGTGCCGTTGTTTCCCGGGGGATCCGCGGAAGCCTGCCCCTGGAGGCCCATCGATGCGAAGAGGGCCGCAGCCGCGCAAAGCACGGCCCGACCGGAGGTTGTTGCGAGATTCATTTTGCTCACCCGTTTCGCGCTAGTCCGGGGAGGGACGAGCACTCTTATGAGGACTTACCCCCGAGGTGCGCGCATTAGTCGTGCGCGAAGGTAAAACCTCAGGCGCTTCGCAGCCCACGCAACGGACGTCAAGCGGACCTGAGCACGACCACGGTGTTGCTCAGGTACTTCGAGCCGTCCCAGTCGTCGCAGGTCACCAGGACCATGCGCCCCGGTCCGGTCTGGTCGAACAGGTCGGCTGCGTGCTTGGCCAGCTCGGACTTCGTGTAGGTCGCGACCCGCTCGACGTCGTACTGGAGAGTGCCGTTGCGCGTGGACACCACGACGTCGTCGGCCGGCCCTAGGTCCCCCAGGTCGTCGAAGGCGCCGCCGCCGGTGTGCACGGTGTGTGCGGTGAGCAGCGCGGTGCCGGTGGTCGATCCGGGCTGGGCGCCGTCGGCCCACCAGCCCACGATGCTCGGGTCGGAGGGCGGGTCCAGCGAGCCGTCCTCACTGCGGACCGGGACGACTGTCGCCTCGAGCCCGAGGCCCGGGATGGAGAGCCGCACCGGCTCGCCAGGCGTGCTCGCCTGCGCTGTCGTCGGAGCCAGTGTCGTGACCACCTCGCTGGGTGCAGCCTGTGTCGGCGCGCGCTCCACCATCGACTGCGATGGAACCGCGCACGCGGCGGTCGCCATGAGGGCGACCGCCGCGAGCGACGTTCTTACGTACATCAGATCTGACGCTGTCCACGCTCACCGCGGGCGAGCCCCAGAGCAGCGGCACCCAGGGCGCCACCGCCGACGAGCAGAGCAAGACCGAGGGCGTTGCCGTTGCCGTCGCCCGGCTGCGAGCCAGCGACACCTGCGTCGACCAGGGTCGGCACGGGAGCCGGCGCCTCGGTCTCGGTGCCGAGCACGGTCGGAGTGTCGGTCGGGGTGACCTCGGGGGTCGGGTTGACCTCAGGAGTCGGCGTCACCTCGGGGGTCGGAGTCACCTCGGGAGTCGGGGTCACCTCGGGAGTCGGGGTCGGCTCCTCCGGGGTCTCGCAGCCCTCGACCCAGAAGACCTTGGACTTCTTGTCCGAGCCCAGGCTGTCGGGGGTGTTGACGGTGAGCTTGACGTGGTAGCCCTGCGCCGCCGGCGTGCCCGTGAAGTCGAGCGTGTAGAGCTGCTCGCCGTCGAAGTCGTCGCCGGCACCGTCGGCCTCGTCATCGCCGACGAAGACCTCGCTCGGACCGTTCACCGTGAGGGAGTGCTCAGGGTCGTCGGTCGGCGCCTGCAGCTCGAAGGTGACGGTCGAGATGATGTCGTCGCCCTTGTCGAAGTTGTACCACTGGATCGTGAAGGAGCAGCCCTGGTGCGGCTCGTTGTCGGGGATCTCGTCGATGTCGTCCTCGGCGGCGATCTTGACCGTGCCGTTGTTGCCCGCGGGGTCCGCGATGGCCAGCGGTGCATTGAGAACCGTGGTAGCCAGACCACCGAAGGTCAGGACGGAGAGTACGGCGGCCCGGCGGGCCAGTCGTGAAGTGGACATGCTCGTTACCTCTTTGCTTGGGAGTTGTCGCCGCCTTGTGCCCCCACAGGCAGCCGAGTTACTAGGAGTCGATCGGGGCACGTCTGATACAAAGAGCGCCCGCCAGCTCGGAAGCCAACAACTTTCCCGGAGGTTTTCTGGAAACTTTCTGGAGGTTCTCGGGCGGGCTCAGATGCTCCGCAGCACCAGCAGCGAGCGCGCGCCGAGCGTCAGAGCGTCTCCGGCCTGCACCGGCTTGCCCTGTTCGTGGTCGGGGTCGGTCGAAAGGACCACTTCGCCGTGCTCCACCCAGGCGTTGTGGGGGAGGGTCACCTCGATGGGCTCGTCGCCCGCGTGGAACCACATCAGGAACGAAGCGTCGGACTGCCGCTCACCGCGTGAGCCCGGCTGGCGCAGCGGTACACCGGACACGAACATGCCGAGCGTCCGGAGCTCTGGGTCGAACCACTCGTCGTCGGTCATCTCGGCGCCGCTCGGGTGCATCCACGCGAGGTCCTTGGGCCCGCCGTGGGTCGCCGGCAGCCCGCCGAAGAAGTGGCGTTGGCGCAATGCCGGATGGGCATGGCGGAGCCGCAGGGCGGTGCGCGCCACGTCGTACAGGTCGAGCCAGGCGTCGTCCGGTTGCCAGTCGACCCACGAGATCTCGTTGTCCTGGACATAGGGGTTGTTGTTGCCCTGCTGGGTCCGCCCGCGTTCGTCCCCCGCCGTGAGCATGGGCACTCCGGTGGAGAGGAGCAGCGTCGCGAGCATGTTTGCCGCCTGCCGATGCCGTAATGCGAGGACGTCTACGTCGTCCGTCGGGCCTTCGACGCCGCTGTTCCACGACCGGTTGTGGGTTGAGCCGTCGTGGTTGTCCTCACCGTTGGCCTCGTTGTGCTTCTCGTCGTACGACACGAGGTCGCGGAGCGTGAAGCCGTCGTGTGCCGTCACGAAGTTGATCGACGCGTACGGCGACCGGCCGTCATCGGCGTACAGGTCGCTCGAGCCGGCGAGCCGGTACGCCATGTCGCGCACGGAGGCCTGGCCGCGCCAGAAGTCACGCACGGTGTCGCGGTACCGGTCGTTCCACTCGCAGAACGGGGCTGGGAAGGCGCCCACCAGGTAGCCGTCCATCGATGCGTCCCAGGGCTCCGAGATCAGCTTGGCCTCGCGCAGGACCGGGTCCTGACAGACCGCGGTGACGAACGGAGAGCGGACTGCGTCGACGTCACCTTCGAGGCGCGCCAGTGCGGACGCGAGGTCGAAGCGGAAACCGTCCACGCGCATCTCGGTCGCCCAGTAGCGCAGTGAGTCGAGGATCAGCCGGAGCGCCGGCGGGTAGGACGCGTCCACCGTGTTGCCGCAGCCGGTCAGGTCCTTGTACGCATAGGTCTCGCCCTCGCGGAGGTAGAAGCCACGGTCGTCGAGGCCGCGCATCGACAGCGTGGGTCCGTCGGCGTCCCCTTCCGCGGTGTGGTTGTAGACGACGTCGAGGATGACCTCGATGCCGACTGCGTGGAAGGCCTTGACCATCTCCTTGAACTCGCGGACCTGCTGGCCGCGGTCGCTCCGCGCGTACGCGCCATGCGGCGCGAAGAAGCCGATGCTGTTGTAGCCCCAGTAGTTCTCCATCCCGCGCTCCGCCACCTGGGGTTCGGTGAGGAAGTGGTGGACCGGGAGCAGCTCGACCGCGGTGACGCCGAGCTCCGCCAGGTAGTCGGTCACGGTCGGGTGGCCTAGGCCGGCGTACGTCCCGCGCAGCTCCTCGGGGATCCGGTCATGGAGCTTGGTGAACCCGGCGACGTGCAGCTCGTAGATGACGGACTTCTGCCAGCGCCTCCGAGGCTTGACGTCGTCGGCCCAGTCGAAGTCGTCATGGACGACGACGCCGAGCGGGACGTACGGCGCCGAGTCCACGCCGCTCGAGCCGTAGATCGCCGGGTTGTGCTCGAGTCGGCCGCTGATGGCGCGGGCGTAGGGGTCGATCAGGAGCTTGGCCGGGTTGAAGACGCGTCCGGAGTCGGGATCCCACGGGCCGTGCGCGCGGAAGCCGTAGCGGGTGCCGACGGCGACCCCGGGCACTGCTCCATGCCACACACCCATCGTGTGCTCGGTGAAGGGGAGTCGGCGCTCCTCCCCGTCATCGGCGAAGAGGCAGAGCTCCACCGCCTCGGCCAGGGGCGCGAACACGGCGAAGTTCGTCGCCTCTTCGGACCAGGTGGCGCCTCGCGGCTCGGGGTTGCCCGGCCACACGTCGAGGCGTTCGCCGTCTCCCCACTGTGCCGGACTCACCCGGCCATTCTGCCCGGTCACCCTTCTCGCTACCCTCGACGGGTTCGTCGACAACAGGAGGTCAACGCCATGGGCGAGTTCGTGAGTCTCACCGTCGAGGACGGTGTCGGCACGGTCCGGCTCGACCGGCCCAAGGTGAATGTCCTCAACCGACAGCTCCAGACCGAGCTGCTCGAGGTCACCCGCGAGGCGAGCGAGCGGGACGACGTACGCGCCATCGTCATCTACGGCGGCGAGCGCGCTTTCGCGGCGGGCGTCGACATCAAGGAGATGAAGGACATGTCGTACGCCGACATGGTCAAGTTCTCCGGCTGGATGCAGGACGTCTTCAAGGCCGTGGCCCGGATCCCCAAGCCCGTCGTGGCTGCGGTGACTGGCTTCGCTCTCGGTGGTGGTTGCGAGCTCGCGCTGTGTGCCGACATCCGGATCGCAGCCGACAACGCCCAGCTCGGACAGCCCGAGATCCTGCTCGGCATCATCCCCGGGGCTGGCGGGACCCAGCGGCTGACGCGTCTCGTCGGCCCGAGCAAGGCCAAGGACCTGATCTTCAGCGGCCGCTTCGTGAAAGCTGACGAGGCGCTGGCCATCGGCCTGGTCGACAAGGTGGTCCCGGCCGACGAGGTGTACGCCGAGGCGGTCGCCTGGGCGCGTCAGTTCAGCAAGGGTGCTGCACTCGCGCTGCGCGCGGCGAAGGAGGCCATCGACCGCGGGCTCGAGGTCGACCTCGACACGGGGATCGAGATCGAGCGGATGCAGTTCGCAGGCCTCTTCGCGACCGAGGACCGGGTGATCGGCATGGAGTCGTTCGTCGAGAGCGGTCCGGGCAAGGCCGAGTTCGTCGGGCGATGACCTGCCCTGACCTGGTCGTTCTCCGGTAAGTTCGAAGCGGCAGAACGCGGGACATGAGAAGGGGTCACGAAGAGTGTCCGACGAACTGAGCGATCGGCCTGTCGGGGACGACGACCCAACGGTGCACGTCCGAGGCAGGCGGATCGCCGAGCCCAGCGTGGACGACCCGGAGCTGGACGCGTCCCTGGACGCCCCTGCCCTTCCCCCGCGCGTGGCCGAGGCGATCGCTGAGTCCGAGCCCGTGGACGACTCCGAGCCGCCACCTCCGCCGCGCCCCCTCTCTCGTCGCGCCGCGTGGGCCGACAGCCGCGCGTCCAAGATCGAGGCGCGTGAAGCGGCGGTTCGCCACGCCCAGGACGAGGCGGCCGAGGCCGCTCGCGCCAGGGCGATGGAGAAGGAGCAGGCGATCTTGGCTGCACGTCACGCGGCCGTCGAGCACGACCCAGACCCAGACCGTGAGCGTCGCGAGCGGGCAGCGGCAGAGGCGGAGACGATCCGCTCCCAGGTCGAGGCCGACGAGGCCGAGCGACTCCGCGTCATCGAGGAGGCGGAGGCAGCTCGCCGCGCATCCGAGGAAGCGGCTCGTCGGGAGGCTGTGGCCGAGGCCGAAGCCGCCCACCGGGCCACCGCGGCGGAGGCTGCCCGCCGCGCGGCGGAAGCGGAGGAGCTTCGTCGCCTGGCGCAACCCACTGCCGAGGAGGAGCCCGTCATCGACGAGCCCGTGCAGCCCGTTGGCGCGGAGGGCGAGGACTACGCACGGCGGTGGGCCGAGGCGGAGGCATCGATCCTGCGGGCGCAGGAGCAGCAACGAGTGCGGGCGGAGCAGGCGATGGCGGAGTCCGTCCCCCAGGCGCTGATCCCCGAGCCTGCGGCCGAGTTCGCGCCCGAGGATGAGCGTGAGGACGAGCCCGAGGATGAGCCCGAGGATGAGCCCGAGGATGAGTCTGCTGCGGTCGAGCCGGCCGGCCCCTCGCGCCGAAGGAAGGACACCTCTTCACTCGGGTCCCTGCGCTCCAAGCTGGCGTCGCTGGTCTGGCTCATCGCCGTTCTGGCAGCGCTGGTGCTCGCGGTCGGGGCGCTGGTCGTCGCGCTCGAGCTCAGCCCCGACAACACGATCGTCCAGGCGATTCGCGATGCGGCGGAGGCCATCGACTTCGGCGTCTTCCGTGAGTTCACCGGTCAGGATGCCGAGACGCGAGCCGCCCTGGTGAACTGGGGCATCGCCGCACTGATCTGGCTGGTCGTCGGCAAGGTGCTGGACAAGCTCATCCGGCCATGACTTGTAACACTCTGTGACAGTTGCCACCTGGACTGATGTTCCGCGGGGACCGTGCCGCTAGTAGCCTCTGGTCAAACCGAGTGCACAGGAGGGGCCCCCGCGGGCCGTATCTGCCATGAACATTGTTGTGTGTGTGAAGTACGTGCCGGACGCGACAGCTGACCGTCGCTTCGAGGCCGACAACACCGTCGACCGAGTAGGCGTCGACGGTCTCCTTTCCGAGCTGGACGAGTACGCCGTGGAGCAGGCTCTCCAGCTGAAGGAGAAGCTCGGCGACGACAGCGAGGTCACCGTGGTGTCGGTCGGACCCGACAACGCTGGTGACGCGATCCGCAAGGCCCTGCAGATGGGTGCCGACAAGGGCGTGCACGTCGTCGACGACGCCATCGCCGGCTCCGACGCGCTGGGCACCTCGCTGGTGCTCGCCGAGGCCATCAAGAAGCTTCCGCACGACATCGTCCTTTGCGGCATGGGCTCGACCGACGCCGTCATGGGCGTGCTCCCGACGATGCTGGCCGAGCGTCTGGGTCTGCCCGGTGTGACGTTCGCGTCCGAGGTCACGGTCAACGGCAGCACGGTCACCGTCCGCCGCGACGGTGACACGGCGACCGAGACCATCGAGGCGGACCTGCCGGCCGTCGTGTCGGTGACCGACCAGTCGGGCGAGGCCCGCTACCCGTCGTTCAAGGGCATCATGGCCGCGAAGAAGAAGGAGGTCGTCACGCAGTCGCTCGGCGACCTCGGCATCTCCGGTGACCAGGTCGGCCTGTCGGCCGCGTGGACCGCAGTCGAGGGCACCGAGGCCCGCCCGCCGCGCACCGCCGGCGAGATCGTCAAGGACGCGGACGGCTCGGGTGCTTCGGCACTCGTCGAGTTCCTTGCGTCCAAGAAGTTCATCTGAGCCCGCCGACCAAGAGTTCGAGGATTCCTGACATGGCTGAAGTACTGGTGCTCGTCGACCACGTCGACGGAGCAATTCGCAAGACCACCAACGAGCTTCTGACGATCGCGCGCCGCCTGGGTGAGCCCTCGGCCGTCTTCATCGGCTCGCTCTCCGACGACGCCACCGCTGCCCTCAAGCAGTTCGGCGCCGAGAAGATCTACTCCGTCGACGACGCCGACATCAAGGGCTACCTGGTGGCCCCCAAGGCCGAGGTGCTGGCCCAGCTGGTCGGCTCGGCGTCCCCGGCCGCCGTGCTGATCTCGGCCTCGGTCGAGGGCAAGGAGATCGCTGGTCGCCTCGCGGTCAAGACCGACTCAGGTCTGATCACCGACGCGATCGACGTGCAGGCCGGCCCGGTCACCACGCAGTCGGTGTTCGCGGGCAACTTCACGGTGACCGCGAAGGTCACCAAGGGCACCCCGATCATCGCGGTCAAGCCGAACGCTGCGGCCCCCGAGGCCGTGGACGGCGCCGGTGCGGTCGAGAGCGTCGCTGTCTCGATCTCCGATGCCGCCAAGGGCGCTCGCGTGACCAGCTCCGAGCCGAAGGCGGCCTCGGGTCGTCCCGAGCTCACCGAGGCCGCAATCGTGGTCGCTGGTGGCCGTGGCACCGGTGGTGACTTCTCGGCGGTCGAGGCGCTGGCCGACTCGCTCGGCGGTGCCGTGGGTGCCTCGCGCGCCGCGGTCGACTCCGGCTGGTACCCCCACGCGTTCCAGATCGGCCAGACCGGCAAGGTCGTCTCGCCGCAGCTGTACATCGCGAACGGCATCTCCGGCGCGATCCAGCACCGGGCCGGCATGCAGACCTCCAAGACGATCATCGCGGTCAACAAGGACGAGGAGGCGCCGATCTTCGAGCTCGTCGACTTCGGCGTCGTCGGCGACCTGCACACGGTCGTCCCGGCCGTCACCGAGGGTGTCAACCAGCGCAAGGGCTGACCCTCTCCGCAAGCAACGACGAAGGCCTCCGGTTCGCCGGGGGCCTTCGTCGTTCTCAGCTCACTCCCGCACGAGGGAAGCCGGGTCGAAGCGGGCGATCCCGTCTTGGTCCGGCATCCAGATCGAGCCGAAGGCGCTGACCAGGGCGTCCGTCGTGCTCCCGGTGCGCACTCGGTCCACGATTTCCCCCGTGACTCGATCCACGGCGACCAGGACGCCGGTGTCGTCGGAGACGGCGTCGGGTTCGAAGCCGGCGAACCAGATCAGGTCGCCCGCCACGAAGGCGCCGCTGCTGTTCACGCCCATCGGCTCGGTCACGACGTAGTCCTCGGTCTCGAAGTCGACGCGCATGGCTCGGTCGCTCTCGAAGCAGGCAGTGGCCCAGACGGTCGCCCCGTCGATAGTCAGCTGACCGCACGGGATGATACCCATCGGCATTTGCACGCGACCGACGACCTTCGCAGTGAGGGCGTCCACCTTGACCACCTCGCGGGTTCGCGGGATGTCCACGTACACCGAGGTGCCGTCGCTCGCGAGCCACATCGGCCCGCTGTCCCCCGCGAACGCGACCTTCTTTCGGCCTACTTCCTCGTTGGTCGCCGGGTCGATCCGCCACAGCCTTCCGTCGTGATGGCCGGCGATCCACAGCTCCTCGCCGACTGCCACTGCGCCGATCGGTGCCGCACCCGGAGTCTCGATCTCGGCAAGCGTCGTGCCGTCAGCGGGGTCGATCCGTCGAACCAGGCTGCCATCGAAGTCTGTGGCCCAGTACGACCCGAACGCCTCGACCACGGCGTACGCCGGCACGACGACCGTCCAGTCCACCTCCAGGGTCGAGGGATCGACCGACGACAACGAATTGAGGTCGGCGACGAGGATCCGATCGGTCGCGGCGAAGAGCATCGGTTCCTGGGAGTCCAACGCGACCTGACCAGTGGGGCTGATGCTCCGCACCGCGGGACCTATGGCGGGATGAGGATCCGAGCTCGAACAGGAGGGCAGCAACGTGAGCATCACGACGAAGGTCAGCGCTCTACTCCGGAGCATGGGCTGACGCTACTGCGCGTGAGAGTCAGGAATCCAGGTCCACCGAGTCGAGCACCAGCTGCCCCAGCGTCGCGGTCTGCTCCGCCTTGGTCGACGAGACGGTGAGCACCGCGACCGTCCGGCCGACGTCGACGTACGCCGCCTGGCCGAACACCACCGTGGAGGAGTGACCGGTGAGCTGGTAGCTGACCACGATCGCGGGTCCCGCTGCAGTCTCGGCGTCGGACAGCTGCACCTCGGTGCCGCCGGCCTTCTCGAGCTGGACGCGGAGGATTTCCTTGTTCGGAAGCTCGTCGATGAGCAGCCCGATGACCGTGGCGCTGTCGACCAGTCCGCGCGGTGCCGGCTGGTCGCTGTACAGCTGCACCATGGCGCCGCTGCGGATCCGGGTGGTGAGCAGCGTGGCCTTTACCTTCAGCCGTTTTGCCAGTGCCCGCACGGTCGCGTCGCTCGCCTCGGGTGGAGACGACGCCTCGAAGATGACCCATCCGTCCGGCACATGGAAGGTCAGGCCGAGGCTGTCCACCACCACCTGCTGCCCGGACGTGTCCGTGGGTTGGAGGTCCTTCGGCTGCGGCTCGGCGTCGCTGCCGCATCCGGCCACGAGGCTCAGCGTGGCGGCCAGGGCGGCGCTGCGCAGGATCACCCCGACACCCTAGGGGGAGTCCGCGCGAGCCTCGGCGTACGGGCTGAAAACGAACAGGACGTAGTCTGGACCCTGCAATGAATGAGCCTTCAACCGCCCGGCGCGTCTACCTGGACCACGCCGCGACGACCCCGATGTACGACGAGGTGCTCGGCGTGATGACGCGAGCCCTGTCCAGCACGGGCAACGCGTCGTCCCTGCACGCGTCTGGACGCAACGCCCGACGGCAGGTGGAGGAGTCCCGCGAGGCCATCGCGCGAGCCATCGGCGCTCGACCCGGTGAGGTCGTCTTCACCTCGGGCGGCACCGAGTCCGACAACTTGGCGCTCAAGGGCATCTACTGGGCTCGGCGTGCCGCTGACCCGCGGCGGATCCGCATCCTGGCCCCGGCCATCGAGCACCACGCCGTCCTGGACCCGCTGCAGTGGCTGGCGGATCACGAGGGCGCCGAGGTCGAACTGCTCCCGGTGACCCGCTGCGGCGAGCTGAAGCTCGACACGTTCCAGGCCGCCATCGAGCGCGACCCCGAGAGCATCGCGCTGGTCAGCGTGATGTGGGCCAACAACGAGGTCGGCACCCTGCAGCCCCTCGACGAGGTCATCGCGATGGCGCACGCGCACGGCATCCCGGTCCACACGGATGCCGTCCAGGCCGTCGGTCAGGTCCCGGTCGACTTCGCTGCGTCCGGAGTCGACGCACTCACCTTCACGGCGCACAAGCTCGGCGGTCCGTACGGCGTGGGGGCGCTCGTCGTACGCCGCGACCTGGACGTGACGCCGCTCCAGCACGGCGGCGGCCAGGAGCGTGACATCCGCTCGGGCACCATCGACGTCCCGGCGATCATGGGCTTCGCGGTTGCGGTGGAGCTTGCTGTGAAGCAGCAGCTAGACCACGCCGTACGCATCTCCCACCTGCGCGACGACCTCGTCGGACGCGTCCGTGAGATCGTTCCCGACGCCCTGCTCAACGGCAACGAGTCCTGCTCGCTCGACAAGCGTCTGCCCGGCAACGCACATCTCGTGTTTCCCGGATGCGAGGGGGACTCTCTGCTGATGCTCCTCGACGCTCGCGGGATCGAGTGCTCCACGGGGTCAGCCTGCTCGGCCGGCGTACCCGAGGCGTCGCACGTCCTCCTGGCGATGGGTGCCGACGACGAGCAGGCGCGCTCCTCGCTGCGTTTCTCGTTGGGCCACACCAGCACCCAGGCGGATGTCGACGCGCTGGTCGACGCGATCGGCCCTGTCGTCGAACGCGCGAAGGCCGCCGGCATCGCCAGCGGCTTCACCAAGAAGTGACCCGCGGATGAGGGTCATCGCTGCGATGTCCGGCGGTGTGGACTCGGCGGTGGCCGCCGCACGCGCCGTCGACGCGGGACACGACGTCACCGGCATCCACCTCGCCCTGTCGCGCAACCCGAAGTCGTACCGCACCGGGGCGCGCGGCTGCTGCACGATCGAGGACTCCAACGACGCCCGACGCGCCGCGGACCGGATCGGGATCCCGTTCTACGTCTGGGACCTCTCCGAGCGTTTCCACGAAGACGTCGTCGAGGACTTCAAGAGCGAGTACCTCGCCGGACGTACGCCGAACCCGTGCCTGCGCTGCAACGAGAAGATCAAGTTCGAGGCAGTGCTGGACCGTGCGCTGGCGCTCGGGTACGACGCGGTCGCGACCGGTCACTACGCCACGTTGGTCGACGGCGGTGGTGCGGTGGAGCTGCACCGGGCTGTCGACCACGGCAAGGACCAGTCCTACGTCCTCGGGGTCCTCACCCAGGAGCAGCTCGCCCACTCGCTGTTCCCGCTGGGCGACTCCCAGAAGGAGGATGTCCGGGCCGAGGCTGAGCGGCGTGGGCTCCAGGTCGCACAGAAGCCCGACTCGCATGACATCTGCTTCATCTCCGACGGCGACACCGGTGGCTGGTTGCGCGAGAAGGTCGGCTCGACGAGTGGCGTCATCGTCGACCACGAGTCGGGCGAGGTTCTCGGTGAGCACCAGGGCTCGTACACCTTCACCATCGGCCAGCGGAAGGGGTTGCGGATCGGGCGCCCCGCCGGCGATGGGCAGCCGCGCTACGTGCTCGACATCGAGCCGGTGTCCGGCACCGTCACCGTCGGCCCCCGGGCCGCACTGACCATCAACCGCATCGAGGGGTTCAAGCCGCGGTGGTGCGGCACGCCCCCCACGGCAGTCGAAGGGACCGTCCAGCTTCGCGCGCACGGCGACGAGCACCGGGCGAGCGTCCGCGTCGACG
>DATILB010000051.1:0-1549 GCA_035477015.1 Nocardioidaceae bacterium | reverse complement strand
GTACACCAAGACCTCCAAGGGTGAGCCCCGCACGGAGACTGGGAAGGCGAGCTACTACAAGACGTACTGGCGCACCTTCCAGATGTCCGACCATCTGCCGATGTGGATCGACGTCAAGATCGACTACGCCAAGGAGTACCTCGAGGGACTCGCACCGCCGCCGGCACCGGTCTCGCCGCAGGACATCATCTGACCAGGTCGAGCTGCAGCCACTCGGCCAGGTCCTCGATCTCAGTTTCCACGGCCGTGCGCACCTTCTTCGAGAACGGCTCGTCCTCGTGCACCGCGTTGATGCGGAGCTCTCCGGCGTCGCGATCGGACGCTGCGTCGAGCTTCCCGATCAGCCGGTCGTCGTACAGGATCGGCAGGGCGTAGTAGCCCCACCGCCGCGTGGCTGCGGGCTTGTACATCTCGAGGGCGTACTCGAACTCGAAGAGCTCGCTCATCCGCTTGCGGTCGTGCAGCAGTCGGTCGAACGGCGACAGCAATGCGGCTCTGCCGCTGAACGGCTGGCCGAGCTGGGCCGGATCCACCCGCCATTCGCCCTTGACGCCCTCGACCACGGCGGGCTCGCCGGCATCGCGTACGTCGACGGGCTCGATGGGGCACTCGGGGCCCTTGGACCGCGCGATGCCAAGAGATCCGAGGCGACGCGCATCTCGGAGGCGCGCCGACTCCTCGATATCCGGGTGCTCGTCATCGGGGTAGATCCGCTCGGCCAGATCCCACAGCTTCTCCCGGCCCTGACGTCCCGCCACTGCGACCTCGCCGCGGGCGACCATGGCATCGAGAAGCATGGGGACGTTCTTGTTGTTGTTCCACCCGGTGGAGCGCCAGGGACGTGCGCAGGTGTCGGGCAGCTCCTTGAGCGGGAGCGGACCGTCGGAGCGAAGCCGGTCGAGGATGTCGAGCCGGCAGCCGTCGTTGGCCTTGACCCACTCGGCCACGGACTTGCGCCACTGCCGGACGTCGCCTGTGCCCGGCCACACCTCCATGTCGGCCCGGTAGAGCGCGATGTCCTCCGCGACCCTGAGGGATCCCCGGAGCTCCAAGACGGTCAGCTCGTTGATCGCGTCCTTCAGCTCCTGCACGTCGTACGACGACCCGATGCGGCTCCACAGCACCAGGTCGGCGCTGGGTGCGATGGCGCTGACCGGGTCGAGCTGGACGAGCGACAGCGCCCGGACTGCGTCATGGAGGTCGGTGGGCCGCGGGTCGGTGAGACGCTGCGCGCGCACGGCGACGCGGCGCGCGTCCGCGCGAGACAGCTCGTGGACCATGGTCCGACCCTAGGGCGTCGTACCGACAGCCTGGTTGAAGGTGATGCTCTGGACCCTCTGGTGCATGCTTTGGGCCGACCCGGCTTCGCAGGCTACGCAGAAGGGTGCGACGACCACCCGCGTTCCGGCGACATCGAGGATCCAGAAGCGGGCGACGAAGCCGGGCGTTCCGGTCTCGGCGCCATCTGCTGCGTTCGCGGGCAGCCCGAGCTCACCACCCTGGCACGGCGTCGCGTCGAAACGGGCCGGGATCCTGAGCTCCAGGTACT
>DATILB010000050.1:0-9063 GCA_035477015.1 Nocardioidaceae bacterium | reverse complement strand
GGCGACTTCGTAGTGGACCTCGCGCCCGTCGCGGCGGCCGAGATGCTCGAGTCCGCGCAAGTCTTTGCGTCGCCGACGCTCAACGCCTTCCTGGCCACCGGACCGGACAAGTGGGCGTCGGCGCGACAGTGGCTGACGATGCTGCTCACGGAGGAGCCGCAGGCGGAGGTCGTCGAGCCGCACCTGATTCCGGTCGGCAAGGTCACCACACACCTGCCGATCGAGGTCGCCGACTACGTCGACTTCTACTGCTCGATCGACCACGCCACCAACGTCGGCAGAATGTTCCGCCCCGACGGCGAAGCACTCACGCCCAACTGGCGTCACCTCCCGATCGGCTACCACGGCCGGGCCGGGACGGTGGTGGTGACAGGCACCGACGTACGCCGTCCGAGCGGCCAACGTCGCGGCGACGAGGGGCCCACGTTCGGCCCGAGCCAGCGCCTCGACATCGAGGCCGAGCTGGGTTTCGTCGTAGGAGCCGGCTCGACACACGGTGTCCCCGTCCCGATCGACGACTGGAAGCGGCACGTCTTCGGCGTGACGCTGCTCAACGACTGGTCGGCGCGCGACATCCAGGCCTGGGAGTACGTCCCGCTGGGGCCGTTCCTCGGCAAGTCGTTCGCCACGTCGATCAGTGGATGGGTCACTCCCCTGTCCGCCCTTGGGGCCGCCGCGTGCGACCTGCCCACGCAGGAGCCGATGCCGCACGACTACCTCCACGTCGAGCAGCCGGCCGGCTACGACATCGACGTCGAGGTCATGCTGAACGGCGACGTGGTGTCGCGGCCGCCGTACCGCTCGATGTACTGGTCGCCAGCCCAGATGCTTGCCCACCTGACCTCGAACGGCGCCTCGCTGCGCACCGGCGACCTCTACGCCAGCGGCACGATCAGCGGACCCGAGCGCGAGCAGCGTGGCTCCTTCCTCGAGCTGTCGTGGGGTGGTCAAGAGCCGTTCGGCAAGGGCCGCACGTTCCTCGAGGACGGCGACGTCGTCACCTTGCGCGCAACTGCTCCGGGGCGACTGGGCGGACGCATCGCGCTCGGCGAGGTTTCCGGAACGGTCCAGCCCGCGCTCTGACGCGGAGCTGTGCCACCGTTGTCCCGTGACACCACTCGACCAGGGCGACGACCCCCTCTTCACGCGGGCGTTCGTCATGCTGACCCTGGCCGAGCTCGCCTACTTCACCGCGGTGGGCGTGTCCATTTACGCACTCCCGCTCTACGCGACCGGGCCACTCGAGTCGGACAAGGCTGGTGCGGGAATCGCGTTCGGCGCCTTCGCCGTCTCGGCACTGGCGCTGCGCCCCTTCGCAGGGCGGCTCTGCGACACCATCGGCCGACTGCCGCTCATGGCCGGCGGCGCGTTCCTGGCCGCGGTGGCGCTGGCGCTCACCGCGAGCGTCGACACCCTCTCTGCGGTCATCGCCCTGCGATTGCTCGCAGGCGTCGCGGAGGCGGCGTTCTTCGTTGCCTGCTTTGCCGCGCTCGCTGACCTCGCACCCCCGAGCCGACTGGGCGAGGCGCTCAGCTACAACTCGCTCGGGCTCTACCTCGGCATTGCCTTCGGCCCTCCGCTCGGGGAGCTGCTGGTCGAGACCTGGGACTTCGACGCAGCCTGGTTCGGCGCAGCAGCTCTCGCCCTCATCTCGACGGTCGTCGTGTTCACCGTGGGCGAGACGCTCGACCGCAGCCACGAGCACACCCCGGAGGGCTTCCTGCATCGCAAGGCGATCCCGGCCTCGCTCGGCTTCTTCGCGTCCCTGCTCGCCGTAGGTGGCTTCCTCAGCATGGCGGCCCTGCACGCCCACGACGTCGGCCTGGAGAACGCCAGCATCCCGCTCTTCGTGTACGGCGTCGTGGTGGTCACTTGTCGCGTGGTGTTCGCCAAGGTCCCCGACCGGTTGCCCCCGCTGCCCCTGGGTGTGTTCGCCCTGGCTGCCATCGGAGTGGGGCTGCTGGTGATGGCGTTCTGGACGTCTCCGGTGGGCATGGTTGCCGGCACGGTGTTCGCGGCCATCGGCGTCTCGTTCAGCACGCCGGCCTTCTTCTCCGCGATCTTCGCGACGGCACGTCCTTCGGAGCACGGCGCAGCTGCGGGCACCGCCAGCCTGTTCATCGACCTCGGTCTCGGCTTCGGGCCGATCGCGCTCGGGGTGGTCGCCGACGCCTCGACGATCCCGACCGCCTTCGTCGTCGGAGCCGGCTGCGCGGCTATCGGGATGGCCTGGACGACGTACCTCCAGCGCGTGGCACCCGTCGCACCGACGTCAGTGCCGCCCAGGATCGTGTGACCGAACGTTACGGCTACCCTGGGACCCGTGTCCCGTGCGAACCGGCGAACCAAGGATCCCGCCCCGCCTGACGGGCGAAGCACGCGCTGGGACAACCACCGCGAAGCACGTCGGGCCGAGCTGGTCGCGGCCGCCGTCACAGCGATGCACAAGTACTCACGCGAGGCGTCGATCGACGAGATCGCGCGCGTCGCCGGTGTCTCCAAGCCCGTCCTCTACCGCTACTTCAGCGACAAGTCCGACCTACACGCAGCGGTCGGCCAGTGGGGCGCGAGCCTGGTCGTCGAGCGACTGGCTCCCGCCTTCGAGTCGCGCCTCCCACTGAGGCAACGGGTCGCCAAGGCGGTCTCGGCGTACCTCGAGGTCATCGAGGAGCACCCTCAGGTGTTCCTTCTGCTGGTGCAGCACCGCGTCAACAGCACAACCGACCCGCTCGCCGACGGCAAGGCTGCCGTGGCCGCGACCCTGACGCAGGTCATCAGCGACGCGATGAGCGAGCTCGGTATCGACACCGGTGGGGCCGAGCCGTGGGCGCATGCGGTCGTCGGCCTGGGCCTGTCGACCGGTGAGTGGTACCTCGAACGGAAGACCATGTCCAGGGCCGAGGTGTCGTCGTACCTCACCGAGTTCGTGTGGGGTGCGCTCGTCGGCATCTCGCGCAATCACGGGATCACGCTGACCGCCGAAACCGTACCCCGCTCCCCCTGATCGGGACACCGCGTCGGTCGTGGAGGACGCCCCTCCTGCCGACTACGCTCGAGGAGCCATGACTCAGATCCCCTCCGGTTGGTATCCCGATCCCGCCCCCGCGCAGCCCGGACAGCCCCCGATGGTCCGCTACTGGGACGGCGCCGTGTGGACCGAGCATGTCGCTCCTGCTGCGCCCCCGGCTGCGCCCGTGGCACCGACCCAGCCCGTCTACGGCGCTCCGGCATACGCCACCCCTGCCTACGGCACTCCGGTGCCGCAGACGCCGCCCGGACCGACGACCCCCGACGGTGAGCGGCTGGCCGGCTGGTGGTGGCGTGTGGGCGCGTACGTCGTGGACTCGCTCGCACTCGGCGCGATCTCACAGATCGTGGCGCTGCCCTTCACCTTCTCGTTCAACAGCGACATCGCCGGTCTGATGGACGAGTGGGAAGCAGCCGACCAGGCCGGCACGCTTGATCCCGACGAGATGTTCAACGACCTCGGCGCGGTCTTCGAGGACCACCTCTTCGGACTCGTCTTCCCGCCGCTGGTGGCCGGGCTGCTCTACTTCGCGCTCTTCTGGCGCTTCCTCGGCGCCACCCCCGGTCAGCTGTTGTTCGGACTCAGGGTGCGACTGCGGGAGCACCCCGGCAAGCTGCCGCTGTCGGTGGCCATCGTGCGTTGGTTCTTCCTGATCGGTCTCGGCAGCCTGAGCCTGGTCGCGTTCACCTTCTCCTGGGAGGTCGCGCTGCTGGTGATCCTGCTCGCCGCGCTCTACGGGATCCTCGATCCGCTCTGGGCGACCTGGGACTCCAAGCGTCAGACGATCCACGACAAGATCGCGCGCACCAACGTCGTCAAGGTGCGCTAGAAAACCGGTCGCCTCGCGGTCGCCGACCTGTCACCCTCGACAACGGCGAGAGCAGCAGTCCGGACGGCGTACCGACCCGGGTCCTGCGTGTTGCAACTCGCCACGTCCCTGTCCAGGACAAGGCATGCGGTCACGCTTGGGGTTCGACTCCCTTCACGGCGTCCGGCCGGTGGCGTCCAGCGGCGGCTAGCTTTGCGGACTCGACATGGTCAGTACGACATCCGGGTCCCCGCGAGCCGTCGGGCCACCCGCCGGGCGTCTGCCCACAACTTCAACACCGACGGCTCCACACAACGCGAAAGGAGGCTGCCGTCATGTCCCTGTTCACCCTCACCGTGAACGCCCACGAGTCCGTCCTGGAGTACCGCGACGGCACGCTGTCGCGTGTGCTCGAGCCAGGCCGCTACCGCGTCCGCACGCGTACGTCGTACGTGCGGCTCGACCGGCGCGAGCAGGTCGGCCAGACCGCACCGCAGGACGTGCTGACCGCCGACGGTGTGTCCCTGAAGGTCACGGCGGCGTTCCTCTGGACGATCGGCGACCCGCAGGCGTACCACGAGCTTGCGGCGCAGCCGACCGGCGTGGTCTACCTGGCCGTCCAGGTCGCGCTGCGCGAGGCACTCGCAACGCTGACGGTCGAAGAGGTTCTGACGACCGGCCGCCGCGCGATTGTCGAGGCGGTCACGTCCACGTCCGCGGCCGCTGGCCGTGAGGTCGGGGTCGACGTTCGCGAGGTCGTGCTGAAGGACGTCATCCTGCCGCCCGACCTGCGTTCGGCGTACGCCGAGGAGATCACGGCACGTCAGCGCGGCAAGGCGCAGCTCGAAGCTGCCCGTGCGGAGACGGCGGCGCTGCGTTCGCTGGCCAACGGTGCGAAGCTGCTGGCCGACAACCCGGCGCTGGCCAAGCTTCGGCTCGTGCAGGCACTGCCGTACGGCTCGACGCTGAAGATCACCGTCGACGAGTGAGTGGGCGGGAGCTCAGAGGTTGCCTCGGAGCTCCTGCTCCCTCTCGATCGCCTCGAAGAGCGCCTTGAAGTTGCCCTTGCCAAAACCGAGTGACCCGTGCCGCTCGATGAACTCGAAGAAGATCGTCGGCCGGTCGCCCATCGGCTTGGTGAAGATCTGCAGCAGGTAGCCGTCCTCGTCGCGGTCGACCAGGATCTTGCGCTTCTTGAGCTCCTCGATCGGGACGCGCACCTTGCCGATGCGCTCGCGCAGCTCGGGGTCGTCGTAGTAGGAGTCCGGGGTGTCGAGGAACTGGATGCCGTTCTCGCGCAGGATGTCGACGGTCCGCAGGATGTCGCCCGTGGCCAGGGCGATGTGCTGACAGCCGGCGCCGGCGTAGAACTCGAGGTACTCGTCGATCTGCGACTTCTTCTTCGCGACCGCCGGCTCGTTGAGCGGGAACTTCACCCGGTGGTTGCCGCTCGCGACGACCTTGCTCATCAACGCGGAGTAGTCCGTGGCGATGTCGTCACCGATGAACTCCGCCATGTTCGTGAAGCCCATGACCTTGTTGTAGAAGCCGACCCACTCGTCCATCCGGCCGAGCTCGACGTTGCCGACGCAGTGGTCGATGGCCTGGAACAGCCGCTTGGGGTGGCCCTCACGGCGGGGGCCCACCGTCGTGGTGCGGGCCTCGTAGCCCGGAAGGTACGGACCGGCGTACCGGCTGCGGTCGACCAGCGTGTGCCTCGTCTCGCCGTACGTCGCGATGGCGGCGATCCGGACGGTGCCGAACTCGTCGGCGACGTCGTGGGGCTCCTCGATGATGGTGGCGCCGACCGATCGGGCGTGCTCGATGCACTTGTCGACGTCCGGCACCTCGAGGGCCAGGTCGACGACGCCGTCCCCATGCTTGCGGTGGTGGTCGGCGAGATGGCTGTCCGGTGTGACCGCACCGGTGAAGACGAAGCGCGCGGACCCACTGCGCAGGACGTAGCTCTTCGACTCCCGCCAGCCGGTCTCGGGGCCGCGGTACGCCTCGAGGTCCATGCCGAGCGCCAGCTGGTAGAAGGTCGCGGTCTGGGTCGCGTTGCCGACGACGAACCCGACGGAGTCCATTGCGGTCACCGGGAACGGGTCCTTCGACGCGTCGTACTCCACCAGCCCGACCAGCTGCTTGAGCTGTTCGAGGGTGAGGTCGGCCTTGAGTTCGTCGTGGGTCAGCTGCTCCGTCATACCGCGACTGTGGCTGAGATCAGGCAGACTGTGCAACAGAAGCACGGCACACTGGACAGAATGCATAGTCAGCGAGGTTCTGATGGACGATCTTGACGCCACTTTGATCCGTCTGTTCACCGACGAGCCTCGCGTCGGCGTGCTCGAGGCCTCCCGAAGGCTCGGGGTGGCGCGCGGGACGGTTCAGGCCCGGCTCGACAAGCTGACCACGACCGGCGTCATCTCCAGCTGGGGTCCGCAGGTCGCACCCGAGGCGATCGGCTACCCCGTGACGGCGTTCCTCACGCTCGAGATCCGGCAGGGCCGGGGTCACGACGTAGTGGCGATGTACCTCGCAGAGATCCCCGAAGTCCTCGAGGCGGTCACGATCACCGGCGCCGGGGACCTCTGGGCGCGGGTCGTCGCTCGCTCCAACGCCGACCTGCAGCGCGTCATCGACCGCGTGGTGTCGTTCGAAGGCATCGTGCGCTCGTCGACCGTCATCGCGCTCGCGACCCAGATCCCCCATCGGGTGCTGCCACTGCTCGCCGAAGTCACCTGAGCTTTCGAGGCTCGCTTCGCTCGCACCTCAATCCAAGGGGGTGGCGAACCAGAGCGTCCGGTGCGTCCACTGTCCGGGCCCGGTGCGCGTGCCGGAGCAGACGATGAGGACGGCCTGGGCTGGACCTTCTTCGTCGTACACCCGGTCGAGCGGTGGGTTCTCGATCGACACCTCGGTCCGCTCGGTCACGCGGTAACAGACGCTGACCTCCCCGTTGCGGAGCACGAACCGATCGCCCTGCTGCAGCTGGTCGAGGAAGCGGTTCCCGAGCGCAGACCCGTCCGGCCAGGTGTGCGTGTTCAGCAGGACGTTGCCACGACTCGACCCGGGCTGCACGCCCGGCGCGTCCCAGGCCACGTCGAACTTGGCACCGAGCGGCGGTACGCCGGGCACGTTGTTCTCGTCGCGCCCCAGCGCCATGACGGGTACGTCGACCCCGGTGATCGTGATCTCTGTCGGCACGAACGGCTGCACGGCCGTCGAGCAGCCGGGCGGGGGCGCGATGGTGGTGCGGGGTGCGACGAGGGCGACTTCCGTGGCCTCAGGCGCCGGCAGCGCAGACTCCCGGTCCTGACCGCCACATCCGGCGAGCAGGAGGATCAGGGAGGCAACTGCGAGCCGCACCCCCTCATTGTGCGGTCAGTAGCCGCCGGCCATCGGCATGATCATGCAGCTCGAGCTCGCATAGGCCACGAGCTTGCCTGCTTCGTCGTACAGCTTGGCCTCGGCGAGCGCCGTACGACGACCACGCTGAATCACCGTGCCGACCGCCCGGAGCGTGCCTGACTCGACCGTGACGGGTCGCAGGAACTTCACCGTGAGGTCGAGCGACGTGTAGATCTCGCCCGGCGCCAGGGTGGTGTGCACCGAGCACGCGGCCGCAGTGTCCAGCAAGGTGGAGATGACGCCGCCATGGACCGAGCCGATCGGGTTGTAGTGACGCTGCTCCGCCTTGAGCTCGACGCTCACGCTGCCGCGCTCCACCTGGAAGTTGGTCATGCCGAGCGTGTGGGAGATCGGTGCCGGCGGGAACTGTCCATTGGTGAACGCGGTGAGCTGCTCGAAGCCGTCCATGGTCAGGATCTCGGCCATGTCTGCCTGGGTCTGCGTCATGGACTCAGGGTGTCAGGGCTTGCTGAGTCTGTCAATGAGACTTAGCCTGTGACGGTGAGCACGTACCCCGTCCCCGCCGCCCTGGCCTACTCGGGCGACAACTGCACCATCGGTCGCGCCATGACGATCCTGGGTGAACGCTGGACCTTCCTGGTGATCCGCGAGGTCTTCAACGGCGTACGCCGGTTCGACGACATGCGCGTGCGGACCGCGATGCCCCGGCAAGTCCTGACCAACCGGCTGGCGCTGCTCGTGGACGAGGGCATCCTCCGCAAGGAGCCCTACCAGGTCCCCGGAGAACGTGCGCGACACGAGTACCGCCCCACCCAGAAGGGGCTCGACCTGTACCCGGTGCTGGTCGCTGTCGCCGAATGGGGCAACCGCTACCTGGCTGACCCCGAGGGTCCGCCGATCGAGTTCATCCACCGCGACTGCGACTCGACCGTCCACGCCGTACTCGAGTGCGAGAAGGGCCATCGGCTCACCGAGCCTCGTAACGTCATGACCAAAGCCGGACCGGGCGCGAAGCTGCGCGAAAGCGCGTAGTCGTTCAGGACAGCCGGCGCGCGACCTCGGCCGCAGCAGCGACCACGCGGGGGGCGACCCGTTCGGCGTCTAGGTCACCCATCGTGACGATGCCCACCGATGCCTCGAGCCCGTCAACCCCGAGGACCGGTGCAGCCAGGCCGCGCGCTCCGGGCTGCAGCTCGCCCGACGTCTGCACGTAGCGCCCAGCCTCGTGATTGCGCGCCAGCAGGATCGCTTTGCCCGCAGCCCCGAGCTCGAGGGAGTGACGGGAGCCGACGCGGTAGGCGACGTGGAAGTCGGTCCAGGTCGGCTCGACTACGGCGATCGCCAGCGCCTCTCCGCCATCGGCGACCGTCAGGTGCGCGGTGGAGCCCAGCTCCTCCTCCAGGCCGCGCAGGACCGGGGTGGCCAGCTCGCGGAGGACCGGCTGAAGGCCCCTCGCCAACGCGAGGATCCCGAGTCCGACGTGCAGTCGACCGCCGGCGTCACGGCGTGCCAGGCCGTGCTGCTCCAGCGTCGTGATCAGCCGATAGACGACCGTGCGGTTGACATCGACAGCGGCCGCGAGCTCCGTGACCGTGAGACCGTGCGGCGACGCCGCGAGAACACTCAGCACACGCAGACCGCGATCCAGGGTCTGCGACGTCTCCGCCGCCATTGGGACAGGCTATTCCCATGGGCCGAGCGTGTCTTCGGGTGTGGCGGCGTCCACGCACTCGCAAGCTGTTCTATGCCGCGAGGTTGGTGACACCGATCGGGGTTCGGGTGACTGGGGGTCGTCCGTTGAGTGCGGTGTGGGGTCGAGCGTAGTTGTAGTGGTGCAGGAAGGCCGGTAGAGCTG
>DATILB010000049.1:0-3697 GCA_035477015.1 Nocardioidaceae bacterium | reverse complement strand
AAGATTGAAGGATCGTCCTGCCCGGCGCGGGCCGTGAAGGTGCGTGGCCCGCGGCGCTCGGTGGTGACAATCGAGAAGCAGCCCGAGGCAGAACGGATGGGGCTGCTGATTCGAGTGTGGCAGGTCGTCGTACCGCTGCCTAATCGGGCGTGACGCGCGTCACTCCGCGACGCGGTGCAGGCGGCGCGCCGCCTCCGCGACCGAGCCACTCATCGACGGGTAGACGGTGAACGCATGCGCGAACTGGTCGGCGGTGATGCCCTCCGAAACCGCCAACGAGATCGGGTGAATCAGCTCGCTCGCACGCGGTCCCACGACCACACCCCCAGCGATGATCCCGGTGCCCGGCCGCATGAACAGCTTCACGAACCCGTCGCGGACGCCCTGCATCTTGGCGCGGGCGTTCGTGGCCAACGGCAGCATCACGGTGTCGGCCTGGAACTCACCTGAGTCGACGGCGTTCTGCGAGACCCCTACCGTGGCGATCTCCGGCGCGGTGAAGACATTCGACGACACCGTGCCGAGGTCGAGCGGCGTGACCGCGTCGCCGAGGAAGTGCCACATCGCGATGCGACCCTGCATGGCCGCCACGGAGGCCAACATGAAGACACCGGTGCAGTCGCCGGCAGAGTAGATGCCACGGGCCGACGTACGGCTGACGCGGTCGACGTTCACGAACCCGTCGTCCTTCAGGACGACACCCGCCTCCTCCAGGCCCATGTCCACGGTGTTCGGGATGGAGCCGAGGGCAAGCAGGCAGTGCGTCCCGGTCACCGAGCGGCCGTCGGTCAGCGTCACGGTCACCGAGTCACCGTCGCGAGCGACGGAGTCCATGCGTGACTTGTTGAGCACGTCCATACCTCGACGCTTGAAGACCTCCTCGAGGACGTTGGCAGCGTCCGCATCCTCCCCGGGCAGCACGCGATCGCGGCTGGAGACGAGCGTCACGTCGATGCCCAGCGCGTTGTACGCGCCCGCGAACTCGGCTCCCGTGACGCCGCTGCCGACGACGATCAGCTTCTCGGGCGTCTCGTCGAGGTCGTAGACCTGCTCCCAGGTCAGGATCCGCTCCCCGTCCGGCTGCGCGGTCGGGAGAGTGCGCGGGGCAGCCCCGGTCGCGATGAGTACGGCGTCCGCGTCGTACGTCTCCTCGCCGCCGTCGTGAAGCGCGGCGACGACCTTGGCCGGACCGTCGAGCCGACCTCGCCCGCGGACCACGCGTACGCCGTCTCGGACGAGGCGTCCCTCGATGTCAGCGGACTGGGCCTGAGCCAGAGCCTTGACGCGGGTATTGACCTCCGCGAGGTCGACGGTCGGCACGCCGGTCGTGATGCCGAGCTCGCCGGCCTCCTCGAACTCGGCCATCAGCTCGGCTGTCGCGATCAGGGTCTTGCTCGGCACGCAGTCGGTCAGCACTGCCGAGCCACCGATGCCGTCGCTGTCGACGACTGTGACCTGCGCCCCCAGCTGGGCGGCGACGAGCGCAGCTTCGTACCCACCCGGACCGCCACCGATGATCACGACATGATTCACGCGCCCATCATGTCGGAACGGGAATCCCGGGTCGACTAGGCCGTGTCTCCCTATCCGCTTCCGATAGCGAGCGGCGTCAGGCGCGGTGGCTGGGCGTGCCTGACGAGGGAGGCGGGCCGGGGCCCGTCGACCGAGACAGGTGCGTACAGGCGCTGCGGATGGCGTCGCGCAGCCGGAATGGGATAGGGAGACACGGCCTAAATCAGTCCCGGCGGACGACGTAGTCGATGAAGGTGGCGTACGGCGACTGGCGGACGCCCTTGTGCTCGAGGTCGAGGGACTTCTCGAAGCCGTCGAAGAGCCGCTTGCCCCCGCCCAGCACGACCGGCGCAACGATGATCGAGAGCTCATCCACCAGACCCGCCTCGAGCGCCTGCCGGATGGTGTCGGCACCACCCATGACGTGCACGTTCTTCTCGCCGGAGACCTCCTTCGCCCGCACGACGGCTTTCTCGACGTCGTCGACGAAGACGAAGTGGTTGCCCTCAGGCTGCTCGTCCGGTCGGTGGGTCACGATGAAGAACGGGACGCCGAACGGGTTCGTGTCGCCCCAGTGCCCGGCCGCCTCGTAGGTCCAGCGGCCGCCCACGATCGCACCGAGCCCACTCATGCCGTCCTCGAGCCAGCCCTCATCCGCGGGCTCCGTCCCGGACGGCTCGGCGTCGTAGGTCCACGGACCCCCGAACACCCAGTAGTGCAGCCGCTCACCCCCGACACCGAGGCCGCAGCCGGGACCGTCCTTCGGGCCACAGACGTAGCCGTCGACGGAGATGGTGATGCCTGCCATGACTTTGCTCATGCCGATATCGACAGGTCCCACGCCAGAAACTCATCGCGCACTAGGCTGCGGACGTGCCCCTGTACGCCGCTTACGGGACCAACATGGATCCGCGTCGCATGTTGGAGCGCTGCCCGCACTCCCCTATGCAGGGCACGGGCTGGCTCGAGGGTTGGCGGCTTACCTTCGGCGGCGAGGACCTCGGCTGGGACGGTCCGCTGGCCACGATCGTGCAGGACCCGTTCGAGCAGGTCTTCGTGGTCGTGTACGACATCACCGACGACGACGTCGCCGTGCTCGACAGCTGGGAGGGTCCACCCGGGCTCTACCGCAAGACGCGGCTGCGGGTCTCGATGATGACCGGCGAGGTCGTCTGTTGGGCCTACGTCCTCGATGCCTACGAGGGCGGCCTGCCGTCCGCGTCGTACCTCGGAGTGCTCGCCGAGGCGGCTCAAGCCGCCGATGCACCCGACGACTATGTGGCCGCGCTTCGCGGCCGACCGTGCAGGTCGAGCGGGCTCTGACATCACCCCTGACATAGAGTCCGAAGGGTGACCGACGACCCCAAGGCACTCGCCCAGGAAGCCGCCGCGAAGCTCGCCGAGCTCACCGGCGTCGAGAAGCACGACGTCCTACTCGTCATGGGATCCGGCTGGTTGCCGGCACTCGACGCGCTCGGCGCCGCCACTGCCGAGCTCCCCACGACCGAGCTCCCCGGCTTCAGCGCGTCCTCCGTGGCGGGTCACTCCGGCAAGATCCGGTCGATCAACGTCGGCGACAAGCACGTCATGGTGCTGACCGGTCGCACGCACTTCTACGAGGGCAAGGGCGTACGTGCGGTCGTGCACGGTGTCCGCACGGCGGCTGCGGCCGGGGCCTCGGTGGCTGTGCTGACCAACGGATGCGGCGGGCTCAACGAGGCCTGGGCTCCCGGCACTCCGGTTCTCATCAGTGACCACATCAACCTGACCGCGACCTCGCCCATCGAGGGCGCGAACTTCGTCGACCTCACCGATGCCTACTCGCCCCGGCTGAGGGCACTCTGCCGAGAGATCGACCCGACGCTGGACGAGGGGGTCTACGTCCAGTTCACCGGGCCGCACTACGAGACCCCGGCCGAGATCCGGATGGTGCGCGCCATCGGCGGAGACCTGGCCGGGATGTCCACCGTGCTCGAGACCATCGCAGCCCGCGAGGCCGGTATGGAGGTGCTCGGGCTCTCTCTCGTGACCAACCTTGCCGCAGGCATGAGTGGTGAACCGCTCAACCACGACGAGGTACTCGACGCCGGTCGTGCGGCCGCGAGCCGGATGGGCGCACTGCTGAGCGCCGTCATTCCCAAGATCTGATGAGGTTCCTGGTCACCGGCGCGGCCGGGAGCATCGG
>DATILB010000048.1:0-4187 GCA_035477015.1 Nocardioidaceae bacterium | reverse complement strand
TCGACCCCGCGTCCGGGGCCTGGGGCTCCCCCGACCCCGAGTCCCTCGCTGACGCCGTCCTCCGCGTCGTCGCGCGCCCGCTCGAGCAGCGCCGTGCCGCAGCCCGACGCCGTGCCGAGCAGTTCCCCTGGACCACGACGGTCGGCGAGATGCTGACCCTGCACGGCCAGTGGACGCGGCAGTTTGCCGCCGCTTCGGCCTGACCCGAAATTGGCTACGCCCGCATGCGGTAATTAGTTTCACAACCGACGCGTGGCTACTACCGGGTAGGCGTCGATAGAGTGCCTAGTTGTTTGCAGCACGTGTCTTACGCATGCCCGAGTTCGGAGGATCTCCCTTGGCCAGCTCCCCGGTTGGAACCCTGTATCGCGGCCGTGAAGGCATGTGGACGTGGGTGGCCCACCGCATCACCGGTGTGGTGCTCTTCTTCTTCTTGTTCGCCCACGTGATCGACACCGCCATGGTTCGTGTGTCGCCCGAGGCTTACAACCAGACGGTCGAGATCTACAAGAACCCGATCGTGGGACTCATGGAAGCGGGGCTCGTCGCAGCCCTGCTCTTCCACGCGTTCAACGGCATTCGTCTCATCCTGGTCGACTTCTGGTCCCAGGGCCCGCGGTACCACAAGCAGCTGGCGTACGGCGTGGTCGTGCTCTGGACGGTGCTCATGGTGCCGTTCCTGATCCGCCACCTGAGCCACGTGTTCGGAGGCAACTGACATGGCGACACCTGTCATCGCGCCGCCGCGCAGCAGGGCCGCCAAGGGCGGCAACTTCGAGCTGAACAGCTGGCTGTTCATGCGCGGCTCGGGCCTCATCCTCGTCGTGCTCGTCATCGGCCACCTCTTCGTGAACCTGATGGTCGGCAAGGGCATCGAGCGCGTGGACTTCGCGTTCGTCGCCGGCAAGTGGTCGAGCCCGTTCTGGCAGACCTGGGACCTCGCGATGCTGTGGCTCGCCGAGCTGCACGGCATGAACGGTCTCCGCACGATCATCAACGACTACACGACCAAGGACACGAGCCGCTTCGTCCTGAAGACGCTGCTCTACTTCTCGGCGTTCATCGTGCTGGTCCTCGGCACCCTGGTGATCTTCACCTTCGACCCCTGCGGCGACCCGGGCTTCGCCTCCGAAAACACCTTCTGTGGAGGGAACTGACGCCATGGTGACCTACCACAAGTACGACGTCGTCATCGTCGGCGCCGGTGGCGCCGGCATGCGCGCGGCCCTCGAGTCCGGCAAGCGCACCCGCACGGCGGTGCTCACCAAGCTGTACCCCACCCGCTCCCACACCGGCGCTGCCCAGGGCGGCATGTGCGCTGCCCTGGCGAACGTCGAGGAGGACAACTGGGAGTGGCACACGTTCGACACCGTCAAGGGCGGTGACTACCTGGTCGACCAGGACGCCGCCGAGGTGATGGCCAAGGAGGCCATCGACGCGGTGCTCGACCTGGAGAAGATGGGCCTCCCCTTCAACCGCACCGAAGAGGGCAAGATCGACCAGCGCCGCTTCGGTGGGCACACCCGCAACCACGGCGAGGCCGCCGTACGCCGGTCCTGCTTCGCCGCGGACCGCACCGGTCACATGATCTTGCAGACGCTCTACCAGCAGTGCATCAAGCACGACGTGGAGTTCTACAACGAGTTCTACGTGCTCGACCTGCTCTACATCGACGGCCGCGTGTCCGGTGCGGTCGCCTACGAGCTGGCTACCGGCGAGATCCATGTCTTCTCCGCCAAGGCCGTCATCCTCGCCACAGGCGGCTTCGGCAAGGTCTTCCGTACGACGTCCAACGCGCACACCCTCACGGGCGACGGCATGGGCATCGTGTGGCGCAAGGGCCTGCCGCTCGAGGACATGGAGTTCTTCCAGTTCCACCCGACGGGTCTGGCCGGCCTCGGCGTCCTTCTCTCGGAGGCTGCTCGAGGTGAGGGCGGCATCCTGCGCAACAGCGAGAACGAACGCTTCATGGAGCGCTACGCCCCCACCATCAAGGACCTCGCTCCGCGTGACATGGTCGCCCGGGCGATGGCCAACGAGGTGCGCGAAGGCCGCGGCTCCGGCCCCGACAAGGCCTACGTCTACCTCGACCTGACGCACCTGCCCAAGGAGCAGATCGACGCGAAGCTCCCGGACATCACGGAGTTCGCCCGCACCTACCTAGGTGTCGAGCCGTACACCGAGATGATCCCCGTGTTCCCGACCGCGCACTACGCGATGGGTGGCGTGCCGACCAACATCAAGGGCGAGGCCCTCGCGGACAACACGACCGTGATCCCCGGCCTGTACGCCGCGGGCGAGGTCGCCTGCGTGTCAGTGCACGGCGCCAACCGGCTGGGCACCAACTCCCTGCTCGACATCAACGTGTTCGGCCGCCGGGCCGGCATCTACGCCGCCGAGTACGCCGCCCACGCGGTGTACTCCGAGCTGCCGGAGAAGGCCGAGTCGGCCGTCGTGGAGATGATCGAGTCGATGCGCAACGGCAGCGGCACCGAGCGGGTCGCTCCGATCCGCACCGAGCTCCAGGCCACGATGGACATCAACGCGCAGGTGTACCGCACGGAGGGCTCGCTGAAGCAGGCGCTCGCAGACATCGACGGGCTCAAGCAGCGCTACAAGAACGTGTCGGTCCAGGACAAGGGCAAGCGGTTCAACACGGACCTCCTCGAGGCGATCGAGCTCGGCTTCCTGCTGGACCTCGCCGAGGTGCTCTGCGTCTCGGCGCTCGCCCGCAACGAGTCGCGGGGAGGCCACTTCCGTGAGGACTACGCCACGCGCGACGACGTGAACTTCATGCGGCACACGATGGCGTACCGCAACGAGGACGGCTCGGTCCGCCTGGACTACAAGCCCGTGGTGGAGACTCGCTACAAGCCGATGGAGCGCAAGTACTGATGGATGTCACAGTCAAGATCCTTCGGTTCAACCCGGAGGTCTCGGATGAGGCGAAGTGGGAGTCCTACACGGTTCCCGCTGAGCCGACGGACCGCGTGCTCGACGCGCTGCACCGGGTGAAGTGGGACATCGACGGCTCGCTCACGTTCCGCCGCTCCTGCGCGCACGGCGTGTGCGGGTCGGACGCGATGCGCATCAACGGCAAGAACCGGCTGGCCTGCAAGACGCTCCTCAAGGACGTCAACCCCGGCAAGCCCATCACGGTCGAGCCGATCAAGGGCCTGCCGGTGCTCAAGGACCTCGTCGTCGACATGGAGCCGTTCTTCGCGGCGTACCGCTCGGTGATGCCGTTCCTCATCACCAGCGGCAACGAGCCCACCCGCGAGCGCATCCAGTCGCAGGAGGACCGCGACCGGTTCGACGACACCACCAAGTGCATCCTCTGCGCCGCGTGCACGACGAGCTGCCCGGTCTACTGGACCGACGGACAGTACTTCGGCCCCCAGGCCATCGTCGGCGCGCACCGGTTCATCTTCGACACCCGCGACGAGGGCACCGACCAGCGGCTCGAGATCCTCAACGACAAGGAAGGTGTGTGGCGCTGCCGCACCACCTTTAACTGCACCGAGGCCTGCCCTCGAGGCATCGAGATCACCAAGGCGATCCAGGAAGTGAAGAGGGCGCTGATCTTCCGCCGCTGACCCTAGTCACGCCACGAACCCCGGCTCACGGAAAAAGTCTTCACCGACATGAAACCGAGTGCCGGGGTTCGTGCGTCTCTGAGGCGACAACACTCCTGAGCAAGCGGGGGCACCATGAACCAGGCCGAGTTCGACGACTTCTATGCGGGGTCGTACGCACGGGTCACGTCGCAGGTGTACGCCATGATCGGCGATCGGGACGAGGCAGAGGAGTGTGTCCAGGAGGCGTTCGTGCGCGCCTGGCACCACCGAAGCCAGTTCGACAAGGTCCAGTACCCCGACGCCTGGGTGCGCACTACGGCGTACCGCCTGGCCGTGAGCCGATGGAGGCGAGTCGTACGCGGGAGGCGACCACCGGATCGTGCCGTGTCGCACGCCGGCCCGACACCCGGAGTGTCCGAAGACCATGTGGCGCTCGTGGCGGCTCTCCGACAGCTTCCCGAACAGCAGCGACTCGCCATCGTGCTCCACCACATCGCCGACATGTCGGTCGACGACGTGGCTCGTGAGCTGCACGCGCCCGTCGGGACGATCAAGACCCGGCTCAGCCGCGGTCGCGCGGCCCTGGCCACCCTGCTCTCCGACGACGCG
>DATILB010000047.1:0-3572 GCA_035477015.1 Nocardioidaceae bacterium | reverse complement strand
GTCTACACCGACTCGCTGGTCGCCGTGAACGGCAACTACGACGACGTCAACAAGCTCGCCTCGGAGATCGCGGGGGAGGAGGACGGCTGGGCGTTCGTCAACGTCAACGTCCGCCCGTACTACGCCGAGGGCTCCAAGACCCTGGGCTACGAGATCGCCGAGCAGCTCGGCTGGCGACTCCCCGACCAGATCGTCATCCCGGTCGCGTCCGGCTCGCAGCTGACCAAGGTCGACAAGGCCTTCCAGGAGTTCATCAAGCTGGGGCTCGTCGAGGACAAGCCCTACAAGGTGTACGGAGCGCAGGCGACCGGGTGTTCGCCGGTGTCGGTCGCCTTCAAGGCCGGCATCGACGCGATCCGTCCGGTCAAGCCCGACACGATCGCCAAGAGTCTGGCCATCGGCAACCCGGCCGACGGCATCTACGTGCTCGACATCTGCCGCCGCACCGGCGGAGCCGTCGAGGACGTCACCGACGACGAGGTCCGCGCGGGCATCCTGCTGCTGGCGCGCACCGAAGGCATCTTCACCGAGACCGCGGGCGGCACCACTGTCGGCGTACTCAAGAAGCTCGTGGAGACCGGTCAGCTCGACCCGACCCTCGAGACCGTCGTCATCAACACCGGCATGGGCCTGAAGACCCTGGACGCGATCAGCGACCAGGTCGGGCCGGCCGCAACCATCGAACCGAACTACGCCGACTTCATGAAAGCGGGCCTCGTATGAGCGTCTCTGTCCGCATCCCCACCATCCTGCGCACCTACACCGGGGGTGAGTCGGAGGTGACCGCCGAGGGCGCCACCTTGGCTGAGGTGCTCGACAACCTCGACGTCAGCTACGCCGGCATCAAGGCGCGGATCCTCGACGAGCAGGGTGCATTGCGGCGCTTCGTCAACGTGTACGTCGGCAACGAGGACGTCCGTTTCCTCGACTCGCTCGAGACTCCGACGCCGGCTGGCGTCCAGATCTCGGTGATCCCGGCCGTGGCCGGTGGTTCCTGAGCCCGTCGAAGGGAGGCTGATCCGCCTAGCGCGTATCAGGCTTTACTTTCGGGACTCCTTCTCCTTCGCTGAGGCCGTCATCGGGGCGGCCCCACGAGAGGGGGAACCATGTTCAAGAAACTGTTCGTCGGCGGCGCTGCGACGGCCATCGCGGTCTCGACCGCCGGTATCGCGTTGGCGAGTGCCGGCCACCAGGGTGGGCAGACCGATGCCGCCGGCCACGTGTCGGCCCGCACCACGACCACCTTCACGGCGTGCGACGGCGGCGTGCAGAAGCGCGTCTACAACCGCATCAACAGCGCGCCTTTCACGTTCAGTGAGGCGAGCGGTACGCCGTTCATCCCGACCGCTGGTGTGGTCGTCTCGGGGCCTGTGCGGGGCGCTGACACCCTCTCCATCGAGTTCTCCGCGGAGACCCAGATGGGCGGCAGCACTGCCGGGGACAACCTGTCCGACTGGATGGGCCTCGAGGTCCTGGTGGACGGCGTACCGATCCAGCCCTTCACCGCGGCCGGCGACGTCCTGGCGATCACGGGGTCGAACGCCTACAACAGCAACGCTGCCCAGTTCTGCACCAAGATTCGGGCTGGCAAGCACAAGGTCCAGGTCCGCACGAACCTGCACGACGGCAACGTCGACGACGCGCTCACCGGCTGGATCGACGACTACACCCTGCACGTCGAGCAGAGCGAGTAAGCACACCTGCAGCACCTAGCTTCACGACTGCGCCCCGGGCTTGTGTCCGGGGCGCAGTGCTGTGTCCAGGTCGGACGGAGGCTAGGACGCGTCCCGACCCTCGACCGCGACCACGACCGCGTTGCCTCGGTCGTCGATGCGAACACGCGCCACGGCCGTGCCCTGCCGGATTTCGCGCTCGATCGCGAACGCCTTCTCCTCGGAGGCGAAGTAGCTCTCGATGCCGCAGCGCAGGCGCCAGTCGCGACCGTTGCAGGAGAGGTACGGGCCGTCGTCCGGTCGCTCCTCGGTGATCGTCGTGCCGACCCATACGTCGCCCTTGAGGACCAGCGGCACGTAGAGGTCGTCCACCTCCAGGCGTCTGTCCTCCCCGTTGGGGATGCCGGGGTAGTCCAGCGTCACGTACGCACCGCGGAACGGGTCGATGGGGTCCAGGGGCGCGACCTCGAGGAGGTACTCCTCCCCGGTGAAGCGTGCCGAGAGCCGATCGCCCATCGCGACGCCCACCAGGGCGAGCTGGGCGACGCAAGCCAGCACCACGGCCGTCTTGCGGTGGGTCAGCATGGCCTTCATGACCGGGCCTCCTCGATCGTCTCAGTGACTTCGCGTCGGACCCGGTCGAACAGGATGCCGGTCACGATCAGGATGACGCCCAGCAGCAGGAAGAGTGCGGCACCGCTGACGATCGGCGCGAAGACCGCGAAGCTCTGCGTGACGGTGAAGATCACCAGGGCGAGAGTGGCCAGGGCGCTGAGCATGGGGGAGTCGCGCAGGGCACCCAGCACTGCGACTGCGCCAGCGGCCACGACGTACACGCCGACGCTGACCAGCGCGCTGACCCAGGCCTGTCCCGAGGCGACGCCGTGATCGGGCAGGGGTGGGTTCCAGATCACCAGCAGCACACCGACCGGCACTGCGAGGAACGGCACGAGCACCTCGACCCGTTCCCATCCACGGGACCTGACGATCGCCGTGCCTGCGGCGATGGTGGCGATCACCACCGTGGCCGTGAGGGTCAGGGTCCAGGTCAGCTCGTCGGCCTCGACGAAGGGCAGGGCTGCGACGAAGAGGCCGCCGAGCATCAGGGTCGAGCCGGCCACCCGCCATACGGAGGCGAACGAAGGCCGGGTGTGCAGGAAAGCGAGCGCCGAGCCGAGGGCCCCGGCGACGAGCAGGGCGAGGATCGCGGAGCTGGCTGACTCCGTGGTCTCCACGATCTGCCACACGAACCAGGTCGCTGCTGTCGCCGTTCCGACCAGGAGTGGGGCAACGCCGCGGCATGCGTAGGAGTAGAGCAGGGCGCCAGCAGCCCAGTAGCCGATCAAGCTCGGCTCGTAGGCAGGGACCTGGAGGCTCTGGGCCGCCTGGAACACCACCGCACCGAAGCCGGCCGACGCCAGCCCGCGGAGTGCGCCGACGACCGGAGAGCCGTCGCGACGGTCGGCGACGAACTCGGCACCGGCCGTGACGGCGAGCCAGATCGCCGTGACGACGACGAAACGCACGCCTGGCGTGAACTGGTCGAGGTTGGTCGCAACCAGCCAGATCAGGCCGACGCCGACGAAGACTGCGCCGAGGTTGAGCAGGACCCGGTTGAGGGAGAACGTCCGGACCGCGACGTACCGGCCGCGGATCGCGGCGCTGGTCTCGGGCGTGACGAGGTCCCCGGCGACCCAGGAGGCGAGCTCGCGGTCGAGCCAGGCGAGCTGACCCGGCGAGGCCGGATGAGCCGAGACCTTCGGGGCTTGAGTGGTTGCCATACACCCATTGAGCCGGATCAGGGGGCCGACGGTCATGAGTACGGGAACTCAACTTGGGGTGCCAAACCGGCCTAGGCCGCCCTTGGAAATTGGTGGAATAAAGTATTCCGTTCTGCTA
>DATILB010000046.1:0-6543 GCA_035477015.1 Nocardioidaceae bacterium | reverse complement strand
ACCCAAGCCCTCGGCCAGGAGCCCGAGGACCTCGGTCTCGCGTGGTGACAGCTGTGGCCCCGAAGGGGACATCTTGCGGCGCATGGCGTCGGCCAGGTCGGCCGCGGTGAAGGACCGTGGCGAGACCGTCGCGTGCCGTGCGGCGGCGACGACGTCGTCGGCAGGGGCGTCCTTCGACACGAAGGCGGATGCGCCGGCCTCGAGCGCCCCGAAGAGCTGCTCGTCGCCGGCGTACATCGTGAGGACGACGATCCCCACCTCGCCGTCGGTGGCACGGAGCGAGCGGACCAGGTCCAACCCGGTGCCGTCGGGGAGTCGGATATCGGTGACAACGACGGTCGGCCGCAGGGAGGTGGCCATGTCGAGGCCCTCCTTGACGGAGCCGGCCTCGCCTACGACGTTGAAGTCCTCGTGGCGGCCGAAGGCCCGAGCCAGGCCCTGACGGATCAGGTCGTGGTCGTCGACCAGCAGTACGGTGTTGACCTTGCCCTCTGTCATGCAGCTCTCTCCAGCGATGAGGCTAGACGGGCGGTGATTCGCCCACTGTCACCGCGACTGTAGTCCCTGCGGGCACTCCGTTGGCCTCTTGCGCGCTGATGTCGAGCGTCGCGTTGATCCGATCCGCACGCTCACGCATGATCTTCAGGCCGTAGGAGTCGGCTCGCCCAGCTCCCAGACCCGCCCCGTCGTCGGTGACCGTGATGGCGGCGTAGGGCGGATGGATTCGGCAGTCAACCCACAGATTCTTCGCTGCCGCGTGCTTGCGTGCGTTCGTGATGGCCTCCTGCGCGATGCGCAGCAGCTCCGTCTCGACCTCGCTGCGCAGCCGGGTGGGGGACTCGTCCAGCGTCAGGTGGACGGTCATGCCCGAGCGGGCACCGATGGAGCGGACGTAGTCGGAGAGCGCAGATCCCAGACCGGCCGTGGGGCTGATCTCGGAGCGGAGGTCGAAGATGGACAGCCGCAGCTCGCTCACGACTCGCGTGATCTCTCCCCGCAGGTTGTTGAGCCTGGCCCGCTGGTTCTCGTCGATCGATGTAGCGGCCAGGTCGTCCACCACATAGCCGAGCGACGCGATCTCCTGAGCCACTCCATCGTGGATCTCACGTGCCAGGCGCTGCCGCTCCTCGATGGTCGCCAATGACCGGACCTCGTCGAAGGTCAGGGCGGTGTCGATGCGGAGGGCGTGCTCGTCCACCTCGCGCATCAGGGCTTGGAGGACCTTGGGCGCCACAGGTTGCGGGCCGTCGGCGAGGACCAGCCCGATCATCCGTGAGCCGACCCGCAGCGGCAGTGCGAAACGGTGTCTGCGGTTGGCCTGGCCCGACTGCTGGATCGCATGGGCCGGCTCCATCTCGGCCCAACAGGCATCGACGACCGCGCCCTCGGGGGTGAGCGCCTCTCGGGCGGCCACTCCGCGGTAGCCGAACGGTGCAAGGACGCCGCCCTCCGTCCGGATGAACACGGCCGAGTGCGTGTCGGCGAGGTGCTGGTTGACGGTCACGAGGAGCTGGGTGCACATGGAGACGCTGTCCAGGCCCGACGACAGCCGTCGAGCGACCGTGCGAAGCTGGGTCAGCAGCCTGCGTGCTGACTCGTAGTTGGGGTCGGTATCGGGGACTCCGGGGTAGCGCACCTGCCGGGACCAGGCACCCATGGCGCCCACGCCGAGGCTGGTCACCAGCCAGGGTGCGACGTCTCGCGCCTGCTCGGACAACGCGTCGAAACCGCCGGCGGAGAGGATAAGGAGCAGGCTCATGGCCGCCGTCTCGGCACTGACGACTGCCGCCACCGGCCAGATGCCGGCACTGACTCCGGCAATGAACGCAGGGATGACGAGGTAGGGAAGCAGCACGAAGCCGTCGGGAAGCGAGAACGCGATCACCAGGGCAGCCAAGGTGCCCTCGGTGAGCGCGACCCAGCTCTGGGGGAGGCGCAGCGTCACGTCAGCCGCGATGGCCGTCCCACCGATGGCCGCCAGCAGGATGACGGCTTGGAAGGTGACGCGACTTTGTTCCAGCTCAGGAACGGCAAGGGCAAGGCCCAGGATGGCTGCCAAGCAGAAGACACGCGTTGCTAGGGACAGTCTGCCCATGCCCGCGAGGGCCTCCTCTTCGCTAGTTCAACCTGCCGTTGAACGCCTCCATGATGCCGATGCCGGCGGGGCCGAGCACCGCGATGAAAAGGCAGGGAAGGATGCAGAAGATCAAGGGGATCAGGATCTTGATCGCAACCTTCTGTGCCTGCTCCTCAGCTCGCTGGCGACGTTTCGTCCGAATTTCTCGTGACTGTACCCGGAGCACCTGCGCGATGGGGATACCGAGGGCATCCGCCTGCACCATGGACGAGACGAAACCCTTGAGCTCGGGGACGTGCGTGCGCTCGCCGAGTGCACGCATCGCGGCACCGCGACCAAGACCGATCTGCATCTCCTGGAGCACGCGGGCGAACTCCTCGGCGAGCGGCCCGTCGGTGTTGCGCGCGACCTGTGCAAGGGCGGCGTCGAAGCCAAGACCGGACTCGACAGAGATGGTCAGCAGGTCGAGCGCATCGGGCATCGCGCGCCGGATCTTGTCCGTGCGGTCGTAGCCCAGCTGGTACAGGTAGAGGTTCGGCGCGAGGTAGCCGAGCAGCGCTGCTCCGACGCACCACATGAGCATGCCCGCGAAGCCGAATCCGAACAGGACCGCGATCAGCAGGCTCAGCAGCAGTCCGCCGGCGAAACCGACGAACTTGAGGGACGTGACCCGGTCGACGGTCCAACCCGGCGGGTTACCGGCCACTTCGAGCCGGTGGCGGATCCGCACGTTGTGGTCCGCCGGAGTCATCCGCTTGCCGATGGTAAGGAATCGATCGAGTACCGGCTCTAGGACGCGTTCGTTGAACGTGGGCTCGAGCTCCTTGCGGAGCTCCGCGGGAGCGGCCGAGAACGCCTCGATCACGGCGAGGGACTTGCTGACTCCGCGTGCTTCGCTGGTGAAGACCCCGACGGCAGTGAGCATCAGGAAGATCGCGCCGAAGATCGCGCCGATCCCGATGACGAGGACGAGAGCATCCATCAGACATCCACCTTCACGAGCTTCTTCATCCAGAGCACTCCCACGATCTCAAGGATTCCCATCGTGATCAGCATGGCCCAGCCGATGCGCTCGTGGATGAGCGGAGACAGGTACGTCGGGTTGGCAACGGTGAGGTAGGCGATGAACGCCGGAGGCAAACCGCCGAGAATCCAGACGGAGAGCCGGCCCTCCGCTGAGAGGGTCAGCACCTGACGCTCGAGGTACTCGCGTTCGCGGATCGTCTCCGCGACGCCGTTGAGCAGTTCGGCCAGGTTGCCACCGACCTCACGCTGGATACGGATCGCCATGACGATCCACTCGAAGTCCTTGGACCCCATCCGGTCGGCGATGCCGGAGAGCGCGTCCTCGATCTCGACGCCGAGTCGGGTCTCCACCAACGCTCGGCGGAACTCGTTGGAGATCGGGTCCGAGCCCTCGCGGACGACAGTGTCGGCTGCTTGGGCGAGGGACAGACCAGCCGAGAGCGAGCCGGACATCAGCTGCAACGTGTCGGCGAGCTGGCGCTTGAACGCTTTGACTCGACGAGTTCGCTTGATACCGAGGTAGAGCCAAGGCAGCACGGCACCCAGGATCAGGCCGAGCATCATCGTGATCAGGCTGGCGTTGCCCAGGAGCAGACCGACCAGGCCGGTGCCGATCGCGATCCCTGAGTGAGCCAGCAACCACTCGGCCGGCTTGATCTGCATGCCGGCCGCCTCGAGGCGTGCTCCTAAGGCTGCCTCGATGCCCTTGTTCTGATCGAGGAAGTTCGCAGCGGCGCCCACGGCCTGCTGGGTCACTGACTGGCCATGGTCGCCACTTTGCGCGGCAGCGAGCTTCTTCGCGCCCTGGCGCGTGTAGGCCTCGATGCTGGCCTCGATGGCGTCCTGCTTGGGCTTGTTGGAGAGCCCTCCCAGTGCGGTGACGATCAGGAAGATGACCGCGACAGCGGCAAGTCCGAGCCCGAGGTACATCGCCGACTTCGGCACGGTGAATCCCGGATCCACGACCTCGAGCGGCTTCGGTGCAACGGGCGGTGGCGCGGTCTTGCTGATGGTCACGAAGGCTGCGTCCGTGAACTCCTCGCCACCCGCGGTGACCGCCACCGCTATCTGGCCTTCTTGACCACGCAGGTCTGCGGAGGGGGTGGCGGTGATCAGGATCTGCTGGTTGAGCGCTGCTGCCTCGTCGGCGAAGAGCCCCTCGACCTGACTGGGGTCGTCGGCATCGAGCACGAGGCCGGCGCCGGCGGTCGCGATCTGAGCCAGCTTGTCGCGGGCAGCGCCGCTCTGCGAGATGGCCACGACGTCGACCTTGACGCGGTTCGCCGCGCCGGAGCCGGTGATGGCCTGGATCGCCGTCGCGATGGGCGTGTCGGTGCTGTCCTCGCCGTCAGAGAGGACGAGCACGCTGCGTGCGCCATCCTTGCCCGTGGCGGCAACGGCAGCTTTGACACCCTCGTAGAGGCGCGTGCCGCGAGTGAGCTGGAGACCCTCGATCGTCGTCTTGAGGGCGTCGTGGTTGGTGGTGGGCGTCTGCACCGTGGTGACGGTGCCGGCAAAGGTGACCAGCCCGACGTTCAGGTCCTCCGGTGCGTTGTCGAGGAACACGCCCGCCGCGGCCTTGGCCGCGTCGATCCGGTTGTCCACGGCCATGGAGTCGGAGACGTCCATGGCCAGCACGGTGGTGCGGCGGACCTTCTCCGTCGAGTCCGAGGCCAGCACTGCAGTCGCGGGCAGATCGACCAGGCCGAACTTAACCTTGACGCTGTCGAGGTCCGCGGACGCGGTGCCCGGAATCGAGTACAGGATCTGCATCCTGCCGCCCGAGTCCTGGACGTGGTCGATGGTGCCCTCAGCGGCGTACGCCGGCGCAGCCACTGCCAGGGCGGCGAGGGTGATGCCCGACGCGGCAACGCGCCCGAACACCCGCCCCCTTGCTGAAGAACGACGCATCTCGGTCAGCCACCATCCCTTGCGAAGAGCATCGGGTCGACGTGCACGTTTGCGTGAGACAGCTTCTCGAGGAACTTCGGCCGCAGACCGGTCGCCTTGAGCCGGCCCAGGTTGCGACCGTTCTCGTCGAAGCCCATGGTGTGGTCGAACAGGAAGATGTCCTGCAGGGTGATCACGTCACCCTCCATGCGCTCCACCTCGGTGACGTGGGTGATGCGACGGGAGCCGTCCTTCAGACGAGCCTGGTGCACGATCACGTCGACCGCGGAGGCAACCTGCTCGCGGATCGCCCGGATCGGCAGGTCCATGCCGGCCATCAGCACCATGGTCTCGATGCGGGCCAGGGTGTCTCGCGGGCCGTTCGAGTGGACGGTACAGATCGAGCCGTCGTGACCCGTGTTCATCGCCTGCAGCATGTCGAGCGCCGCGGAGTCACGAACCTCACCGACGACGATGCGGTCGGGACGCATACGCAAGGAGTTCTTCACCAGGTCGCGGATGTCGACCGCACCCTTGCCCTCGATGTTCGGCGGGCGGGACTCGAGGCGCAGGACGTGGTCCTGGTGCAGCTGGAGCTCGGCTGCGTCCTCGATGGTGATGATGCGCTCGTCACTCGGGATGAACGACGACAGCACATTAAGAGTGGTGGTCTTACCGGCGCCGGTGCTCCCGGAGACGATGATGTTCAGCTTGCCTCGCACGCACGCCGAGAGGAAGTCGGCGGTCCGCTGCGAGTAGGTGCCGAAGGCGACCAGGTCGTCGGAGACGTAGGGGTCCGCGGAGAACTTTCGGATCGTGAGCATCGAACCGTCAATGGCCAGGGGCGGGATGACGGCGTTGACACGGGACCCGTCAGGGAGACGGGCGTCCACCATCGGGCTCGATTCGTCCACGCGACGACCGATGCGGGACACGATCTTGGCGATCGTGCGGCGGAGGTGAGCCTCGTCGTTGAAGCGGCCCTCGACCTTCTGCAGCCGGCCCGAACGCTCGATCCAGATGTCGTCGCAACCGTTGACCATGACTTCAGTGAGGTCCGGGTCGCGCAGGAACGGCTCGATCGGTCCGTAACCAAGGATGTCGTCGGCGATCTCCTGTGCGATGCGGGTGCGGTCGGCCGGGGTGAGGAGCATGTCCTCGTCGGTCATCGCTTCCTGCAGCGCGCTGCGGACCATCCGCTCGAGCTCGGTCTGGGTCAGGTCGGCGTCGTACAGCTTCGGGCCGAGCTGCTGGAGCAGCCGGTTGTGCACCTTGGCCTTGAGGTCGCGGAAGGCGTCGGCGACCTTGACCTTCTTGCCGCTCGACGCGATGGCATCCGGGGCGGTCGAGACGACGTTCTGTCGGTCGCGTGATGCTGCCGCGAGGCGGTCTGCAAGGCTGCTCATGATTTACCTACCTGTTGTTCCGGCGCAGGAGTCCACGCTTCGGCGGGGTCGCCGCCCGAGATCCGGGTGCAGACGCGGTGGGTGACGAGGTCGAGGTTGCGCCCCCGAGAAGGTTGGCGAGCGCCTCGACCGCCAGGCTGACCG
>DATILB010000045.1:0-5607 GCA_035477015.1 Nocardioidaceae bacterium | reverse complement strand
GGCTCTGGCGGTTGCGTCATCGTCTGACTGTCCGGCTCGGCCGGACGGGCGTCATCCTCTCGGCCTTCGTTGCTGCAGGAGCGGGCGTCGGCCTCGCGACCGACTCGTTCCTCGGATTCATCGCTGCCTACTTCGGCCTGCTGTTCGTGCTGCCGGTCGCTCTGGTCCTGCTTTCGGTGGGCATCTTCCGGGGCACTGGCCTCCCCGGCTGGGCGGCGTGGATCCCCGTAGCGCTCGCCGGCGTCGGCGTCGTCACGTACGGCTTCCACGCGTTCGCGCGCGAGCTCTGGGACCCCGCCGACTGGGTGCTGTTCGCGCTCTTCGGTCTCACCTGGATGGCCTTCGGTGTCGCCTCCCTTCAGATGGTCGAGGAACCGCGTCCACAGCCCGAGCTGGTCTGACCAGAAGCGTCCCTGCCAGCGGTTAGGGTTCGGGGGTGTCTGATTCACCGGTGGTTGAGGAGTCGCGAAGCGACGTCTCGAAACCCACCGTCGCCGAGGTTCTCGCGGCCGCAGTGAGTGCCCTCGGCGGGCAGGACCGTCCCGGTCAGATCCGGATGGCGGAGGCCGTCGGGGAGGCGTTCGAGTCGGGGGAACACCTGCTCGTCCAGGCCGGCACGGGCACGGGCAAGTCGCTGGCGTACCTCGTCCCGGCGCTCCTCCACAAGAATCGCGTCGTCGTCGCGACGGCAACGCTCGCGCTGCAGCACCAGCTCGTCGAGCGGGACATCCCGGCGCTGCTCGAGGCTGCCGGCGACCTGCTGCACCGGACGCCGTCGTACGCCGTGCTCAAGGGCCGCTCCAACTACGCCTGCCTGCATCGGATCCGTGAGGGCGTGCCCGACGACCAGGGCACCCTCGTCGACGTACCGGAGGGGTCTCTCGGCTCCGAGGTGATCGCGCTGAGGTCGTGGGCCGAGGAGGAGGCGGAAGCCGCCGGTCCGGGCGACCGCGACTCTGCGCCGCGCCACACCGACCGATCCTGGCGGGCGGTCTCGGTCTCGCACCGCGAGTGCCTGGGTGCCGCACGCTGCCCGTTCGGCGGTGAGTGCTTCGCGGAGCGGGCGCGCGACAAGGCGGCGAAGTCCGAGCTGATCGTCACCAACCACTCGCTGCTCGCGATCGACGCCATCGAGGGCGTCCCGATGATCCCGGAGTACGACGCCGTGGTAATCGACGAGGCCCACGAGCTGGTGTCTCGGGTGACCCAGGCCGCCACCGACGAGCTGTCCTACTCGGAGGTCGACCGTGCCGCGAGGCGGGCCGCGCGCCACGCGGAGGGAGAGGCCGGGTCGGACCTCGGGGACGCCTCCGAGGCGCTGCGCGATGCGATTGACAGCTGCGACCCGGGCCGGATCGACACAGTGCCCACCGCCCTGGCCGACGCGCTGGCCCTCGTCCGCGACTCTGCCCGCGCCGCCATCTCGGCGTTCCCGAAGGAGAGCGCTGAGGCTCCCGACCCCGGCCTCCAGCAGGCCAAGGGCTGGGTGCAGGAGATCTTCGCAACCGCCGAGCGGATGGCGTCGTTCTCTGAGCACGACGTGCTGTGGGTGGCTGAGCGCGAGGCGAACCGCGGTGGCAACTTCCTCTGCGTCGCGCCGCTCCAGGTCTGGGGCCCGCTGCGCGACAAGCTGCTGGCGGACAAGACCGTCGTGTTCACCAGCGCGACCCTCAAGCTCGGCGGCGACTTCGCAGCTGTGGCCAACTCGCTCGGGCTGCGGATGGACGACGAGGAGCAGCCCTGGCAGGGGATCGACGTGGGGTCGCCGTTCGACTACGGCACCCAAGGCATCCTGTACGTCGCCGGCCACCTGCCCCGTCCTGGGCGCGACGGGATGGCGCCGGAGCTGGTGGACGAGATCGTCGACCTGGTCGACGCGGCCGACGGGCGCACGCTCGGGTTGTTCTCGAGCCGCCGAGCTGCGGAGGCTGCTGCGGAGGCAGTGCGCGAGCGGCTGCCGCACCTGACGATCCTGGCCCAGGGCGACGCCCAGCTGCCCGAGCTGCAGCGGCTCTTCATCGAGGACACCCACGCCTGCCTCTTCGGGACGCTCAGCCTCTGGCAGGGCCTCGACGTGCCGGGTGAGACCTGCCAGCTGGTGATCATCGACCGGATCCCGTTCCCGCGCCCGGACGACCCGCTGATGTCAGCCCGCCAGCGGGCAGCCGACAAGGCAGGGTCGAACGGCTTCATGGCGGTGGCGGCCACCCACGCGGCGCTGCTCCTGGCGCAGGGTTCCGGGCGGCTGATCCGGACCACGACCGACAAGGGGGTCGTCGCCATCCTCGATCCTCGGGTGGCGACCGCTGGCTACGGCAGGTTCCTGCTCGCGTCCCTGCCGCCGATGTGGCGCACCGGCGACAGGGCCGTCGTGCTCAGTGCTCTGAAGAGGCTCGCTGGCCCTACCTGACGACCTCGGCCTTGAAGGCGTAGAGGAGCTTGTCGTCGATCGCCTTGCCGCCGCAGGTGATGTTGCTGAGGTTCACCGGGTAGCAGCCCTTGAAGCGGTTGCTGGCGTTGGACATGGTGAGCTCGACGTACTTCACGCTGCCACGGCCGAACGGCACAGTTTTCACGCCGTTGCCCTTGCGGTTGAGGGTGATCGGCACGACCTGGATCTTGCCGCTCTTCTTGTAGAGCACGAGCGACGCGAATGGGCTCGTCATCTTCGCCGGGTTGTTCACCGTGACACGCAGCTTCCACGCCTTGCCGCTCAGGCTCGACTGCGGCGTCATGCGAGCGTTGATGTTGCTCATGTGGAACAGCTCGATGCTCTTCCAGCCGAGGTTGCGCTTGGACTTCGACAAGAAGTACCGCCCACCCAGACGCGCCTTCGGGTAGTGGTTGGCCTTGCCCTCGGAGTAGGACTTCGCCGGGAAACGATTCCCCACGCCCCACTTGTGGAAGAACTTGCCGAAACTTGCGTTGTGCTGGGCCAGCACCTTGGTGAGCGCCATCGTCGAAGCCCCACCCGGGTTCGGGTTGCCCGCTGCCGTCCACACCTCGCGCATGATCACCGGCAGGCCGGTGCCGGCCTGCCCGGAGAAGGTCTCCGTGAGCTTCTTCCAGAACGCCCAGCCGCCATAGCTCGGCCACTCGTTGTAGTCCCAGAAGTCGAGCGGCGTCGTCGGCGTGCTGAACGGGTTGGCCTGGGAGGCCGGCCGGATGTACTGCATGTTGTCGTTGATCGAGTCGTAGAGCTCGTCCTCGATCCACGCGGCCGTCGACTCCATGAACCAGTCGTCCTCGAGGGCCTCGTACGCGAACTGGACGGCGTGGAAGAACTCGTGCGCCACGGTGACCTGCAGGGAGGCGAGCGGGCTGAGCGGATAGCCGACGAAGTCGTTGTCGATGACGCAGTAGGCGGACACCTTCAGGTCACTTTTGTCCGGGTCGTCGGTCGTGCAGTAGCCATAGAGGCCGTTGTTCGTGAGGTTTGACAGGTAGATGTCGAACTCAGCGCCGCCACCGTTGGTTTCGGATAGGTCGTCGGGGAGTGGCGCGAGGTAGCCACCCTGGGTGACGATCCGGCTCCAGACGAACTCGGCGGTATCGCGCGCGAGCTCGACCTGGTCTGGAATGAGGTTGAGGTTCACATCGGCTATGGGCGGCTGGTCACCCAGTGGGCTGTCGAGGACGTAGTGGATGCACACGTGCACACCACAGACCCGAGGCTGCTCAGGGACCGTGTACCCGTCGCCGAATGGGTCCGACCCGCCGTCTGTCGGGCGCGCCAGGAGCCGCTCGGCCGCCACGCGGTCAGCGCCGGACAGCTCGTCGAGGCTGAACTTGAGGTCGCGCAGCGCCATCGTGGCGTCTCCGCGAGCGATGACGCCTGTCGCGCGGGTGAGCCCGGCGTTCGGCTTCTCGGCGAACAGCTCCTGGACCCGCTCTAGGGCTGCCTGGGCGCGACCTTGTGCTGCCGTCGGCCGGGCCTGCTCGGTGTCGGCCCGCGAAGCGCCGTACGCCGGGGTGGCGACGACGAGGGCGCAGGATGCCACAACCGCTGCGAAGTACTTGAGACGCACGATCTCTCCCCGTTCTGAGCCGCCCCAGTGGCGGCCGGGATCAGCCTAAACGCAGCAGGGGACCGGCGTACCCGGTCCCCTGCTGCGGAGTGCGTGGTCAGAGGCGACGCAGAACGGTCGTCACCTTGCCGAGAATCGTGGCGTGGGTGCCGTCGATCGGGTCGTAGGCATCGTTGTGGGGGAGCAGCCACACCTTGCCGCCCTTGCGCTGGAAGGTCTTGACGGTCGCCTCGCCGTCGAGCATGGCCGCGACGATCTCGCCGTTCTCCGCGGTGGGTTGTTGGCGGACGACGACGTAGTCCCCGCTGCAGATGGCGGCGTCGATCATCGAGTCGCCGACTACCTCGAGCAGGAAGAGCTGGCCGTCGCCGACCAGGCTCTTCGGCAGCGGGAAGACCTCCTCGATGCGCTCCTCGGCGAGGATCGGGCCACCGGCCGCGATGCGGCCCACGAGCGGGACGTACGTCGGCGTGGGGGCACGGTCGCCGATCAGCGTCTCGTCGCTGTCGGCCGGGTGGTAGACGGAGAGGGCGCGCGGCCGGTTGGGGTCGCGGCGCAGGTAGCCCTTCTCCTCGAGCACGCGCAGCTGGTGCGCCACCGAGGACGAGGACGTGAGCCCGACCTTCTCGCCGATCTCGCGCATGCTGGGCGGGTAGCCACGCGCCTCGATCGACTCCTTGATAACGGTGAGGACGCGCTGCTGGCGCGGGGTGAGGCCGCTTGAGTCAGGGGGACCGTCGGGAAGCTCCGAGACGGTGCCCGCCTTGCTGGGGCCGTCCGTCGAGGGGGTCCGAGTCGCCATGGTGTGCCCTTCCGCAGTGCTCGTCAGTTGTGGCCAACGTAGACCTGATCGAGGGTTTGTTCAAACATGTGTTCGAACGGGCGTGTCGTCCCCAGCGTGCTTTTATCCGGCAAGAACCTCAAGAATCGCGTCGATGACGACGCCCGGCTGGTCCTCGTGGATGTTGTGGCCGGTGTCCTCGACCTGGACGAGGCTGCCGCGCGTCGACTCGGCCGCGAACTGTCGGTAGCCGTCGAGCATGGCTCCCACCGTCGCCCGGTGGTAGCTGCGGGGTAGGCCGGGCAGGTACGGCAGCTCCGGTGCCTGCAGCACGACGACGGGCAGGTCCCCGAAGATCGCCCCGGGCTCGTCGAGCAGGATCGTCACGTCCTCCTGGCTCCTGGCGCGCAACAGGTTCTCGCGGTTCTGAGCCGGGTCGAACTCGTAGTCCATCAGGAAGCGGCGTTCGTCGCTGACTTCCGGCGACTCGTCGACCTTCTGCGGTGGCAGGGCAGCCCGCTGGACGGCGGAAACGCGCGGGTGCAGCGGGTCGACGAGCACCACGCCCGCGACCCGCTCCGGAGCGCGGTCCACGAGCCCGACCGCGGGAAGCGAGCCGAAGGAGTGCGCGACCAGCACGACCGGCTCCTCCAGCTCGGCGGCATCGAGGAGCGCCACCAGGTCGCTCACTTGATCCCTCGTCGTACGCCGAGCCTCAGGTGCCGCGTCGCTCTGGCCGACCCCGGCTCGGTCATAGGCGCATGCCCAGTGGTCCGCGGCGGCCAGGCCGGTGCCCAG
>DATILB010000044.1:0-1581 GCA_035477015.1 Nocardioidaceae bacterium | reverse complement strand
ACCCACCTCATCGAGGTCGACGGCGTCACCCACCGGGTGAGCCGCGACGAGGGCGGCGTACTCAGGTCACCGGCTCCGGCGCTCGTCGTCGCGACCCCGGTCGCGGTGGGCGACGTCGTTGCAGCAGGGGCACCTGTCCTCGTGCTGGAGAGCATGAAGATGGAGACCGTGATCCACGCGCCCGTGGCCGGACGCGTCCGCGACCTGCTGGTGATCACCGGCAGCCAGGTCGAGACCGGTCAGGCAATGGTCCGTCTGGAACCGGTCGTCGACGACAGCGCAGCGGAAGCGCCTGCTGCTGTGGGAGGCCCGGCCATCGAGCTCCCCCAGGCCGCCGGCTCGTTGTCGGCGCAGGTGCGCGCAGACCGTTGCCGTGCCGAGCTCTCTGCGCTGATCCTCGGCTACGACATCCCGCAGGGAGACCGGACCGTCCTGCAGGGCTACCTGGAGGCGCGTGCCGAGCTGAGGGCCGCCGGCGTCGACGTCGTCGCGGACGAGGCCAAGCTGCTCGAGCTGTTCACCGACTTCGCAGAGCTCAGCCGCAACAGCCCCGCGGACGAGGAGCGCCGGACCGAGCTCCGCGTGCACAGCTCTCGCGAGCACTTCCACACGTTCCTGCTCAGCCTCGACACCGAGCGCGGTGGCCTCCCGGACGAGTTCCGCCGACGCATCGAGCGCGTGGTCGCCCACTACGGCGTCAAGGACCTCGAGCGCACTCCCGCCCTTGAAGAAGCGGTCTTCAGGGTCTTCCTCGCACAGCAGCACTCGTCCGCCGAGGTGGAGATCGTCACCACTGTGCTGCAGCGCTGGATCGACGAACCGGCGCCGTCCGACAGTCGCGCGGCCGAGGTCCGCGAGCTCCTCGAGCGGCTGAAGGGGGCCACCCAGCTGAGGTTCCCGGTCATCGGGGACCTGGCCCGAAGCGTGCGCTTCCGCTGGTTCGACCAGCCACTCGTCGACGCGGAGAGGACCAGTGTCCTCGCCGGCGTGCGCGACGAGGTCGCGGCACTCGCCGACGACCCGGACGCACCTGACCGTGTTGATCGCATCGACGCCCTAGCTGCGATCCCCGAGCAGATCGTGCAGTTCCTGGCCGAGCGGATCGAGCGAGGAATTGAGGGTGACGAGCCGCTCCTTGAGGTCCTGGTCAAGCGGCACTACCGCGAGTTCGACCTGCGCGAGCTGACCACCTTGCAGCGCGAGGGCCGCCCGATGGTCTTCGCCGGCTACGTGCTCGACGAGCGACCCACCCGTCTGGTCTCGACAGTCGGCACGGTCGAGGAGCTCTCGGACCCCAGCTCCGCTCTCGTCGCGGCAGTCACGGCCGAGCTCGCCGCGCGACCGGAGGGAAACGAGGCGACAGTCGACCTGTACCTGCATTGGCCGGCCGCCCCTGAGTCCGTCGCCGAGGCCGAGGCGGAGCTCCACGGCATCCTGGACGGCATCGGCTTCGCCCAGGACGCCCGCCGCGTGACGGTCGCGGTCTGCCCCGGCTCCGGACGGTCGGTGGACTACTTCACCTTCCGGCCTGACGACCAGGGCGGCCTCGTCGAGGATGACCTCGTCCACGGCATGCACCCG
>DATILB010000043.1:0-1573 GCA_035477015.1 Nocardioidaceae bacterium | reverse complement strand
CGTCAGCGCCGGGCCGCCGCTCGGCGCCCAGCAGCAGGAGGGCGAAGCCCAAACCACCGGCCGCACCGGCCCCCTTCGCCAGGGCCACCTTCTTGTCCGTGGCCGTCGCGAGGCGCTAGAGCAGCGCGTCCACCAGCAGCTTGCGGTCCTCGGCCAGCCCCTTCTGGGAGCCGTAGACGTTGGTCGCCCCGATCAGACCGAACAACGGGTTGTCCACGTCGGTGGCCGCGATGAGCTGGACGTCGACTTCGGGGAGGTCGACACGGGTGAGGGCCTCCAGCGCGAGGGGCCCCTGGTCGAGAGGCGCGTCGGCCGTCGCGCCCAGCGCCGCGAGCAGGCCGGCTCCCCCGTCGTTCGTCGCGGAGCCGCCGAGCCCGACGACGACGGTGGTGGCACCCGCGTCGATCGCTGCCTGCACCAGCTCGCCGACACCGTACGACGTCGCCCGCTCCGGGTCTCGCTGGTCGGCGGGCGTGAGGTGGAGGCCGCAGGCCTGGGCCGCCTCGACGTACGCCGTCCGGCCGACGCGCAGCACGCTTGCCGGGACCTTGTCGCCGTACGGGCCGGTGACTGTGGTGGGGAGCAGCTCCCCGCCGAGCGCCGCATACAGGACGTCCACGAAACCTGGCCCGCCGTCGGCCATCGGCGCCAGGTCCAGCTCGTCGTTCGGCGCCTGCCGGAGCCACCCGTCGGCGATCGCCTGAGCCGCCTCGACGGCAGTCAAGGTGCCGGCGAACTTGTCCGGAGCTACGAGCACACGCATGGGCGCCATCCTGCCCGAAGCATTCTTGTGACTCTGTGAAAAGATAGTCGCGTGACGACGACAGACCTTCCCCTGTTGGCGCTGGGCCGGGGCGTAGACGCCGACTCGGAGCGCGGAGTGGACTGCCCCGGAGCTCTTCCGGCCGCGTCCGACCCGGATCTGGTGGCGCGTGCGCGTGCAGCCAAGGAGGCCCTCGGCAACAGGCTGTTCGTGCTGGGTCACCACTACCAGCGCGACGAGGTCATCCAGTTCGCGGACGTCACCGGGGATTCGTTCAAGCTCGCTCGCGAAGCGGCTGCGCGGCCCGAGGCGGAGTACATCGTCTTCTGCGGCGTCCACTTCATGGCGGAGTCCGCGGACATCCTCACCGCCGACCACCAGAAGGTGATCCTCCCCGACATGGCCGCCGGCTGCTCGATGGCCGACATGGCCCGGCTGTCGCAGGTCGAGGACGCGTGGGACGCGATGGTCGACGCCGGTGTCGCCGGCTCGATCGTGCCGGTCACCTACATGAACTCGTCGGCTGACATCAAGGCGTTCTGCGGCAAGCACGGCGGCGCGGTGTGTACGTCGAGCAACGCGCAGACCGCACTGGAGTGGGCTTTCGCCCAGCACGGCGAGGGCACCAAGGTGCTGTTCTTCCCCGACCAGCACCTCGGTCGCAACACCGCGGTGCTGCAGATGGGCTACACGCTCGAGGACTGCGTGCTCTGGAACCCGCTGCTGCCCAACGGCGGCCTCACGACCGAGCAGCTCCGCGACGCCAAGATGATCCTGTGGAAGGGGCACTGCTCGGTGCACGGGCGGTTC
>DATILB010000042.1:0-9962 GCA_035477015.1 Nocardioidaceae bacterium | reverse complement strand
GCACTCATCGAGTACGCTTGCGATCCGATAGTTCCGGGTCGAGGCCCTCCGGGCCCTGGGTCGCCGGTGTCCACAGCAAGACGGGCGAGGCGTTCGAGTCCACCAGACCCTCGGGGGGCTTGGGTTTGAGCCGTTCCCAGTTCAGGCGATTGAACACTTCAGTCTTCGAGGGCCCTGCCATTGCCGGGTCGCCCGCTCGGAACACGACCGGCGGACCCAGAGCACGACTCACAACCATCACCTGGCCGCTAGACAACGCAACCTCTCGTGACAGGACGGTCGGAGGAGACGCGACTACCGGCCACGGCCGCAGACTCGCCTCATCGGGTACTCCGAGGTAATCCAGCAGATGCTCCTGGTCGGTGGCTGTCCCGTAAAAGTGCACGGCGGCTACCACGTCGGAAGTCTCGCACGCCACCGACGCCGACCTCATCGGCAAAAGTGGGCGCCTCGCGCTGGCGCATGAGTCAGACACTTCGCGGTGGCTAGGTGGCAGCAGGTAACACCCAGCCACCGCGACCGTGACTAGCAGTGCAGGTTGTGCTTGCCCGCTGAGAGCCGGGCGCCGTTCGCCCGCTGCTTGCCGCGCTTCAGCGTGTAGGCGCGCATCCAGTCCATGACCACGTAGGTGTGGTTCATCTCCGTCGACCCTTGGCCTATCAGTGAGATCCGCATGGTCAGCGGGACTCGCGGGATTGCGGCCCTGGCCTTCAGGGTGCCGACGATGTCTCCGTCGATGAACCACGAGATGTGGTCCTTGGTGACCTCGACTGCGTATGCCTTGGAGACGTTCGAGAGGCTCGACGTGCTCTTGGTTGCGCGCCAGGTGCGGTTGCGGCTCGGGGTGTACGCCGCGATCCCCACGGCGGGCTTGCGAGGTGTGAGGTCGGCGACCGTGATGGAGCGCGCGCCGCAGAGGTACTGGGCCGGATCGACGGGGATGAGCTCGAACCTGATGCGGTAGTCCTTGGCGTTGTTCTCGATCACCCAGGGGCGGATGCGCATCTCCCAGCGGCCGTACGTCTGCGCGTTGCCCGCGAGCGTGATCGAGGTGGTGCCGAAGTCCCCGGCACCCGCGTCCTTGGGGACGAAGCGACCGTACTTGCTCTGCAGGAGTGCACCGCCGTTGTGCTGGGAGGCTGCACCGGAGCCGTTCGAGACGTCGATCCACCCGCCCAACCGTCTGGTGCCGCGCCCTGGCCGGTCGGTGAGGGCTTCGCCGTACTCCCACGCGAAGTCGAAGAGCGACGGCCGCCAGCCGTTCCGCAGCGCGGCCGTCTTCGAGTTGAGGGTCTCCCGTGCCGTGGTGGGCGTCTCCTCCGCCGTGCCCGGACGGATGAGCAGGCCGACGAGCAGGAGGAGCACCATGGCGGCGCCGCGGGCGACGTACCCCTTCATCACGGAGCCTCCGTCGTGACGGTGATCGACTCGGCCGGCGAGTAGACGCCCCACTTGTTCCGCATGTAGACGCCATAGGTGTACGTCGTCGACGGCTGAACGATGTTGTCCGTGAAGGTGCTGACCGTCGGTCCGAGGTTCCACTGCGGCGCACCTGAGCCTGGCGCTGCCGCCGGCCCGTTGCCGTCGACGCGGGTGATGACGACCCCGTTCACTCCGAGGCCGGACGTCGGGTTCCAGCCGAGCGTGACGTGGGTATCCGACTTCGACGACAGGACCAGGTTGGTCACCGGGTCGGGGATCGGCGGCGGGTCGGTCTTGTCGGTGACGATGGTGCGCGCGGACAGCACGCCGTCCGAGGTGCGCGTGAAGACGGCGAAGGAGTAGTGCGTGCTCGGCTCGAGCGAACCAGCGGTGTACGCCGTAGCGACGCCGGGCAACGAGATCTTCTGGGTTGCGTCCTGGAGCGTCGTGGGCGCGGTGTTGCCCGGCTTCCACGCGACCCAGACGCGGTCGACCTCGGGATCGCTCGGCAGCGTCCAGCTCAGGTTGAGGGTGATGGGACCGGTCCCGGGGATGGAGAGCAGGTCGATCGGCGCGGGCCGGTGCAGGAGGTCGACGAAGGTCGGGAAGGACGGGAACCAGCCGACCTGGGCGCCGCCGTCGGTCCAGCGCTCCTGGACGGCGCGGTACACGTTGAGGCCGCTCGCCGGGAGCGTGAACTGGAACTCCGCGAAGCCCGCGTGGTCGACCGTGTCGGTGCCGATCGTCAGCCACTTGTTGCCGTTGATACGGCGCTGCAGCGTGACCGTGCGACCGAAGAGGATGGGTGTGCCCATCGGCGACGTGTCGACCCGGATGAGCATCGACTCGCCGGCGACCGCGGCGTATCGGGTATAGGTGCGGTAGCGGCTCGGGTGCAGCAACGTGGCCCCGAGTCCGGCGTCGTCGGGCACCACCGAGACGGCCAGTTCTTGGTCGTGCGCGTTGAGCGTCTCGAACGGCGTCGCCGTGCCGTTCGCCCCCACCCGGAGGCTGATGTTGAGCGCACTCCGGGCCGGGTGCGTGAACTCGAAGCTGCCATCAGCTTTGGTCGAGGTCGTGAACCCATCGATCCGGGTCCACAGGTCGCCGGGGCGGTTCATGTTGAACTCGAGCCAGATCGTCCTGGTGCCGGACGTTCCGAGCTGGCCCTTGAAGGTGAGCGCCTCGCCGCCGTAGAACTCGTTCGGCGTGACCGTGAGTGATCCCGCGATCGTGGGAGCCGAGTGGCCAGGCGAAGCGAGCGAGATCAGCAGCAGACAGAGCACAGGCAGCCACGCGAGCGCGCCTCGTCCCCGTCGTACGGTCACCCAGCGAGCGTAGAGGGCGATTTGTCCGCTGTCCGGGGAACGGTCAGCCCTGCAGCTCCGCGGGCCACGGGTCGTTCTGGCCGCTGCCGTACGGGTCCGCCTTGAGCTCCTTCTCGCGGGTACGCCGTGCCTTGACCCGTTCGAGGCGACCGCTCTTGTCGAGCATGCCGAGGTCCTTGAGCATGGTGCGCGCGGCGTTCTGCCCCGGCATGCCGCTGATGCCGGCAACGGGGTGCGTACCCGAACCGGTCAGGTAGAGACCAGGGACGGGAGTCTTGTAGCCCGCGAAGCCGGCGACGGGCTTGTTCGGGCCGAAGCGGCTGATGGTCGGGTCGACGTGGTAGACCGAGCCGTCGATGGCCCAGAAGCGCTCCTCGATGTCGGGGAGGGCGAGCGGCCGGAGCGCGACCTGCATGGACTCGACGCCGGGGTAGTACTCCTCAGCGTCCTTCACCACGCTGTCGGTGATCTGCTTGCGGGCGACGTCCCAGCCGTCCTCCGGGATCGACGGCACCAGGCCGGTCCAGAACCACCACAGGTCCTTGCCCTCGGGCGACATCGACGGGTCGAACGCGTTGGTCACCTGCGCCAGACCCGGGATCGCGTCGGGCACCTGACCACGCACGCACGCTCGCGCAGCCTCGAGAGCCTGCTCGTAGGTGTGGTAGCAGTTGCACGCGATGCGCAGGTCGATACCGTCGCCACGCCACTTCTCGTGCTTGCTCATGTCGATCTTGCCCGACAGCGCCACGTTGAGCTTGTAGTCGGAGATGCCGCGTTTCTTGGTGGGGATGTGGTCGGCGGCGTTCTGCTGCTTGGAGGTGAGCACGCCCTTGGGCAGCAGGCGAGACAGGGTGGTGCGCGGACTGCAGGCGGTCAGGACGCCCTTCTTGGCGACGATCTCGTGACCCCCGGCCAGGCGTACGCCGGTCGCCCGGTCACCGGTCATGACGATCTCCTCGACAGGTGCGCTGGTGATGACGCGGCCGCGGTTGGACTCGATGCTGGCGATCAGGGCCTTCGGGAGCGAGCCGGTGCCGCCGTGGAACATCGCGACGCCGTACTTGCTGAGGACTCCGAGGTAGATCAGCGACCAGCCGGACATGTCCGCGTCGAACGGCATGAACGGCAGGCTCGTGAGCAGAGGCGCCTTGATCATGTCGTGCTCGAAGCTGTCCTCGATGGCCTCGGCCTGTGAGCTGGTCATCCAGCGACCGACGTTGACCAGCTGCTTGCGGTTCTTCGCGACCGCCTTCACGGACTTCATGATCTTGAGCAGCTCGGGGCGCGTGACGCTGGTCTGCATCATCGGAAGGCCGATGTCGACGGCGGCGTCGATGACTTCGTAGAGCTCCAGCAGCGCCGTGGCGTCCTTGCGCGAGAAGTAGCGCAGCTCGTCCGCGGTCTTTCGCGGGTCACGCCACAGGCCCAGCGAGGAGCCGTCGGCGGCGAGCTGGAAGTGCGCGGGGTCGACGACCGTCTGCTTGAGGCCAAACTTCGTGGACAGCTCGAGGTCGCGGTTGATCGAGGTCGTCCGGAACAGCGACGCCTGGATCGAGGCCTCGTTGATCGTGTACTCCGGGGCCTCCGGCGCGAACGCGTTGGTCGACGTCATGCCACCGGCGGTGGGGGACGCCTCGACCACGAGGACGTCGAGTCCAGCCTTGGCCAGGTAGGCGGCGGCGACCAGGCCGTTGTGGCCGGAGCCGACCACGACAACGTCGGCGCTGCGCGGGAGCTGGGGCTGGGCCATCGAGGTCTTGGTCATCGAGCGTCCTTCAGGTGGGGAGAGCATCGCTTTTAATCAAGAATAAAAACTTTGCTCGGACGCGTCAAGTGATTGTCGTACAGAGTGTCTGAATGTGAGACAGATTGTTTGTCGGATCGCTCAGGCCGCGCGGGCCGGAGGCTGGCTGGCGTGCCCGTCGGGGTAGATCGCGCCGCCGTCGTCGAAGAGGATCACGCCGTTGCACAGCAGGCACCAGCCCTGCTCGGGGTGCGGCGTACGCACGTGTGCGGTGCACGCGTCGTTTGCTTCAGCTGAGGGGCAGTGAGGGGTGTGGTGGCACATGGTCGTCGCCTTTCCGTGCGTGGGGCTGTCAGTAGGGGAGTACTCGGCCGGACGGGGTCCGGGTGTCGATCGGGGGAGGAGTCGAGGGGCGGGCCGGCTTCGGCTTGATGATCCGGATCTGGTTCACGGTCTGCTCCTCTACTTCCTCGGGTTCTGTGACTTCTACGTTCCTCCGGCGGTCCCGGACGCACATGCGGAGAACTACTTACCTACCTACTTAGATTTCGTAGGTAGCGAGAACTCATCGGCCACACGCCATACACCGCGTACGACGGTCGAACAGTCGCTCGATACGATGGGCCCATGGCCCGCCGCCCCAAGCCCCTCCAGCCCGACAAGGGGGAGCGCCGCACGATGCTCGTCGGCTACTTCACCGACGCCGTGGAGGAGCTACTCGAGGGTGGGGAGTCGTACTCGGACCTGAGCGTTGAGCGGCTGATCAACGCCGTGGACATCTCCCGGTCGACGTTCTACACGTACTTCAACGACAAGAGCGGCCTGCTGCGGGCCATGGGTGAAGACGTCACGCAGGACCTGGCCACCGCTGGCGCGCACTGGTTCGAGCTGTCGCCGAATGCGTCCAAGGAGGAGCTGCGCGACGCCTTGCGGCCGCTGTTCGAGACCTACCGGCAACACCAGATGGTGCTGCGTGCGATCACCGAGACCGCGGCGTACGACGCCGGCATCCGCGAGCTCCACCTTGCGCTCGTCGAGCGTGCCGCGACCGGCCTCCGGGGACATCTGGAGCAGCTGAAGTGGGCGAAGTCAGGTGATGCGGAGCGTACGGCGCTGTGGCTGGTCTGGATGCTCGAGCGGGGGCTCTACCAGCTGGTCGGCCCGGCGGGCGAAGACGAGGTCGAGGGACTGCTGTCGGCCATGACCGACCTCGTCTGGGGAGCCCTGTACGACTAGCTCGGACAGCTAGCTCGACGCCACGTCGAGGGCGAGGGTCTCGTCCGCGTCGTACGGCATCGAGAGCATCACCCGGTCTGCGAGGCCGCCGAAGCGTTCGCGCAGGCCGGCGCCGACCTGGTCAAGCTCGCCCACGACGGCCAGGGTGTGCAGCACCTCGTCGTCGATCAGGTCGCCGAGCTCGGTCCAGCGTCCCGTGAGGGTGAGCGTGTGTGCCTGCTCGTGCAGCTCGCCCCAGCCGTGGTGGTCGAGGACCGGCTTGTACGCCGGCGTCGAGGAGTAGAAGCCGATCTGGCGCTTCGTGCCGGCGATGGCTGCCGCCAGGCCCTCCTCCGTCCGCCCGGTGGCGACCATCGTCATCGCGCAGACCGCCACGGTGTCGTCCGCGCGACCCTCGCTGGCACGACCAGCCGCGAGCTGGGGGACGAGCACGTCGGTGAAGTAGCTGCGCGACAGCAGCGGGTGGCAGAGGAAACCGTCGGCGACCGCACCGGCGGCTTCGACCATCTTCGGTCCGACACCTGCGAGCCAGACCTCGGGTGCGTCGAAGCCGAGGGGACCGGGGTTGAACAGCGGCGGCATCAGCGTGTGCGTGTAGAACTCGCCCCGGAAGTTCAGCTTCTCGCCGGTCTGCCAGGTGTGCCAGATCGCCCGGAGCGCCTGGACGTACTCCTTCATGCGGGCCGACGGGCTGGACCAGGGCATGTCGTAGCGGCGCACGATGTGCGGCTTGATCTGCGACCCGAGCCCGAGCAGCAGCCGGCCCTGGGAGAGCCGGTGTACGTCGTACGCCGAGTAGGCCATGTCCATCGGCGAGCGGGCGAACGCGAGCGCGATCGACGTACCGAGGTCGAGCCGTTCCGTGCTGATTGAGGCCAGTGCCAACGAGACGAACGGGTCGTGTGCCGCCTCGGCGACGAAGAGGCCGCGGACCGTGCCGCGCTCCTCGATCTCCTTGGCCACGGCGGGGAGCCGTGCGGGGTCCCCGTGGAACGCGATGTCGATCGCCAGCTCGGAACTCATGGGGTCACTCTGACGCACGCTCTGCTGAATTACTAAGGCCCCCGACGAGGTCGGGGGCCTTAGTGTCGAGCTGGGTCAGACGGTGACCGGTTCCTTCTCGGCGGGAGCGGTCTTCGCCGGCATGCGCGGCGGCCAGTCGGTCGGCGGCGGCTTCATCTCGCCGGACCAGCCGATGCTGCGGATGTAGGCCTCGCGTCGGGTCGGGGTCATGAAGCGTGACTTGAACAGACCCCAGAAGGTCCACCTCAGCTCCGACTCGGTGCACACCAGGTCGCCCAGGTAGCTGATCCACTTGACGGCCAGGTACAGCGTGCCGGCCCCGATGACCCACTGCAGCCACGTCGGGATGTCGGCGTTGATCGCGAGGAACACCGGGAATCCGGTGCCGAACTCGGCGGCCGTCGTACCGATGATCCCGATCGGGACCACCCAGAGCTGCTTGAGTCCGCTGTCCTTGATGCGTGGCCACAGGTAGTGCAGGATCACGGCGATCGTGCAGATGGCGGCACCGTTCGTGAACGACCAGTAGAACGGGAACTTGTAGAACTCGAACGGCTGCTGGCCGTAGTACTCGTAGACACCCATGATCACGCCGGGGTGCTCCATGATCGCGTCGCTGACACCACAGGCGGCGAACATCATGAAGAACGCCTTCTTGTTGATGCCGTGCTGGATGACCTGCCAGATCCAGTAGGACTCCAGGCCCATGAAGAGCGCGTAGCAGGGCGGGATCAGCAGCGGCACCGGGATGCCGAAGTTCTCGAACGCGGGTCCGTGCAGGTTCTCCGACCAGCGTAGGTGGCCGACGAGGTCGAGCATCGGCTCGCCCAGCGACGTACCGAGGCCGGCCAGCAGCATCAGCCAGGGCAGTGTGTCGCGGTGCTGGATGAGTCGCTTGGTGGCCCAGGGGAGCGCGAAGACGACGACGAGCAGGCCGGCCCAGAAGAGGAAGAACCAGGCGTCGAAGTCACTCGCGACGATCGGTGAGGGGTGGGGCAGGAGCTCGCCGTACCCCGGCGAGGGCGTGTAGCCCGGGTCTCCAGTCATGGTCAGTCCTTCGAATGTTTCGAACAAGGTGTTGCTTCACCATACAGAGTGTCTATTCTAATGTCACGTAGAAATATTCCGTGGCGAGTCACACATTGACTCTGAATCAAGATTAAATTAAATTCAAGAGGCACGGGGTCCGGCCTGGCGGCCTGGGCCGGACCCCGTTCCACGTCGAAAGGGAGTACGAATGGCCCGCAAGGTCCAGATCGTCTGCGCGAGCATGGGGTTCGCGTTCGTTGTGGTGCTGTTCGGCGGCATCATCGTGGCGGACATGCTGCCGCCGTTCTCTCCGAGTGCGGGCGCCGAAGAGGTGGCTGCCTGGTACCAGGAGAACACCAACGGCATCCGCTTCGGCATGGTGCTGATGATGTTCGGCGCACTGATGACCGCTCCCTGGGGCGCGCTGCTCGCCGCGCACATCAAGAAGGTCGAAGGCGAGTTCACGCCGCTGACCTACACGTTTCTCGCCGCGACCGCTGCCGGCTGTGTCGCGATCTTCATGCCGGTGATGATCTTCAGCGCCGCCGCGTTCCGTCCTGAGCGCTCGGCCGAGATCACCCAGACGCTCAACGACATGGCGTGGATCCCGTTCATCATGAACGGCCCGCCGGCCATCACGCAGGCCATCGTCCTCGGCGCTGCGATCCTGATGGACAAGCGGGCACGTCCCGCCTTCCCACGTTGGGCCGGCTACTACAACTTCTGGGTCGGCTTCGGCTTCCTGCCGGCGTGCATCCTGCTCTACTTCAAGTCCGGCCCGTTCGCCTGGGACGGCGTCCTCTCCTTCTGGCTCGCGGCCACCGTCTTCGGCACCTGGTTCATCACGATGTCAATCTTGATGCTGCGCGCGCTGCCGGATCGTGAAGAGCGCACCTTGACGGACGATGACGAGCTGATCCTGGCGGCACAGTGACCGTGCAGCTCGACGCACCTGCTGAGCGGGCCTCTTCCCCAGGGGGCCCGCGTCAGCGTCATCTGCCCGGCGAGGAGGGCCTGTGGGTCTTCATCATGGGCGACCTGCTGATGTTCGGCGTCTTCTTCGGCGTGCTCGTGGTCTCCCGTGCGAAGGACGTCGCCGTCTTCGCGGAGGCGCAGGCACATCTGCATGTCGAGCTCGGCCTGCTCAACACAGTTCTGCTCCTCACCGGGTCGTGGTTCGTCGCTCGTGGCATGCAGGCGCTGAAGGCGCGCTCGCCTCGTCGTACGAGGTGGTTCGTCGCCGCTCTCGCGACGGCGGTGGCCTTCGCGTCGGTCAAGGTGTTGGAGTACTCGTTGCTCATCAGCGACGGCCAGACCCCGGCTGACAACGACTTCTTCATGTACTACTTCGTGTTCACCGGGATCCACCTCGCGCACCTCGTCATCGGTGCGGTGTTCCTGACCGTGCTCGTGACGATCGCCAGGCGACCGCAGCTGACCGTCGGTCGCTTCCGGCTCGCCGAGTGCGGTGCCGTCTACTGGCACATGGTGGACATGTTGTGGCTCGTCCTGTTCCCGCTCCTGTACGTGGTGAGGTGACCATGAGCCGCATCGACCTTCTCTTCGGCGCGCTCGTCGGCGCGACCGTGCTGACCTGGCTCGTCGGCGTCGAGAGCTCGGCGTCGCACACCGTCGCAGGTGTCGCCGTACTCGCTATCGGCTTCATCAAGCTGCGTCTCGTCGGGATCCACTTCATGGAGCTCGGCAACGCGCCCGTCGTACTCCGCTCGATCTTCGAGGCGTACGCCGCCGTGGCGTTCCTCGTCCTGACCATCCTCTACATCGGAGTGTGACCATGCGCGTCTTCGAGTCCCTGACCGACTTCATCGAGGCCGAGGGTGAGTCCCTCGGGACGACCTCGTGGATGGAGGTGACCCAGGAGAAGGTGGACCTCTTCGCCGATGCGACCGGGGACCACCAGTGGATCCACGTCGACCCGGCGAAGGCAGCCGAAGGGCCCTTCGGTGGGACGATCGCGCACGGTCTCTTCACGCTGTCGCTGCTGCCGGTCTTCCTGCACGAGCTGTACGCCGTGGAGGGCATCAGCATGGCCGTGAACTACGGCCTCAACAAGGTCCGTTTCCCTGCCCCCGTGCCGGTGGGTGCACGGGTCCGCGCGACCTCGCGCATCGACGCCGTAGAGAAGCTCGAGGGCGCCGCGCAAGGCACCCTGTCCA
>DATILB010000041.1:0-6270 GCA_035477015.1 Nocardioidaceae bacterium | reverse complement strand
CCTCGGCGAAGGCGTTGAGGCGCGGGTTCAGCTCGTCGATGCGAGCGAGGACCGCACGCGTGAGGTCCAGTGGAGTGATCTCTCCGGAAGCAACGGCTGCGGCCTGGCCGGCAACTCCGGCGAAGGCGTACTCGGTCATCCGGTGGGGCTCCAGCCCGGACCCTTCAACATGTAGCCGACTCTGTCACGCCACGAGCGCGCACGGCGTACGTCGGCCCAGATCGAGACGTACTCGTGGGTCGCGACGCGGACCGGGTTGAAGGTCTTGATGTTGGTCGTGAGTCCATACTTCACGCGCTCGCCCTCAGCCTCGAAGCTGCGGAAGAGCCGGTCCCAGACGATCAGGATGCCGCCATAGTTCTTGTCGAGGTACTGCGCGTTCGAGCCGTGGTGCACGCGGTGGTGCGAGGGCGTGTTCATCACCAGCTCGACCGGGCGCCACATGGTGCCGACGCGCTCGGTGTGGATGAAGAACTGGTACAGCAGGCTCACTGACTGCTGCAACAGGATCATCCACGGCGAGAAACCCAAGAAGGCCAGGGGAAGCCAGAAGGGCAGCGAGGAGAACGGCGTCCAGGTCTGACGGAGAGCGGTCGACAAGTTGTAGAACTCGCTCGAGTGATGGACGACGTGACTGGCCCAGAAGACGCGGATCGTGTGATGCGTGCGGTGGTACCAGTAGTACAGGAAGTCGTCAGCGAAGAAGAGGATCACCCACGTCAGCGGGTTGTCCGCGGCGAAGTGGAACGGCGCCACCGTGTACGCCGCGGCGTAGGCAGCCAGCACAGCGAGCTTCCACCCGATGTTGATGAAGACGTTGCCGAGGCCCATGGTCAGGCTCGTGCGCGAGTCACGGACCTCGTAGCCGAGCTCGTCGTCATCGGGCAGGAAGTGGAACGACGCGGCCTCGAGCACGAGGCAAACGACGAACACCGGGATGGCGTGGAGGATCAGGTCGAACATCGGAGCTACTCCTTCGGCGACATGAGGCGCTCGGCGAGTGCGCGCGCCCCCTGCTCGTCACGGTCTGCGATCAGCTGGGCCAGCTGCACATGGGCGTCGCGGTCGGCCTGCTCGTCGAAGAGGCCCTCGACGTGCTCGTAGCCCATCTCCACCAGGCCCGCCACCAGCGTGTTGAGGCCGAGCCGGTAGGCGACGTTGTGCGAACCGTCGATGACGGCTTCCCAGAAGGTCAGGTCGATCGCGATGAGCTCAGCGGGCGCGACCGCGCCGGCAGGAAAGGCGGCAGCCGCGGACACCACGGCGGCCAGCTCCTCGTCCGTGGCGTTGCGTGCGCACCAGCGCGCAGCGTCGGCTCCGAGGCTGGCGCGCATCACGGCGATGTCGTGGATCAGCGTCTTGGCCGGCACGGCCCCGCTGGTGGTCAGCGCGACGAGCACGTCGAGACCGGCGTACCGACGCCAGTCCTGCACGCGGGTCTTGCCGCCCTGGGAGATCGCGACGAGACCGGCCTGCTGGACGCGCTTGAGCGCCTCACGCACCGCGTGCCGGTTGACCCCGAAGGCGACAGCGAGCTCGCGCTCCGACGGAATCGCCTGGCCCGGCTCGGTGCGGCCGGACAGGATCTCGTCCACGAGGGATGCGAAGACGACGTCGGAGACGGCGGTACGGACTACGGGGCTGACCTGCATGGCTCAACGATCGCCGAGCAGAGGTCAACATGTCAACTGGTTGTACCAGTTGGTCTGGTCCGCCAGGACTATGGAGCGGTCGCCCCTTGGCCCACCACGATGGGGGCGTGGACGAGTTCGCGCTGCTGCAGCAACGACTCCCTGAGGCGTGGGCGGCCAACGCCACCGGGTCGACGACGCCGCACGTGGTGATCGCGCTGCCGTCGTTCAGCCTGGGCGAGACGATCATGAGCCACTACGCACCACGAATACCGGCGCTCGAGCACCGCTACCTCCTGTCCTGCCTGATGCTCCCCCGGATCCCGGGCTGCGACCTGATCTTCGTCTCCTGCGCGTCCCCTGCACCCGAGGTCCTCGACTACTACGCCGGACTCTGGCCACGCGAAGCCCGGTCGTCGGCCAGCGGTCGGCTGCACATCGTGGAGGTCCCGGACCGCTCCGGCCGTTCGGTGGCCATCAAGCTGCTCGAGCACCCTGAGCTCATCGAGCAGATCCGGCGGCTCATCGGCGGGCGCCCCGCGATGATCGAGCCGTGGAACGTCACGGAGCTCGAGGTCGCCCTGGCCGAAGAGCTGGGCGTCCCGATCAACGGCACTGCACCTACCCTTTGGCCGCTGGGCTTCAAGAGCGCCGGGCGAAGGCTCTTCCAGCGGGCCGGCGTCCCCGTCGCGCTCGGCCGTGAGGACATCCACGACCTCGCCGATGTCGCCTCCGCCATCGCACACATTCGGACCGTCCACCCCAACGCGACGGGCGTGGTGGTCAAGCACGACAACAGCGGGGCCGGCGACGGAAACCTGGTGATCCGGCTTACCGACGACCAGAACGGCACCGCAGTGCGTGACCAGCTCGCTGGCATCCCCGCCTGGTACGTCTCGGACCTCACGGCCGGTGGCATCGTCGAAGAGCTCGTGACCGGCGAGGGCTTCAGCAGTCCGAGCGTCCAGCTGGACATCTCCCCCTTCGGCGACGTCACGGTGCTGTCGACGCACGAGCAGGTGCTCGGCGGGCCCGACGACCAGGTGTACCTCGGGTGTACGTTCCCGGCCGACGAGAGCTACGCGGCCGAGCTGGCCGAGCACGGCCGAGCGGTCGGAACCGAGCTGGCCAAGCACGGGGTCCTGGGCCGCGTCGGGGTCGACTTCGTCGCCGTACGCAACCGAGGCTCGTGGGAGGTGTTCGCACTCGAGATCAACCTCCGCAAGGGCGGCACCACCCACCCGTTCTCGACCCTTCGGCACCTCACCCCGGGCATGTACGACGAGACGTCCGGTCACTGGCGCACCGACGGCAATGCCGGAACGCGGTACTACCGGTCGACCGACAACCTGGTGGACGAGACTCGGATCGGCTGGCCCGCCCGCCGCGTCATCGACATCGTCCGCGTCGCAGGACTCAACTTCGACCCGGCCACCGGCACGGGCGTCGTACTGCACATGCTCGAGTGTCTGGCCATCGACGGGCGGCTGGGCCTGACCGCGATCGGCCGCTCACGCGCCGAGGCCGACGACCTGTACGACGCGGTCGACGCGGCACTCACGGCGTCTGTAGCAAGGTCCTGACGACTCGCAGACCCACGGACAACCTGGCCAGATCCGCCTTGTCGTCAGAGCAGATCTCATCGAGCGTGCCGACGGCCCTGGTGACCACCACCTCGTCACCCTCCTCCCAGTCGGCGATGCGGGCAGGCACCGACTGGTCCGGTGAGGTCCCGTTGAGCACCTGAGCGGTGAGCTGCCCGTGCACGGCGTGCAGGTCCTCGCGCAGCGCCGCGCGCGCCATGGTCTGCCAACGGTCGTCCCGCGGGAGGGCGAGGATCCGAGCGACGAGCGCGGACAGGCCGAGCCGCTCACCCAGCGCGAAGTGCAGCCGAGTGACGTCGAGCGGGTCGACCTTGTCCCGCTTGGCCGTCTCGACGATGGTGAGCGCGGCGTACGCCGGAGGCAGCACCGCGATCCGCGCGGCGAGCTCCTCGGGCACACCTCGGTCGACGAGACGCGATCGACGCAGCTCGAAGGCGTCCAGCTGACGCCCGGTCAGCAGCTCGGGCAGAGCGGCCACCACCTGCTGGGCGATGACACCGAAGAAGTCAACGGTGCCCTCGCTGTCGAGCGGAGGCCGACGGTTGATGATCAGCCAGCGGGTCGTGCGCTCGACGAGGGTGCGCATCTCGAGGCGCATATAGGTCTGCACATCGGCGGACAGCTTGTTGTCGTAGCCGTTGATCTCGTCGATCACGGCACGCGACCCGAAGATCTCCCGGGCCACGAAGTTCGCCCTGACCAGCTCCTCGGCGGTGGCCGCGGTCTCCTCCGAGAGCCGGTGGTAGAAGGTGATGCCCGCACCGTTCACGAAGTCGTTGACGACCTGGGTGACGATGATCTCCCGACGAAGCGGATGGGCATCCATCTGCTCGCGGAAGCGCTGGCGCATCGGCGTGGGGAAGTACAGGTAGAGGTCCGAGCGCAGGAACGGGTCGTCAGGCAGGTCGGTCTCGAGCAGCTCGTCGGCCAGCACGATCTTCGTGTAGGCCAGCAGCACCGCCAGCTCGGGGGCGGTCAGCCCCTGCTTCGCCTCGAGACGCTCGGCCACCTGCTTCTTGGACGGGAGGAACTCCAGAGCTCGGTCGAGCAGCCTCTTCTGCTCCAGCCGTCGCGTCCAGTCCTCGTGCACGTGCAGCAACGGCGCCGCCTGGGCCACTGCGGATCCCAGCGCGGTGTTCTGCTCGTAGTTGTCGCGCAGCACCAGATCTGCGACCTCGTCGGTCATCGACGCCAACAGCTCGTTGCGCTGCTTGTGGGTCAGGTCACCCGCTTCGACGACCGCGTCGAGCAGGATCTTGATGTTCACCTCATGGTCGGAGGTGTCGACACCTGCCGAGTTGTCGATGAAGTCGGTGTTGATTCGACCGCCGTTGCGGGCGTACTCGACCCGGCCGCGCTGGGTCAGACCGAGGTTTCCGCCCTCACCGACCGCCTTCACCCGCAGCTCGGCTCCATTGACGCGGATCGGCTCGTTGGCCTTGTCGCCGACGTCGGCGTGCGTCTCGGTCTCACCCTTCACGTAGGTCCCGATGCCGCCGTTCCACAACAGGTCGACCTCGGACAGGAGGATCGCGTTGATCAGCTCGTTGGGCGTCATCGCGCCGACACCCTCCTCCAAGGACAGCGCCCGGCGTACGGGCTCGGTGATGGGGATGCTCTTTGCGGAGCGCGGGAAGACGCCACCGCCCTCCGAGATCAGCGTCTTGTCGTAGTCCTGCCAGGAGGACCTCGTCAGCTGGAAGAGCCGCTTGCGCTCGGCGTACGACGTGGCAGCGTCCGGCGTCGGGTCGAGGAACACGTCCCGGTGGTCGAACGCCGCGACCAGCCGGATGTGCTCCGACAGCAGCATGCCGTTGCCGAAGACGTCGCCGCTCATGTCGCCGATGCCGACGCACGTGAAGTCCTCGGTCTGGCAGTCCACGCCCATCTCACGGAAGTGGCGCTTGACCGACTCCCAGGCACCGCGGGCAGTGATGCCCATGCCCTTGTGGTCGTAGCCGACCGAGCCACCCGAGGCGAACGCGTCACCGAGCCAGTGGCCGTACGCCACCGAGACACCGTTGGCGATGTCGGAGAAGGTCGCGGTGCCCTTGTCGGCGGCGACGACGAGGTAGGCGTCGTCGGAGTCGTGCCGAACCACAGACTTGGGCGGGACGATCTCGCCCTGCACGAGGTTGTCGGTGACGTCGAGGAGAGCCGAGATGAACGTCTTGTAGCACTCGATTCCCTCGGCCATCCACGCCTCGCGGTCGGAGGGGTCGGGGAGCTGTTTGCAGAAGAACCCGCCCTTGGCGCCGACCGGGACGATGACGGTGTTCTTCACCATCTGCGCCTTCACCAGCCCGAGGACCTCCGTGCGGAAGTCGTCGCGTCGGTCGGACCAGCGCAGGCCACCGCGCGCGACCATGCCGAAGCGCAGGTGCACGCCCTCCACGCGCGGCGAGTACACGAAGATCTCGAACTTCGGTCGGGGCTCGGGCAGCTCGGGGATCTGGTTGGGCTGGAGCTTGAACGAGATGTAGGGCTTGTTGCTGAAGTCGTCGGCCGGCTGGAAGTAGTTCGTACGCAGCGTGGCCTGAATCACCGTGAGGTAGGAGCGCAGGATCCGGTCGTGGTCCAGGCTGGCCACGTCGTCGAGCGCCCGACGGATCCTGGACTCGATCTCCTCCACCTTCGCGACGCGCGACTCGGCGTCCGCGGGCAGGTGGTGAGCGCCCGGGTCGAACCGGGCCTCGAAGAGGGCGACCAGGAGCCGGGTGATGTCCACGTTGCCCTTGAGGGCGCCCTCGATGTAGTCCTGCGCGAACGGTGTGCCGCCCTGCCGCATGTACTTGGCATAAGCCCGCAGCAGCGTGGCCTGACGCCAGGTCAGCCCGGCCGCCAGCACCAGGCCGTTGAAGCCGTCGGACTCGTTCAGGCCGTCCCACACCGCGTTGACAGCATCCTGGAACAGCTCGCGGCCACCCGACGGCAACGGCCGGCCGTAGCGCAGCCCGAAGTCGTAGATGTAGGACTGCCTCGGCAACGCGATCAGGTCGTAGGGGCGCTCGTCGACGACCTCGACGCCCATCGTC
>DATILB010000040.1:0-7816 GCA_035477015.1 Nocardioidaceae bacterium | reverse complement strand
ACCTTGGAGCCCTCGGGGATGACATTGGCGTAGAAGCGGCGACCGTCACCGAGAGGGCGGGGGTCTGCGACAGCGATGCCGGCACGGATGGCGGCTTCGGTGTCGGAGGTGGCGGTGGCTTCGTAAGTGAGGTTCGGCATGGGTCAGTTGGCCTCTCGGTCGGCGGAACGGGTGGGTTCGGTGAAGTCGCGCGGGACCTCGCGCAGGGCGGGGATCTCGTCTTGGTTGGGGTCGCGGCGTACGGGGTTCGCGTCGTCGGTGAGGTAGAACGTCGACGGCATGACCGAGCGGCGGGGGCGCTTGACGGTGACCTGGTCGGAGATCTCCACCCGGGGGGTCTCGTGCTCGCCGACCTTCTTCGGCTCGACCGTGATCGTCAGGACCAGCTGGCCCTTCTTGCCGGTGTCCTGGCACGCGGAGAGGAGCTCGTGGAGCCCTTCGGACAGTTCGTTCTGCAGACGACCGCGGCGCAGCTCGGCGATGACGTCGAGGGCGGGGCGGATGTGAGTGGTGCTCACGTGGGTTCTCCTTCGGTGGTGAGGTGGAAGTGCGGACGGTGGTGGGGGTACTGGGCGACGAGGTCGCGTGCCTTGTCGATCGACGGGAGCTCGAACTGGACCTGCCAGTGCTCGGCCAGAGCGGGGGGCTTCCATGCCTGCTCGCCGATCAGGACGTGGCAGCCGGCCATGGCGTCGCCTTCGCGGGGCTCGGCCTCGTAGGGCACCCAGCGCTGCGTGTCGACCCGCTTGGCGAGCACGATGCGGACGTCGCAGCCAGGCCGGTTGCACACCTTGGACGGGGCGGTGGTCCTCACTGGTCCTCGCCCCGCTTCTCGGCTACGACTTCGCGCAACTCCTGGTGGCGTACGACGTCGACCTCAGGCATGGGGTAGTTGGTCGAGGCGAGCCAGTCCCAGGCCTGCAGCTGGCTGGTCATCTCGTCGAGGTCGCGGTGGCTACCGAAGTCGTCGGCGAGCAGGTCGGCCGCCGCGGCGGCGTGCAACCGGGCGAAGGCGCGCAGCACCTTGACTGGCGTCGCGGTCGCGAGGACTGCCTTGGCTTCAGAGACTGCGGCAGACTTCGCGCTCCATTCCTCGGGGACGTCGACCTCGAGCGCCCTGAGCGTTGACTCCTGGTAGAGGTTCATGTCCATCCCGGGCAGAACGCCGGCCAGCGTCAGGGCGAGAGCGCTGTTGCCTTTGATCGGGAACAGCGAGGTGAAGTGGTCGTAGAGCCACGACAGCCGCGCCTCGTTGGCGGCGTCCTGCAGGTCGCGGGCGGCGTCGCGGGCAGCCCGCTCGGCCTGTGCTTCCTTCTCCCGGGCAGCGGCGACGGCGGGGTCCTCGCCGGGGACGACGGCGATGTCTTCGTGGGTGGCCGGTGCAAGGCAGACCATGGTCGGTTCGGTGTAGGAGTCCGCGCCGTAGTCGATGTATCCGAGACACCCGGCTTCTGCGTGGGTAGCGGGCTCAGCGAAGGGCGTCTCTGACCACATGTACTGGGTGAGCCAGCGGGTGGTCTCGTGAGGCTGGCGAGGCCGGGCGCCGAGGGCGGTGAACTCGGCGACCGCGACGGCGTTCTTCTCCAGTCGCTCGCGGCGGGTCCGGAGCTGGATGACCGTGAGGTGGAAGTCGTCGGTGCCCAGTGCCTCCTCTAGCTTGGCCGTCGCGTCGGGGTCCCCGGCGAACTCGTGGAAGGCCTCGATGTCGACCAGCGTCGCTTCGCCGGTGTGGACCGCGGTCTGTGCTTCCTTCGTCAGGCCAGTCAGGCGCAGCCGCTGCTTCACCCGTGCCCGGGAGTAGCCGGACGACTTCGCGATCTGCTTCTCGTCCATCCCGAGCAACGTCAGCTGCTCGTAGGCCCGGGCCTCCTCAACCGGCGAGAGGAGCTGCTTCTGCAGGCCGGTGATGACCATGACCTCGATCTGCTGCGCGGTCGTGACCAGGTCGTCGCGGACTCGGAACGTCGCCTCCTTGAGGCCGGCGCGCTGCGCACCGTCGTAGCGGCGGTGCCCGTCGAGCAGGACATACACGTCCTCGAGCGCCGGGTCGGGAGCCACCATCGCCGGTTCGAGGAGGCCGTGGATGCGGATCGAGTCCACGAGTTCGTCGTCGGCCTCAGCGGCGATCCGCGGGTTGTCCGGGTGCGCGTGCACCGAGGTCAACGGGAGGGTGATCAGGCGTTCAGTCATCGAGGGCTCCAGCGATGGGGGCGTACACGTTCACGCGTGCGGCCTTGGTGGACTTGAGGGTGGAAGGGGTCACGCCGACGTAGCGGCACAGACCGTCGTTCTGCGCGGCGATCAGCCGGCGCGAGATCAGGCACTTGCGGACCTCGGGCAGCAGCGGCCGCATGGCGTTCGCCGAGAACGGCTTGCCCTGGCGACACAGGTGCCGGATGACGTGGTCAATGACGCGGCGGTCCCACTCGTCCGAGGGACCGTTCTCCTGCGTCGCCGCTTCGTAGAGGGCCCAGCCCTCAGCGACCGCGGCCCGGGTCTCGTCCGAGATCGGGGTGTCGAGCACGACCTTCGTCACGGGACCACCGCCAGTGCGCGGACCGGGTGCTCGGTTACGGCGGTCAGTGCGACGGGCACGTCCAGCCATTCAGCGACAGTGTCGTGGTGCCAGACCGACGCGATGCGACCGAAGCTCGATGCGACGGTCGACATGGAGAAGACCTCGACCTCGAGGTGGTCGGCCCAGGCCTGCAGGTCCTCGGCGGTCTTGAACTGCAGCCGGATCCGCGGGGCGTTGCGGGAGATCTCGTTGTCGTACCCGCGTCCGATGGCGACGCTCATCGGGTCGGGCAGCCCGACCTTCTCGGCCTGGTCGAGCACGAACGCGACAGCGCGGGTGTTCTGGATGCAGGTGCTGATCACGGGATCGGACATCACGCCACCGCCAGGTGGCGATCAGCGACGCGGAGGGCATCGTTCAGGACGTTCCGAGCCGCGACGACATGTCCGGCCTTGATCTCTTCGCGGGCGTCGAGGACCGCCTGCTCGAGCTTGATCTCTTCGCGGGCGTCGAGGACCGCCTGCTCGAGGACGATGTCGGCGACCTGTGCGCTGTCGATCTTCATCACGAGATCACCCGCCCGGCGATGATGGGGCGCTTCCGACGGACCGGGACCTGGACACCTGATGCCCGAAGCCGGCCACGGAGTTCGGCGTTCTCCATGTAGAGACGACGTGCCTCGGCCCGGGCGTCGTCGCGCTCACCAACGACGCGGGCGATCAGGGCGATCAGCAGGGCGACGATCACGAATGTGATGAGCCACCGGGCCGCGTAGGCGGCGTCGAGAAGGTTCTGCAGGTACTCCACGGGATACCCTTTCTGTGTTGGTGGGTCCGGTCGCTGGCAGGCGATGTGCCGGACCCGCTGCGTTTTTCCGGGTGGCGCTGGTGGTTCAGGCGCTGTTGAGCAGGTCGCGCTGGTGGGGGAGGACGTAGCCGCCGGCGAGGGCGACCTCGGCGGCCTTCTCGATCGCGACCTCGCGGCGGCGGTTCTTCTCGACCAGGGCCCGGTTGTGGGCCACGGCCTCCTGGGTCGCTCGGGTCGCGGCGATCTCGTCGTCGGTGCGGGCCTGCTCGACGAGCTGGTCGCGGCGGGCCTTGACGGCGTCGTACGCCGCGAGCAGTTCGCGGCTGCTGGCGCTGGTGGGGCGGATCGGCTTCGGGCCGTGGACCAGCATCAGGAGGGACTGCACCTGGTACGTCTCGTCCGGCGTACGACACCAGACGCCGGCGAGGTGGAGGTCCGCGACAGTCAGGTCACCGAACGCGACCTCGCGGTCCTCGCGGGTCACGAGCTCGACCACAGACCCGAGACGCGCGGGGAGCCGGGTGGTGCAGGACCGGCAGAACCGGCGACCAGTCAACGCGGCCGGGATCTCGGCACCAGACGTCGCGAGGACGCGGAGACGACGGGAGTTGACCCCGCAGAACGGACGTCCCGTCGCCGGAACAGAGCGTCCGCTGCGGGTAAGCCCACCCGGGTGGACATGAACCACACCACGCGGACGAGCGACCAGGACAGCACCGGAGTGGATCGCGGCCAGCACCCGCAGCGCCGGTGTCGCGGCGCTCACGACGCACCTCCCGAACGGCGCGCCAGGTGAATGGGGTCACCCGGCGCGCCTACCTTCGAGGTCTCACCCATCGAAGAACGAGAGGAGCCGTCATGGCTCGCATCTACCCCGACCCGGGATCCAAGCGCGACGAGGTGGCGCGTCAGCAGATCGCCGCTCTGGAAGAACGCGTCGAGAAGCTCGAGCAGTTCATCGTCGGGCTCAGCGGTTCCGTGGAGGAACCAGGACAGGTGGGCGAGTAGGTTCCCCGTCGCCGCGCACACGTTCGCGGCCGCGGCGCGGGGCGACTCGTCGACGAAGTACTCTCGCGCGGCGCTCACAGCAGACCACCGAAGGACTGCTGAACCTGCTCGATCAGCGGCTGGGTGTCGGCCTGCGCTGCCATGTAGAGGCAGGCGGCGATGATGGCCGCGAAGACGGTCAGGATGACGAGGGCGACGATGCCGCCTGAGCCGCGGTCGTTCATGACGCGGCCTTCGCGTTGTAGGCGCGGTGGTACTCGCGGCGAACATCTACGCACGCAGCACACGGTGCTTCCGAGTTGCGGAGATGCACGTTGTAGCCGCTGAGCGTCCCGCACTTCGCAGGCTCGCGTGGCGGACACTCGAAAGCCGCATCGAGGCGCTGGTGACAGCGCTGGCACATCGGCTGGTAGTGGTCGAAGTTGACCGAGAAGACCTGGCCGGTCTCGTTGTCGACCCGAGCGAACACGTCGTTCTGGTCGTACGCCCAGTGTCGAGCCGGGGCTGCGCACTCAACGCAGGTGCGCTCGAGAGCTGCACCCTTGTGCTGACGGAGCAAGTAGTGAACGACGGCGTAGGCGGTCATGGGCTTCATGACGCGGCCCGCTCGGTCGGAAGCGACTGGATCCAGTCGTCGAGGTCGGCCGCGCGGATCACGAGCTTGTTGCCGACGTAGTGCGCGATGAGTTCGTTCTCGCGGATGGCGGTCTTGATCGTGGTCTCACCGATGCCGCTGGTGGCGATCGCGCCGGCCATGTTGAACGCCACGGCGGGGAGAGCGAGCTTGCTCACGATGCCTCCCGCAGTCGCTTGGTGTCCGCTACTTGCGACATTCGCGGCTCGAAAAGGAACCCAGGAGGGCACTGCAGTGCCTCCTCGATGGCGCGAGCCGTGGCGAGAGAGCAAGAGGTGCGGCGGCGTGCGACCAGGTGGCCCACGACTCCGGGCTTGAGGTCGGATCGCCGTGCCAGTTCGTAGGCCGTGCCGATGCGGTGGAAGTGCATGTACTCGATGAGCGCCCGGTGGGACTTGAGCTTCACCGTCAGCCTCCACTTGTCCGTCTCCAGCGTGTCCATTGGTCGCCTCCGACTGTAAGGAATTGTGTAGCAAGTCGTCAACGACTTACGACAAGTGTGCACCTGAACCTGCACAAGCGCAACCCCCGTTGTAGGGAATTTGAGCGCCGTTCGCGCGTCACAACGCTGTAGTTTGTGCATAGCAGCGCACAAGATTGGTTGCGGCTGCACGACCCCGCACCCGAGAGTTGTAGACGTGACCGCGCTATCCGACATCCTGAACAGGGCCAAGGGCGACCGCTCTGTCGATCAGATGATCGACGCTGCGCGTAAGAACGGCGCCGAGGTGGACAGCAACGCTCGGGGCAACATCTACAAGGCGCTCAAGGGCGACCACGCTCAGAGTCCAACAGACCGCACACTGCGCATGTGGGCCGCGGTCTTCGGCGTGACTCCGATCGAGCTACGGGAAGCCGCTGGCCGGCCGCCAGGAGAGCTCGGCCCGTGGGTGCCGACCGACGAGGCTGGCCAGCTGTCCCAGCCGATCCGAGAGGCCCTGGACGGACTGATCAAGGCCATCGTCCGCGAAGGCGCCACAGGCCTTCAGGTTCCAACCGTGACCGCTGGTCATCCCGACTACAGGTTCACCGCTGCCGACGGCACGGCTGAGGTGTTGGAGTTGAAGGGGCAACCGCGCAACAAGTCCGTGCAGTCGCTAGGCCGCGGGCTTGCACCCGGTGCGACGAAGTTGGTGGTGGTGGTCCACTACCTCGGCCTGAGTCAGCAGGACCCAGCGGTCGCTGCGACTCTTCTCGCTCAGGATGGGGCTCGGGGAGCGAACGTTGACAAGCCGACGTGGCTTGCCGCACTCGAGGAGCTCGCCAACGCGGTCCCGGAGGACCGTGTGGCCGAACTGCCAGAGGCTGCGGCCGCGCGCCGCAACCCCGGGCGCGGGCCTGCCGGCCCCACGCTGCAGCCGGCGGACTGACTGGCCGCTGGGGCCCACCCCCGAGTTTGTCGGACCCTCTCCATAACCTCACGCCTCATGAGGGAGACGCACCGCTTCAACCCCTGGCGCCGGATGCGGGCGCTCGGGTCGACGTGGAAGTTGAAGTGGTCGCACGATCTGCCGAGCGACACCTACGGCAGCACAGACTGGGGCACCAGAACGATCACGTTGGCCGAGGGCATGTCGTTCGAGGAGCGTCGGTGCACGATCACCCATGAGGTGACGCACGTTCAACGAGGGCCGGCGTCTGGCTGTGGCCGGATCGCTGAGGAAGTGTTGGTCGATCGGATCTCGGCGCGGCTTCTGCTGCCCTCGATGCGCGACGTCGCGGACACCCTGGTGTTCCACCGCGGCGACCATGACCGGGCAGCCGCCGACCTGTGGGTCGATCCGTGGATGCTCGAGGTCCGGCTGTCGGCGCTGTACGGGCTCGAGCGGGCATACCTCCATCAACGCATCGACGACGTCGTGCTGCTCGCCGCAGACGAGTGACCTACCGCCAGTCGAGCTCTCCACCGATTGCCGTCATGGCCTCACGCACCCGCTGGTCCGAAGTGTGGGTGTAGTCCTCCTCGTTCACAGCTCGCGAGGCGTGGCCGAGGATCTTCTGTCGAACCTCGACGGGCACGTGCAGCTCGGCAAGGATCGTGTTGCAGGTGTGTCGGGCGGAGTGGCGGTTCACTGGCGGCAGATCCGCGGCCGCGAGCGCCGCACGCCACCGGGCCCGAATCCGCGTCGGCTCCTGCGGCAGCCCGTTGTCCCTGGTGAAGATCAGCCCGTGCTTCGGGTCCGGGGTGCACGTCTCGAGGTACTTCTCCATCACCCACTGCAACGGCCCGACCATCGGCACGACGCGGAATCCGGCCCGGGACTTGGGCCGGGTGAGGTAGAGACCGCCGTCGAGCTGGTGCACCTCCTGGTCTCCGGGGATGTCGAGGAAACGCTTGGTGCAGTACCCGCCAAGCTTGCGGCCGCAAGGCCACACTCCCGACGGGTCCTTCTTGCCGCACCCGTGCTCGAACGCGATGCGCTTGATCTGCCAGGCGAAAGTGATGGTCCCTTTGTCGAGGTCGATGTTGTCGCGCGTGATGCCCAGGATCTCCTCAGGGCGCGCGCCGGCGAGCAGCGCAACAGAGGCTATGACGAGCATCTCCGGGACGGTGCCGTCGCCGGGGTCGAGGCTGGCCAGCAAGTCCCGGCCTTGTGCTGAGCTCAGGTGCTTCACCTTGTACACCGCGCGACCTGGAGCGTTGACGATCGTGCAGGGGTTCCTGTTGGTGTGGCCGGCGATGACCGCGTCGCGCAAGAGCGCGGAGAGGGTGAAGTGGGTGCCGCGAACGGTGGTGGTTGAGAGGCCAAGTTCGGTGAGCATGTGGTGGTGCAGGGCCTTGACCTGGTCGGGTCCGATCTTGTCGAGCTTCACCCGGCCGAGCCGCGGCCGCAGGTAGAGCTCGATGC
>DATILB010000039.1:0-13432 GCA_035477015.1 Nocardioidaceae bacterium | reverse complement strand
AGAAGGACTCTTTCTCAGCCCCGGTCCCACTGGGGATGCCGCAGGCGCGGCTGCTGACGTTAGCCGATCCGTTTCAATCCGGGTCGACGATCGACGGCTGCCTCAGCGTGCCGCTACGTGATGGCAGCGCTGCACTGGTAGACGTCGCCAAAAGCGAGGTCGTCGGCTACGAGCTCACCTTCGGTTCCGCGATGACACCCCGGGGGGTCACGCCATACCTGCCCGACAACGACCTGCAGGCCGCCTACCCCGAGTCACGACTCGCGGTAGAGGAACTCGGCGACGAGACAACCAAGGGGCTGCATGCTCGCCTCGATGACGGCACCGAGGTTCTGTTCAACGAAGTCAACGACCGAAGCGGAACCTCCCGCCTCATTCGAGTGTGGCTCCACGGATCAGTGTGCGCAGGTCAGCCTTGACCGCTTGGCCTGTGTGTCACATCGCCGCGTGGCGGGCCGGGGTTAGCCATGTGATATCATTAGATATCTAGGAGGTGGTCCACGATGCCTGATGTGTTGATCCGCGACGTGCCAGAGGCGGTGTTGGCGGAGGTCGACGCGCACGCGGCACGCTTGGGGCTGTCTCGCGTCGAGTACATCCGCCGACGCCTAGCCGCCGACGCAGCCACCTCGAGTGCCTCGGTCTCGATCGAGGACCTACGCAAGTTCGCCGGCAAGTTTGCTGATTTGGCCGACGAAGAGGTCATGGACGCGGCGTGGCGGTGACCGACTGGCTCATCGACAAGTCCGCCCTGGTGCGTCTGGGTGACAGCCCCGACGCCGAAGACTGGGCGACTCGCATCGAGCGAGGGCTGGTGAGGATCACGACAGTGACCAGACTCGAGATCGGCTACTCAGCGCGCACCGTTGCCCAGGCACGCTCGGCGTTCAGCACTCCACCGATCTCGGCCATGCCCGTGGAGTACCTGACCCCCGCCATCGAAGACCGAGCGCTCGCTGTCCAGCTAATGCTCGCGAGCAAAGGCCACCATCGAGCGCCATCGATCCCAGACCTGCTCATCGCAGCCGCAGCCGAGCTCGCCGGCCTGACAGTTCTTCACCTCGACAAAGACTTCGAACTCATCGCGAAACTCACCGGACAAGCGAGCGAACGACTCCGGACCTGAGCGTTCAACAACCTGCATCTCTCCGCCGCCAGCTCGCGCGGGTACGTGCGAGCAAGCCGATGGTCGAGTACAGCTTGAGTGAATGAAACTACTCGTCGAGTCGGGCGATCGACGCCCTGCTCATCAGCGCCTTAGAGTTCCGCAGCTTCCGCTTGACCGAACGAAGAATGGCTACCGCCTCAGCGTCTGAATAGCCGAAGGAATAGGTGCGGTCGAGCCCCGTGGGAGTGATGTCGGGGATCCCGGGTCCCGTTGTTGGTGGTCATGTCCAGCTCCCCTTCACGCCGTTGAGGAACGAGAGGATGAGCTTGTTGGTGACTTCGGGGCTACGACACTGCGGTTCGTGGCCCATCCCGGGAAGCACGTGCAGCTCCGACCCTGCGAGACGAGCAAGCTCGGTTCCGCGGCCCAGCGGCGAGATGGCGTCCTGGTCTCCGTGCAGCACCAGCGACGGGCAGGAGAGCCTTCCGGCGAACTCTGCGGCGAGGTCAGGTGTCAGGCGGTCCTCATCCGGCGCCTCAACGGTGGCGAGCAGAACCTCGGCTGAGGTCTCCAGGCCCATACTGACGAAGTGCTCGATCTGTCTCGCGGAGTCTGGCTCCGTGAAGCACTGACCGAAGAAGAACTGCAAGAACTCCTCGTAGTGCTCGACCCAGAAGCGTCGGTTCCACTTCGCCCAGCCCTCGTGGGACGCCAGCACATCCTCAAACCTGGCCGAAGCGGCCGCGCGCACCGGATGGCTTGCGGCGAGCGGGACGGTCGGTGCGATGAAGACAGCTGAGGTGACTCGCTCCGGGTATAGAGCGGCCAGTGTCAACGCCCAAGGACCGCCTTGCGAGACCCCAGCCACTGCGGCTCGCCGGACGCCGGAGTCGTCGAGCACGCTGACCGCATCCCGAGCGAACGACAAGTCACCGTAGAACGACGGGTCGGTCGGCCTGTCTGAAGCCCCGTTGCCGAGGCCGTCGAAGGTCACCACTCGATATTGCTCGGCAAGCACCGGAACCTGGTACCGCCAGAAGTCCGTGTGCACGATCGACCACGTCGGCAGCAACAAAATGCAGTCCGGACCAGAACCGAACTCCTGCCACACGATCTGGCAGCCGTCGCGCACGACGAACCCTGTCGCGAGCGCCTCCAGGTCCCTGACCATGCCCACCTTCTCGATCCCAACGAGCGCGTCTTCGTCCTTCGCCCGTGCCAGCCGGCGTCAAACAGAGTCAATTCGCCATGCTTTCGCGTTTGCTAGCCAGTGGGCAATCTATTGCCGGGGCGACCGCGGCGAACGCGACCCGACGCCCGCATCACATCGCCGCGAGCCGGTACCGGAACCGCACGGTGGTGGATGGCGTGGGGGACTCACATTGACCCGTGAGATGACCGGTGAGCCGGGGATGGGCCGAGCCGAAGGCCCGGCCCACCCGGTGGGTCACTGATCGATTGTTGCCATGTTCGCCTCGTCATGGCGTTCGCCGGCGGCGGGTGTGAGGTTGTTGAGCCTGTCGATCTGGTCGGGGCTGAGGTCGAGATTGTCCGCGGCGGTGTTCTCCTCCACGCGGGCGACCCGGCGGGTTCCCGGGATGGGTGCGATGTCGTCGCCGCGAGTCAGCAGCCAGGCGAGCGCTGTCTGCGCCGGGGTGGCGCCGTTTTCTGCTCCGATGGCTCGGACCTCGTCGACGATGGCGAGGTTGCGCACGAAGTTCTCACCGGTGAAGCGCGGGTTGGTCTTGCGCCAGTCGTCGTCGGCGAAGTCGTCAACCGTGCGGATCTGCCCGGTGAGGAGACCGTGGCCGAGGGGTGAGTAGGGGACGAAGCCGATACCGAGTTCGCGGAGGAGCGGCAGGATCTCGGCTTCGGGGTCGCGGGTCCACAGCGAGTACTCGGTCTGCAAGGCAGACACGGGGTGAACTGCGTGGGCTCGACGGATGGTGTCGAGGCTCGCTTCGGAGAGTCCGAAGTGGAGCACCTTGCCTTCGGAGATCAGCTCGGCTACGGCGCCGGCTGTCTCCTCAATCGGCGTGTTCGGGTCGACTCTGTGCTGGTAGTAGAGGTCGATGTAGTCGGTACCGAGTCGCTTCAATGAACCTTCGACGGCGGCACGGATACTCGTGGCACTGCTGTCGAGCTGCCGGATCTTCGGGTCACCGGCACCGTGAGAGACCAGCCCGAACTTGGTGGCTATGACCACCTGGTCCCGGCGGTCCTTGATGGCCTGGCCAACGATCTCCTCGCTATGGAAGGGGCCGTAGATCTCGGCGGTATCGATGTGCGTCACGCCGAGGTCGAGGGCCCGCTGGATAGTGCGGATGGATTCGGAGTCGTCCAGGGCGCCTTCGCTGGTGTAGGTCCCGGCCATGGTCATCGCACCGAGCCCGATGCGGGAGACCTTGAGACCTCCAAGGGAGATGAGCTTCATGGTTTCGTGTCCTTCGCTGTTGGTCCCTCCAGAAGACCAGCGGCGGGAACACCGCAGAAGTCACTGCTGAGAGTGGTACTCGCAGTGACTCCTTTGCTGTTCGATGGGCTCGTAGGGTGGATCCATGTCGAGTGAGCAGGGTCCTGATGTGCGGGGTGATGTGCGCGCTCAGATCCGCGAGTTCCTCAGCACCAGGCGCGCTCGAGTCAGCCCCGCGCAGGCCGGGCTCCCTGTCTTCGACACCGGGCGTCGACGCGTCCCGGGACTGCGTCGCGAAGAGGTCGCCATGCTGGCGGGTATCTCAGCCGAGTACTACGTGCGCCTCGAGCGGGGTGATGCGACCGGTATCTCCGAGGGCGTCGTTGATGGCATCGTGCATGCCCTCCAGCTCGATGAGGCGGAGCGGGGCCACCTCGCCGATCTGCTCCGTGCCGCGAGCACCAACCGTCCCTCACGGGGGCGCCGCGCCAGCGTCCAGCGTGTGCGTCCGACCGTCCAGCGGATCATGGATTCGATGGTCGGAGTCCCAGCGTTCGTACTCAACGGACGCCGGGATCTTCTCGCGGCCAACGAACTCGGCCGCGCGCTCTACGCGCCCATCTACGACGAGTTGACCGACCCGCCCAACGCAGCGCGTTTCACCTTCCTCAACCCGCGCGCCACGGAGTTCTTTCCCGACTGGAACACGGTCGCCAACGACACCGTGGCGGGGCTACGCACCGAAGCTGGACGCGATCCCTACGACCGCGGCCTAAGTGACCTCGTCGGCGTGCTCTCCACCCGAAGCGAGGAATTCCGGATTCGCTGGGCCAACCACAACGTTCGACTCCACATCACCGGTCGCAAGCTCATCCACCACCCGACGGTCGGCGACCTGGACCTGCCCTTCGAATTCCTTCCGCTGCCCGGCGACCCGGGCCAGAACCTGCTCACCTATGCCGCCGAGCCCGGCTCGCCCGCGCAAGAAGCCCTCGAACTCCTCGCTAGTTGGACGACCCCCACTCATGGCCTCGAGCTGAACAGAACCATCGACGACGACTGACCCCCCATCAGGGTCACCAAAATCAGTAAGCCCAGTCGCACTCATCCAAATGGCAGCCGCTTCCGCTTGCCTCGCGTGAACCTGCGTCACAGCGCCGCGTCTCAGGCATCGCCCGAGAATGGTTCTGCTCAGCGGGTCTAGCGTGAGGCAAGGGTGCCTCACTGTGTGTGGCGATCCGTGGTGGGGCCGGGTGCAGATCGCCGGGAGTTGCCATGTCCACAACTGTTTTGCTGCCGTTCCAACCAGGCGCGATGACACAGGCGCAGCTTGCTGCCGTCTCGTTCCTGGCCCGCTACTCGGGCAGCACCCACTCGCTCTACAGCACGCAGCTGCGGCGCTGGTTCGGCTGGTGCGAGAGCAATGGCCTCGACCCATTGCTGGGGATCCAGCGCGCGCACGTAGAGCTCTACATCCGCTATTTGGGCGACCTCGGTCTGATGGCCTCGACGATCAACACCGACATGCACGGCATCCGCGGCTACTTTCGGTTCGCACACATCGATGGCCAGATCCCGCACGACCCTGCCGTCTACGCCCGGCTGCCGCGAGTGCACCGCGACGAGTCCCGCACACAAGGACTGGACAGGCTCGAGCTGATCCGCTTCCTACAGGTCGCCCCGACCATCACCGTGCACCACGGCGCTCTGGCGTACCTGATGGGCATCAACGCGCTGCGCGCTTCGGAAGCCGCGGCGGTGCGGATCGAGGACTACGGCGAGACGATGCGCGGCCATCGGGTGCTCCACCTGGTGGGCAAGGGAAACAAGCCCGCCACCATGCCGATCACCGTTCCTGTTCTACGGGTTCTCGAGGCCTGCCGGGGCGAACGAACCGAGGGGCCACTAGTCCTGCGTCCACTCACCGGCAACCCGATCGATCGGCGCGACTGCTACCGGATGGTGCTGCGGATCGCCAAGAAAGCTGGGATTCCGCGGCACATCAGTCCACACTCACTTCGCCATGCCGCCATCACCAATGCCCTCGACGCTGGGGTCACGTTGCGCGACGCCCAGATCCTTGCCCGGCATGCCGACCCCCGCACCACCGAGCACTACGACCGAGCCCGAGGCAACCTCGACCGGCACGGTGTCCACTTCCTGACCGCCTACGTGGCCGGCGTCTAGGCCGCAGCTAGCGCCCTCTTTCCCGGGCTTCTGTCGGGAAGCGTCGATCAGGAGTGACGAGTTAGACGGTGACGATGGTGATCAGATCCTCGAGACCGGCGAGGTCCCCGGGGTTCCGTGTGTAGAGGTGCGCGCCGTGCGCGTGGGCGGTGGCGGCGATGAGCAGGTCCATAACGCGGCGGCGGGGCTGACGGCCTTGATCAACAACCGCAGCGGCGAGCCGCCCGTAGCTGACCGCCACTGCATCGTCCACCGGCAGCGCGTCAAAGTGCTGCTGCAGCACGCTCAGCCGTCGAAGACGTTCTGCACGGATCTCCGGAGTCTTCGCGACCAGGACGCCGAAGTGCAGTTCGGCCAGGGTGACAGCGCTGATCGCCAGCACACCCGGGATCGGAGCGACGCTGTCTGCGATGACGATGCTGGTGTCAAGAATGGCGCGTTCTGGCAACTCGGCCAGTTCCGTCACGGCGCTTCCCAAGGATCACGAACATCGTCGTCCAGAAGGTCCCGATCTCGGTCCCACTCTGCATCGGCCGGTCCCCGAAAGAGCTCAGCGATCTCGTTCCAGGACCGCCACGGCGTTGGCCGGGCAGGAACTAGCCGCGCGCTCGGCCGACCGGAGACGGTGATCGTGATTTCCTCACCGGCCTCCACCCGACGAACCAGATCGGATGCGTCCTGGCGCAATTCCCGCAATCCAACGGTGCCCATACCGCCAGAGTAGCACTTGTGCTAGCGAAGGTCTTGAGCCTGCCGGGGCGCGTCACTGCGCCGCGTGCTGGCGCCCAGATTGACTGCGGCATGATCTGGAGCCGCCGCCAAGCACGATTGAGCCCCTTCCGGGTCCTGTGCTATTCGTTGGCTGCATGCCGATGCGGGATCGCGGCAGCGACCATGAACAGCGCGAGGAACGACCAGTAATAGACGGCAACCCACAGTCCGCGGGGTGTGGTGACGACCAGGTCGGCTCCCGCGAACGACTCGACGGTCACGACCCAGATGGGAACGGCCGTCAGCGCCAGGAGACCTCCGGCGAGTCGGCCCCAGCGGGGACCGCGCCCGGAGATCGCGTACCCACCCGCCATGGCGTAGACCGGTACGCCGAGCGCTCCGCCCCCGAGTCCGTCCTCAAAGACCCCGAGCACTCCCAGCGGGCCCTCGCTGAACAAGATCGCAGCGAACAGCAGCGGTGACCAAGCGAGCCAGCGCCGGCGGTGCAGGCCACCCGAGCGGCGAAGATGCTCGGCCCATCCCAGGAGCAGTCCTATCAGCAGGCCGGGGAGCAGGATGTAGCCGAACGTGCCCCCCAGCTGACGTTGGAGTCTTCTTCGACAATCTGTGTCATGAAGCCGCGCAGGCCGGCGGCCCACGCCAGCCCGCATAGCCCACCGAGGAGAACCAGCGCGCGTCCGTTCTGGTCATCCGTCATCCGCACTGGCGCAGCGTCGGTCTGCGTGGCAAGAGCCTTCCCCGTGATGTCACAGGACATCCCTCCTTGGAGTGATGCGGAGTGCAAGGACAACGGCCGCAGCCGTGTACCCGAGAAGGACGAGCCCGGCCACAGGAGCCGACAGCAGTTCCCCGTCCAGTCCCAACGAGGGCCCGCTCTGGAACATTGCGCTCGTCGCTCCCAGGGGGAACCAGCGTCCGACCTCGGGAAACGTCGGGACGACGGTGAACTCGATGGCGGTCATGAAGACGATCACCCCGACGACGGCGGCGACCTGGTTGCGGACCAGGGCGCCGATGGCGACACCGATGACGCCGTACGCGGCCAGTACGACGAACCCGACGGCGACGACCCCCCAGAAGTGTCCCGCGAGAGTGACGTCGCCGCCGCGGGAGCGGATCAACGCGATGCTGAACGAGACCGACAGCGCGAGCGTGGCGATGCAGATGACCGCGCCGACGAGGGCCAGCGCAATCCACTTCGCGACCAGGATGCGGGAGCGCCGCGGCTCGCCGAGGTAGGTCGAGGTGATCGTGCCGTAGCGGAACTCCTGGGTGACGGCGATCGTGCCGTACAGCACCATCAACAACTGGGGAATACCGAAACAGGTCGCCACCACGTCGGCTAGGAGGTCCGGGTCGTCCAGCGAGAGTGGCCCCTCCGCGGCTCCCACCTTCGGAATTTCCGACCCGACCGTCAGGGCCACCAGGCCGAGCGTCGCCAGCAGCAGCCCCGCCGTCGTACGCGTGCTGCGCAGCTTGAGCATCTCCGCAGCGAGGAGGGCTTTCACGACCACACCTCCTCGGCCACGGTCGGCCGCTCTACCGGGCTGGCCTCCTGGATCAGTCGGAAGAAGGCCTGCTCCAGGTCGTTGGTGCCGACCAGTCCGTGCAGCACGATCCCGTGCTGGCCCGCGAGCTCCCCCACCTGCTCGGGTGTCGCGGCCACGGCCAACCCCTCGTCTGTATGCCGGTACGCGAGCTCCGCTGCATCAAGGGCCGCACAGAGGCGGTCCTGGTGTGGGGTCCGCACCCTCGAGCCGACGCCTGCCTCAGCGCGCAACGCGGCAAGGGACGAGGTCCGGAGCAGTCGCCCGTGAGCCATGACGAGCACGTGGTCGGCGACCAGCTCGACCTCACTGAGGGCATGGCTGGACAGGAGCACGGTGCGACCCTCGTCTGCCAGTCGCCGCACGTAGCCCCGCAACCAGCGCACGCCCGGCGGGTCGAGCCCGTTCGTGGGCTCGTCCAGAACGAGCACTGCCGGGTCTCCCAGCATCGCCGCGGCTATCCCCAGTCGTTGGCGCATGCCGAGTGAGAACCCTCCGACCCGCCGCCGCGCGTCCGAGGCCAACCCGGTCTCGGCCAGCACACGTTCGCACGCGTCCGGTGCCAGCCTGGACGCGGTCGCGAGGATCCGTAGATGATCGAGCGCAGTGCGTCCGGGGTGGTAGCCCGATGCCTCGAGAACCGCACCGACCTGGCGCGCCGGATGCTGGAGCTCGTCGTACCGCTTGCCGTCGAATGTCGCGACTCCGCTGTCAGGGGCCACCAACCCGAGCAGCATCCGCAAGGCGGTGGTCTTGCCTGCGCCGTTGGGTCCGAGCAGGGCCGTTACCTGGCCAGGCATCGCCACAGCGTGGACGTCGTCGACGGCCAGAACCTCTCCAAAGGACTTGGTGAGGCCGGTCAACTCGATGGCGCCTGTCACGATCGAACGCTTCACATCCGGACGTTAGCCGGGCCCACGCTCAGGGGCGCTGTTGTTTCCGTTTCGGAAACAGGTGTCCTGTCACGTCAGCGCCGAACGCGTGATCGAGTCGGTGAAATCGGTCATCAGATCGATCGCGGTCAGGAGTGCTTGGCGGTCATCGCCGCGGCGCCGGTGCGCGTGGTACCAGCTGGCTGGAACGCCGATGAGACCGACCCGTTGGAGCTCGGGCGGCAGGTTCCCGGTCAGTGCCAACGGGACCACGGTCACCTCGCGTCCGAGGAGGATGCGCTGGGCGACATGCGCTGTGTTCGAGGCATTGATCGGAACCAGTGTTGCCTCCTCGAGCGGCCGAACGTCGGCGAGGATGAAGGGCTGCATGTACTCGTCGGGCAAGTCAGGGCTGTAGATCATCGGCAGCCGGGCGAACTCGTGCACGTCCACGGCGCGCTTGTATGCGAGCGGATGCGTTGCGCCAACCAGTCCGACGCGATGAATCTCCGAGAGCCGGGTCGAGGTGACGTCGGGACTGGAGGAGGGGCCAAACGTCAGGACCACATCGACGTCACCCGCAAGCAGGGCTGGGGTCAGCTCCGGGAACGGAGTCCGTACCGATTCGATGCCTACGTCGGGGTGAGCGTGCTGGAGCGCCAGCTCGAGCGTCGCAAGCGCTTGAGGCATCAGTGGCGCCACGACACCCACACCAGCCGGTACGGCGAGCCTCAGCGTTTCGACAGGTGCACCTGTCGCCGCGGTCTTGGCGACCTGGGCGGCGTGGAGCAACTGCGGGGCGAACTGTACGAAACGACGACCGGCCGGCGTGAGTCCCGCGAAGCCGGCAGTGTCGCGTTCGATCAACGGGACGCCCACTGCGGCCTCGAGCCGCTTGATGCGTTTGGTCAACGCGGACGTCGAAACCCCGAGCGCGGCGGCCGCGCGACCAAAGTGCCGCGACTCCGTCACGGCGATGAAGCTCTCGACGGCAGTCAGGTCGAGTTCCATGGCAGCGATCGTCCCACTCGGCCTGCTCGAAGTTGCACTCATCGCCCACAATCGAGTCTTCGCGCCCGTACCGGGCCGCGCAGCGCCCGCATCACTTTGCCGCGAGTCGCGCCCGAGGCAACCTCGACCGGCACGGCGTCGCTTTCCTGACCGCGGGGTGATCGTCACATACGCGCGCAGACGTGGCCGGCTCGGCTTTGGCGTGGTCTCAATAACGCGCTGCAGGCGTCGCGTCAGTGACGAGCACCCCAAGCTGCATGGATACATCGGGCCATATGCCTCGCTGGGACACTCCCTTAGCGTTAGGCAACTGCTGTCCAATAGGAGGCCATCGTGCCGCGAACCCGGCTCATCGCACTGGCAGCGCTCGGAGTCATGGGCGGCATGGTTGGCGCCGTGCCCCCGGCAAACTCGACCTCAACTGCGGGGCCGACACTCTTCACCAACGCCGCAGCGATCACCATTCCTGACTCCGGTCAGGCCACCCCCTATCCATCGACCATCGAGGTCAGCGGGCTCACGACTGCCATCACCGACCTCGATGTGGTCCTCACTGGCTACTCGCACACCTGCCCATTCGACGTCGCAGTGTTGGTCGTAGCCCCGTCGGGCCAGCAAAGCCTTCTCATGGCAGACCTCGGACCTGGCTCGGGCTGCCCCGCAGCCACTGGCGCCAACCTGACGTTCGACGATGCCGCGGCAGGCCCAGTTCCATACCCGCCCACCACCGGGACGTGGAAGCCGACCGACGGACAGCCCGCCACGGGCAACACCTTCACGGCACCGGCGCCAGGCGGCGATACTCACCCCACCTCACTTGCTGCCTTCAACGGCCTCGTTGGCAACGGCACCTGGTCTGTGTACGCCCTCGACGAGAACCCCGGCGACACCGGAGCCATCAGCGGTGGCTGGAGTCTCTCGATCACCACGGCACCCGACCTGGACGGCGACGGCGTCGAAGACGCGACCGATCAGTGCCCGAGCCTGCAGTCTTTCGGCGGCAACGGCTGCCCCACTCGGGACCGCAGCCTGACCCTCCGGGCAGGCTCAAGTCCGAAGCGCGTCGTCGGCCGGCTCTACGCAGCGGGCTACCCGGCGCTGTATGGCGGGCGCACCGTAAAGATCTGGAAGGTCCGCCCTGGACCTGACCGGAAGATCGCGACGCGCGTCACCTTTAGCCCGGGCACCTTCAGGGTTCGCGTAGCCAACGGCCGCTACTACGCGACCTCGGCGGCTTTGGTTGTCGCCAGCGCCGGGCAATGCACCTTCGACAAGTCACCGGTCGTTCGCGTGCGCTGATCCGGAAGCACCGAGTGAACATGTCGTGCTTCTCGGTCGACATGACAACGCGTGACTGCCGGGGGGCTTCACTCGGCGCTCCGCTTTGCGTCACTGCGCCGCCTGGTGGCGGCCCATCAGCTCACAGCATGCCGCCGGTGCCCTTGCGCAACTCGAGCGAAGGCGCCACAACCGCAACTGTCGAGCCTCGCACCGGTGTCTCGTGTCGCGCTGCGAACGGCATACCGCATGCAGCGCAGAAGGATCCCGCGACGCGTTCGGCACCGCAACTAGTGCAGAAGCCGAGAGTCTTTTCAGGATTCTGCGGGTTCGCAGGCATGAACGAATCCTCCCTGGTGACAGCGTGACCAAGGCTCACAAGAGCCGCCAAAGGCGAAGCTCAGCAACAGTAATGCCTGTGGTCCAGTCAGTTCCGTCATCGCCATGAGCATGCCCTACTGTCTGCATACGTAACCGCCTTTTGCCGCGACGAGCGCCCGGAGACGGTGCAGTCACTTCGCCGCTTGACGGCGCTCGACCACAACCTTGAATCAAGCGGCGAACTACCCGTAACTCGGCACCTCTGGAACGACCTCCATTTTCGTTATACGATAAGTGCGTGGTGAACGAAGAGCAGATCCAGAAGTGGGCCGACGAGGCCGAAGAGGGATACGACGTTGACGAGCTGAAGCGTCGGGGTCGAGGACGTCCCGGCCGTGGGGCTGAGCCGATGCAGGTTGTGGCGGTGCGGCTGACCGTCGAGGAGCTCGACGCTCTTGACGCGGCGGCAGCCAAGAGTGACATGAGCAGGTCAGAGGCGATCCGGGCCGCCCTGGCCCATTTCGCTGCGTGAAGGTCCACCCGAGCGCGCTCAAGCACGGCGTCTCTTCGGAGGATGCGATCCAGGCAGCCGAGTGGTCGCTGTGGATCGAGCCACTAGACGAGGGCGGCCCGCCCACCCGCGAGTTACGCCTCGGTTTCGACGGCAGCGCGCGGCTGCTGGAGACCGTGGTCCTGATCTTTCTCATCGGGTTGTCGATGTCACGATGACTGAATGTTTGCTCCGTGCCATCGGTCTGCTGGCTTTGATCTTCCTGGTCCCTGGTACGGGTGACTTCTCATTCTTTCGGCTGATCCGCGACCGGCACGGCACGGCGGCTTCGCGGGACGAAGCACTGCTCGGCGTGCCGTCGCGGCGTCGCTCATCGAGGCAGCGCTACGTCAGGACCGAACCTGGCTGCTGACCGCCCTTGGCACCTTGCCCTTCGGATCAGCCGGCAGTCCGAAACGCACTCAAATGCTTGTGCGCTCGCCTCTCCCGACCGACACGGCTCACGACCCTGTCAGTCAGGACTGTCCCCGCCAGCGGTGATGATGGAGCGATGACAACCTATTCCGGCACGAAGGAATTCGAAGGCGCAACCTTCGTCAAGGCGAGCTTCAAGGGCGCCACCCTGCGATTCTCCGATGTCAGCGGTGTGACGATGCGCAGTGTCGATGTGGGCGGCCTCGACATCGACAGCCACGACCTGAGAACGGGAGGATCCACGAGCACTGGGCAGTTCGAGACGACCTCGCGATGCTCGAGAGCACACAACGCTCTCCGGCCAGCTGAAGCGCGTCACTCCGCCGCTTGACGCTGAGGGTGACCGGCCGCCTCAATCGCGGCTGGACACAGGCTGCCAGTCGATCCCGCCCTTGCGCTTAAGCTGTGACCACTTCTGAATCAAAGTCACGAGACTGATAAAGAAGGCCGCAATCATCGCGGTGCTGAATCGCTCAAGCGAACCTCGCAGAATGTCTTTTGCCGGCTCCGCAAAGGCTAGCCAAGCGAGCGTAACGACAGTCGCGAGCAGAGTGACTGCCAAGGACGCGATGATTTCTGGGTGTCGGCGCGAGGCCTCTCCGAGCGCTCGATCGATTACGCGCCCGCGCATGATCACGTTGGTGTGGCCGCGCTCATAGATCTCGGCCTCGTTGCAATAGACCTCAAGCCCGTCAAGGTGCCCACTTCTTGAGGTCGTGTCGCGAACCAACTCCTCGGCTGCCTGCTGCAAGCGCAAGAGGTCTTCGTTGATGACCCGGAGTACCAGATAGCCCTGGTCGTATCGAGTCACAACAAGTTTGCCGAAGTGAGGCAACTTTGCGAAGAAGATGACGCTGTCTCGCTCTTCGGCAGCAACCTCGGGCAGTTGCTCCCACACTTTGTCGGCCGCGTCGATGTGCTGCTTCAGGCGTTCCTCATAGTCGGAGGGAGCGCCTTCCCGTGCCAATCCCAAGAGTC
>DATILB010000038.1:0-30617 GCA_035477015.1 Nocardioidaceae bacterium | reverse complement strand
GTTGGCACGCGAGACCCGGACCAGCCGGCGCCGGCCAACACATCGACCTCACCACACCCACCCGACACCGCTACCGAAGCCGACCACCAAGACGACACGGCCCAACCCCCGTCATGGAAGCCCACTTCCAAGGACTCGTCGTGCGCTACGCCGCCTGAGTGCAATCTCGACGCAACCAACAAAGAAGCCCGGGCCGACGGCCCGGGCTTCTTTGAGTCACATGTCGCGACTCATCACATGGCGGAGGATAGGGGATTCGAACCCCTGAGAGCTTTCACTCAACCCGCTTTCCAAGCGAGCGCACTAGGCCACTATGCGAATCCTCCGCCGCGAAGGATACCGGCCAGCGATCAGGCGGAGAAATCCGGTGCTCCGGAGAAGACAAGGCCCCCCACGCACCCGATAGAGCTCACCTGCCCTTGCTGCCTTCCGGCCCTGGGGGAGTTCAGCGAGATACCGCCGCATGGGGGGTTGCCGCAGAGTCTAGGTCAGGGGCTCGGCGGCCCCCAAGTCGGCCTCAGCCGAAGGAGCGCAGGTACCTCACGAAGGCTCCGTTGCACAGCGCGTACGGCCCGCGAGCCGCACGCACCAGGTCGATGGCCTCGTCGGGGGTACGGCCCTGCTTGATGAGGGCGAGCCCGATCACCAGTCCCGAGCGGTTCAGCCCTCCCGTGCAGCGCACGAGCAGCTTCCGTCCGGCCTCCATCTCAGCGACGACATGGTCCGAGAGCTCGTCTAGCCGCTCCTCGAGGAAGACGTCGAGGCCGGCGTCGGCGAAGCGCATCACCCGGTGGGGTACGTCGCCCGGCGGGCCGTACTCCGTAGCGCCGACCAGGCTGACGACCGAGTCGAACTGGTCCGTCACGACCCCCGCGGTCGTGGACCCGTTGCGTACGTCGGTGCCGCCCTGCCAGAGCCCCGGCACGACCTCGTTCCAAGGCTCGACACAGAGCGGGATGGAGGTTGCGCGACCGGTCCCGCGGCATGGGTGGCAGTCCGGGACGAGCTCGGGTTCCCCGTGGCAGACGTGGCAGAGCATGTCGAGGAGCCTACGTCCCATGCCCCTTCGGGTTTGTCGGAGCGGAGGCATAGGGTGCAAGGCGTGGATGCACCCCTCGCGCTCTATCGCCGGTACCGGCCCGAGTCTTTCGGCGAGGTGATCGGTCAGGACCACGTCACGGACCCGCTCCGGGCTGCCCTGCGCAACAACCGGGTCAACCACGCCTACCTGTTCTCCGGCCCCCGCGGCTGCGGAAAGACGACGAGCGCGCGGATCCTCGCTCGCGCACTCAACTGCGAGAAGGGCCCGACCGACGAGCCGTGTGGCATCTGTCGGTCGTGCACCGACCTGGCCCGAGGTGGCCCTGGCTCGGTGGATGTCATCGAGATCGACGCCGCTTCGCACGGTGGCGTCGACGACGCCCGCGACCTCCGCGAGCGCGCGTTCTTCGCGCCGGTGGCCAGCCGCTACAAGGTCTACATCATCGACGAGGCGCACATGGTGACCACGCAGGGCTTCAACGCCCTGCTGAAGCTGGTCGAGGAGCCGCCTCCCCACCTCAAGTTCATCTTCGCCACCACGGAGCCTGAGAAGGTCATCGGCACGATCCGCTCGCGGACCCACCACTATCCCTTCCGGCTGATCCCGCCGCGCACGTTGTCGGCGTACCTCTCCGAGCTCTGCGAGCGCGAGGGCGTCAAGATCGAGCCGGCGGCTCTCCCGCTGGTGGTCCGCGCCGGCGCCGGCTCGGCCCGGGACTCACTGTCGGTGCTCGACCAGCTGATCGGGGGAGCGAGCGAAGCCGGCGTCACCTACGAGCTCACCACCGGACTCCTCGGCTTCACGCCCGATACCTTGCTTGATGAGGTCGTCGACGCGTTCGCGGCCAGTGACGGCCGATCGGTCTTCGGCGTCGTCGACAAGGTCATAGAGACCGGGCAGGACCCGCGCCGCTTCACCGAGGACCTGCTCCGCCGACTCCGCGACCTGGTGATCATCTCGGCAGTCCCTGACGCCACCGCCTCCGGCCTAGTCGACGTGCCCGAGGACCAGGGCGAGCGACTGGTCGCCCAGGCCGCCCGATTCGGTCGCTCGGACCTGACCCGCGCCGCCGACCTCGTCGCTGCGGGTCTCACCGAGCTGAAGGGCGCGACAGCTCCACGCCTGCTGCTCGAGCTGATCTGCGCCCGCGTCCTGCTCCCCGGTGCCGACGACAGCACGGACGGCCTGGCAGCCCGCATGGACCGCTTGGAGAAGCGGATGAGCATGGCGCCGATGGTTGAGCAGCCACCCGCCGGTCGAGCCGCGACGCCGAGCCCTAGCGAGGCAAGCGTGTCGAGACCACCGGCACCCGAGGCTCCAGCCGAGCCACCGGCAGCTGCTCCCGCGCCAGTTGAACCGCCCGTCACCGGTGATCTCGACGCGTCGTCGGCCCAGGGGCCGACTTCCGGCTCGACCAGCGATTCCGGCTCGACCAGCGGTTTCGGGATCACAGACCTCCGTCGCCTGTGGCCCGACGTCGTCGACGCCGTGAAGCATCGCCGCCGGATGACGTGGATCCTGCTCAGTCAGCACGCCCAGGTGGTCGACGTCGACGCCAGCACCTTGACGATCGGGTTCAACAACCCGGGCGCGCACCAGTCGTTCCTCAGCGGGGGCAACGACGAGATCGTTCGCCAGGTGCTCATCGACCAGATCGGGCAGGCCTGGAAGATCGAGGCGATCGTCGACCCGTCGGCTCAGGCGGGCGAGCCGGCGCCCAAGATCATCAAGTCCGCGGTGGCCCCCGTCGAGGCTCCCTCACCCGTGTCAAAGCCCGACGTGGCTGCTGACGCGCGCCAAGCGATCCAGGAGACCCGTCAGGCTGGGCCTCCGCCCAAAGCTGAGCCGAGCGTCTCCGATGCCGACGCGGACCCCGACGACCCCGACGCTGACGACCACGCCCTAGCGGGTGCCGAGCTCCTCCAGCGCGAGCTGGGCGCGAGCGTCATCGAAGAGATCAGCCACGAGTAGGCGTCGTGAGTCAAAGGTCCGCCACCCGCCTCCGCAGCCCAGGCACGCGCCTCGCCGCGTTGTCGCTCCTCGACGATGCTTCGCATCGCCTTCGTCGCTCCGCCTTGCGATCCACGCACCTGGACCACGGATACTGGCCCCGGACCTTTGATCACGACACCGAAAGCAGAACCCGATGACCGAGAACCCCTTCGCAGGCGGATTCGACATGAACGCGCTGCTCCAGCAGGCCCAGGCGATGCAGGAGCAGATGGTCGCCGCCTCCGAGGCGCTCGCCAGCGCCGAGGTCGACGGCACCGTCGGTGACGGTCTGGTGACCGTCACCGTCAACGGCACCGGTGAGCTGGTGCGCGTGCAGATCCGCAAGGGCTCGTTCGACCCCGACGAGACCGAGGACCTCGAGGACCTGATCGTGGCGGCCTACCGTGATGCCAAGGCTCGGGCAGACGCCATGGCGGCGGAGCAGCTCGGCCCGCTTGCCGGCGGTCTCGGTGGACTCGGTGGTGGCCTGGGCGGTCTCGGCGGCGGCGCCCTCCCGACCGGCTTCTAGATGTACGAAGGCATCGTCCAGGACCTCATCGACGAGCTCGGGCGGCTGCCGGGCGTCGGTCCGAAGTCGGCACAGCGGATCGCGTTCCACCTGCTGCAGGCCGACCCGGTCGACGTACGACGTCTCGCGGCCGTGCTGATCGAGGTCAAGGACAAGGTCCGCTTCTGCGCGATCTGCGGCAACGTCTCCGAGGAGGAGACCTGCCGGATCTGCCGCGACCCGAGGCGTGACCCCACGGCGATCTGCGTCGTCGAGGAGTCCAAGGACGTGGTCGCCATCGAGCGGACGCGGGAGTTCCGGGGCCGCTACCACGTGCTGGGCGGTGCAATCTCGCCGATCGAGGGCATCGGCCCGGACCAGCTGCGTATCCGTGAGCTGCTGACGCGCCTGGCCGACGGGGCGGTCACTGAGGTCATCCTGGCGACCGACCCGAACCTCGAAGGGGAGGCCACGGCGACGTACCTGACCAGAACACTCCGCCCCTTGGGCTTGCGCGTGACGCGACTTGCTAGTGGACTGCCCGTAGGCGGTGACCTCGAGTACGCCGATGAGGTAACCCTTGGCCGGGCATTCGAAGGACGGAGGGCCGTCGATGAGTGAGACCCCTGAAGCGATCGAGAGCGAGCTGGAGGACTTCAGCCAGCAGATCGCGGACCAGGTCGAGTCGTTCCTGCTTGCCCTCCGCGCGATCGCGCGCGGCGAGGAGCCAGGCAGCTCGGTGCCCCTGCTGCTGCTGGAGATCAGCCAGGTGTTGCTGGCGGGCGGGCGCCTCGGCGTTCACGCCGACTTCCAGCCCTCGGAGGAGTACGAACCCGACCCCGGTCCGGACCCCGATCTCGACGAGCTCAGGCTGCGCCTGGCGGTGCTGCTCGAGAGCGTCGACGCCTACACGGAGGTCTTCGACCCGTACGTCGACCCGCCGGAGCTGGTCTCCAGCCTGCTTTCCGACGACCTGACGAGCATCGCGTCCGCGCTGGCCCACGGATTGCGGCACTTCCGCAACGGTCGGGTGGACGAGGCACTGTGGTGGTGGCAGTTCTCCTACGTCTCGTCGTGGGGTGCGGAGGCCAGCAGCGTGCTGCGGGCCCTGCAGTCGATCGTGGCTCACGACCGGCTGGACTCCGAGTTCGCGTCGGAGGCCGACCAGGTCGTGGCCGCCGAGGAGATGCTCGATTCCGCAGATTCTTCGGTCTGAGGCCTGGATCACAAGCCCAGTCAGGAAGATTTCCTGTGGTAGCGGCTCGGGCAGCGGTCTCGGTCCGGCATTAATTGGTCTGCGGCGGACGGCGCAGCCCGTAGAATTGGGTCGTTGATTCTTCGCGCCAGGTGCGCGACCAACCCCGTTCGAGGAGCTTTTCGTGGGCATTGTCGTGCAGAAGTACGGCGGGTCCTCCGTCGCCGATGCCGACGGGATCAAGCGCGTGGCGCAGCGGATCATTGCTGCCAAGAAGGCCGGCAACGACGTCGTCGTCGTGGTCTCCGCCATGGGTGACACGACCGACGAGCTGATCGACCTCGCGGAACAGGTCTCGCCGATCCCGACGCCGCGCGAGCTCGACATGCTGCTGACCGCTGGGGAGCGCATCTCGATGGCCCTTCTCGCGATGGCGGTCGGCAACCTCGGCTTCGAGGCGCGTTCCTTCACGGGCAGCCAGGCTGGCGTGATCACCGACGCGTCGCACGGCAAGGCCAAGATCATCGACGTCACGCCGGGCCGGATCGAGAGGGCGCTCGACGAGGGCGCGATCGCGATCGTGGCCGGGTTCCAGGGCGTCAGCCAGGACACAAAGGACATCACCACCCTCGGCCGAGGTGGCTCCGACACCACGGCCGTCGCCCTGGCAGCCGCACTCAACGCGGACGTCTGCGAGATCTACAGCGACGTCGACGGTGTCTTCACCGCCGACCCGCGCATCGTGCCGACGGCCCAGAAGCGCGACTGGGTCTCCTACGAGGAGATGCTCGAGATGGCTGCGTGCGGGGCCAAGATCCTGCACCTGCGCTGCGTCGAGTACGCCCGCCGCTACGGCATGCCCATCCACGTACGTTCGTCGTTCTCGACCCTGAACGGCACCTGGATCAGCGAGACCAACCCCAACGACGAGGACCAGACCATGGAACAGGCCATCATCTCCGGCGTCGCCCACGACCGCAGCGAGGCGAAGGTGACGGTCGTCGGCGTACCCGACAAGGTCGGTGAGGCTGCCCGGATCTTCGAGGCGCTGGCCGAGACCGGGGTCAACCTCGACATGATCGTCCAGAACATCTCGGCCGCGGCGACCAACCGTACCGACATCTCCTTCACGTTGCCGCGCGACGACGGTCAGCGCGCGATGTCGGCCTTGGCGAAGCTCAAGGACGAGGTCAGCTACGACTCGCTGATCTTCGACGACCGGATCGGCAAGGTGTCGCTCATCGGTGCCGGCATGCGCTCGCACCCCGGAGTCACCGCCAAGTTCTTCGCCGCCCTCGCCAGCGCCGGTGTGAACATCGAGATGATCTCCACCTCGGAGATCCGCATCTCGGTGATCGTCGACGAGTCCCAGGTTGATGCCGCCGTGCAGGCGACCCACTCAGCGTTCGACCTCGACTCCGACCAGGTCGAGGCAGTTGTGTACGGAGGAACAGGACGATGACCGTCAACATCGGAATCGTCGGCGCGACCGGCCAGGTCGGTGCCGTCATGCGCGACATCCTGCTGGAGCGCAACTTCCCGGTCGGCGAGCTGCGCTTCTTCGCGAGTGCACGCTCGGCCGGCACCACGATCAAGTGGGGCGACCGCGAGATCACCGTCGAGGACGCCGAGACCGCCGACCCGTCCGGCCTCGACATCGCGCTCTTCTCTGCAGGCGGCGCGACGTCCAAGGCGCTGGCGCCGAAGTTCGCGGCTGCGGGCGTCACCGTCGTCGACAACTCATCCGCGTGGCGGCTCGACCCCGACGTCCCGCTGGTCGTCTCCGAAGTCAACCCGGAGGCGATCCATGACGCACGCAAGGGCATCATCGCGAACCCGAACTGCACCACGATGGCTGCGATGCCGGTGCTGAAGCCGCTGCACGACGAAGCCGGGCTGGTCCGCCTCATCGCGTCGACCTACCAGGCCGTCTCCGGGTCGGGTGTCGCCGGTGTGCAGGAGCTCGCCGGTCAGGTCGGTGCGTACGCCGATCCCGCGTCGCTCGCGTTCGGAGTGGGAGACCAGCCGCTGCCGGCTCCGAACAAGTACGCCCGCCCGATTGCGTTCAACGTCCTGCCGCTCGCCGGCTCGATCGTCGACGACGGGACGGACGAGACCGACGAGGAGCAGAAGCTCCGCAACGAGTCACGCAAGATCCTCGGCATCCCCGAGCTCCGCGTCTCCGGCACCTGCGTGCGCGTGCCGGTCTTCAGCGGCCACTCGCTCTCGATCAACGCCGAGTTCGCGCGGCCGCTCTCGGCCAAGCGTGCGACCGAGCTGCTCTCCGAGGCGCCCGGCGTCGTCGTTACCGACATCCCGAACCCGCTCGAGGCGGCCGGCCAGGACCCGTCGTACGTCGGACGGATCCGTCAGGACAGCAGCGTCGACGACGAGCGCGGCCTGGCGCTGTTCATCAGCAACGACAACCTGCGCAAGGGCGCGGCCCTCAACACTGTGCAGATCGCAGAGCTGGTCGCGGCTGCCCGCTAGGTCACCGGATGTCGTGAGCCTCTGACTCCTCGGGTTCGACCTCGTCGACCAGGGCGGTCGTCACCCAGTGCGCCCCGGCGTACGCCAGCGCGCTGATGACGGGGACCACCGCGAACATCCACGCCTCGAACAGGTCTTCCATCAGCAGCAGGAGGACCAGGATGCAGACGATCCCGACGCCGAGCGCGCTGGTACTCCGGGGGTCCGCGACGTCCCACGCGGCCAGCAGCAGCCCGCCCGCGAGGATCATCAGGACCAGGATGAAGATCAGCAGGAAGAAGCCTTCGCCTCCGCACGAGTCCGTGCCCTGAAGGGCCTCGCACGTCTCGAGCGAACCCCAGGTCAGCAGCGTGCCAAGGACGCCGACCAGGATGCCGGTGAGGATGGCTGCGACCCGCCCGGGCAGCGGTGGCAGCTTGAACTCGCGCTCCTCCTCGACCACTGACAGCGCGGCCGGCTGGGGCTCCTTTGCCGGCTTGGGTTCCTTCGCCGACTTGGGCGCCTTGGCGGGCTTCGGTGTCTTCTCCGGCTTCGAAGCCTCGGCTGGCGGCTCCGCCTTGACCTCCGGTGCCGGCGCCTTCTTCTTGCGTCCGAACAGGCTCGGGAGTTCCAGCGACGGCTCGTTGCCGTCGTTCAGCGGCTTGTCACCCATACGAGCGAGTATGCCCGAGTCGGGGGTCTCTCAGACGCAAGGGGCGGGTGCCGCGGAGAGTGGTGCGCTCGTGTCCAGGCTGCCTCCCGTGACCAACGTGCGCAGCAGGCCGGGCCCGCCGGGTTGACCCCACCAGTTCTGTCGCGCCAGCACGTCGAACCCGAGGACCGATGCCGCGAGCAGGCCGCCCCAGAGGCAGTTGCCTCCGCTGGCGTCGATCAGGTGCCGTCCGACGGTGCCCAGGTTCTCCGCGGCGAAGTCGGCGACCGAGGAACCGATGCTGGAACTGCCCGCCAGGTTGGTACGTCGGACTGTCACCGACAGCGCGTCGAGCGCGGTGAAGTTGCGGATGCCGAGGTTGCCGCCCCGGTTGCCCGTGATCGCGCTGTCCAGGACGGTGACGGAGATGCTCTTCGTCGGGCCGCTTCCGTTGACGACGTTGCTCCCGACCGAGAGGCCGTTGTTCGCGCAGTTGCGGAGCACGCTGTCACGGACGACGAGGCGTACGTCGTTCCCGGCGCCCAGGCTCCCGGCAAGCAGGCAGTCACCGTTGTTGAACGGAAGCACGAAGGTGTTCCCCACCCCTCGCGATCTCTCCGCGACGACCCGGTCGACCACCATCTCCAGGACAGCGTTGGTGCCGAGCGCCCCCTCCTCGATGACGTCACCCGGTGATCCTGAGAAGTGACTGTTGCGGATGACCACGCTCGCGCGCGACCCGTTGCCCATCGTCACCATCTCGAGCCCGTTCGCGGAGAAGCCACCGAGGCCGCGCCTGTTCTCGTAGCGGTTGCGGGTGACTACCGCGCGGATCCTGGAGGGTCCGACCCCGTTCACGAACACGCCTTCCGAGTCGGCTCCCTCGACCGCGAGGTTGAGGTCGTCGGGGTTGCCGAGCTCACTCTGCAGGTTGCGGCGGACGACAGCGGTGAGCGCGGAATGGTCGCGTGCCTGGAGGCCGATCGCCAGCAGGGACTGGAAGTCCGGACCCTGTCGCAACGAGTGGATCGTGTTGCCGACGATCCTCACGTCGTACGACGCCGTGCCCGACGTACGGACGTCGATCCCGTCCCCGCACTCGGCGTCGTGGACGGTGTTTCCCGCGATGAGTGCCGTGCCGTGCTGGGTCGAGGCGGCATCGATCATGATCCCGGCCCAGCCGTTCTGCAGCCCCGCACTGATGGGGATCCCGATACCGGGCACGTTGGTCGGTGCGTTGAACGGCGGGATCAGGAAGCCGGGAGTGCACGAGGCGTTGTGCCGTGAGATGTCGTTGCCGATCACCTGGACGCCAGTGGTCTCGATTCCGTAGATCGCGCCACGTTGGGCGCCCACGATCCGCAGGTTGCGGACCGTCGCCCCGTCTGCGAGTCGTACGGCGTCGCCGGCTAGGTGGGTGGTCGTGTTGGTCAGGAGTGCCGTGGCTGCGCGACCGAGGCCGACGAGGGTCTGGTTGCGCTTGAGCCGGATTCCACCGTCGAGGGCCAGCGAGGACGGAACCACCCGGATCGTGTCGCCCCGGCGAGACGCGCGCTCGACCTGTCCAAGCGAGCGGAACGGCGCAGTCGCACTTCCGTTGCCGCCCGCGCGGGCGGACTCGTCGACGTACCAGATCCGGGGTTCGGCGCCGTGGGCCGGCACGGCAAGCAGGGCGGTCAACAAGGCGATCACGAGCGCCCGGATCATCGCGGGATCCTTGCGCAGTTTACGCGTGCGGGCTGCCCTGCGAAACGTCGCGTCAGGAACTCCAGCGCGCCGCCCATGCCAAGGGCGATCTCGGTGAGGTGCTCACCGATCAGCTTCTCGTCGTACTCGACCCGGACCCCCTGCGCACAGAACTTCCGCAGGGTCGCTCGAGCCGGCCCGATGGGCGCGAACTCGTCGAGGACGGTGTGGTACTCGTACACCGGCACGCGGGGGACGCCCGCGATGTGCAGGGGGCTGTTCTGCCGCAGCATCCGGGCGACGGGTGGTGCGTCCAGTGCGTTCGGCGTGGCCTCGATGTCCGCGACTCGGAGGAACGGGTAACGGGCAGCCGCGTCGAAGAGGCAGTCGCGGGACGTCTCACGGACCCTCTCCTGGCCGGATGGGCTGAGGTACTGCATCAGCCGCAGCCGCGGGTACGCGCGGAGGAAGCCGTTGATCCCCATCGGGATGGCGCCGCCCCCGATGCTCCCGCTGAAGGCGTCGATCGTGGCGCGGACGTCGCCGAGCAGTCCGCCCAGGGCGAGGGCGGTCAGCTTCAGCCTGGGTGCGTACGTCGGCTGGAACTGCGCGGCCGTCACGCTGGCGAGGCTCCCTCCTGAGTAGCCCCACACGCCGACGGGTGCCTTCGCCGAGATGCCGGCCGGCCGGAAGCGACGGGCAGCGCGAATGCCGTCGAGCACGCCGCGAGCCTGCGTGCCCGCGACCAGGAACTCGGAGTTGGGTCCCTCGTAGTCCGGCACCGACAGCACCCAGCCCTTGGCCAGGGCCGCGGCCATGATCGGAGTCTCGGTGAACGAGCCGGTGAAGCCACCCTCGAACCCGGCCCGCAGGGCGTACGACGGTGCGCAGCGACCGGCGACTCCGTCCTCGGCGGTCTGGTAGGACACCAGCGGACGCGGACCAGGGCCCTGCCAGGCCGCCTGCGGCACCAGCACCGTCGTGACCGTCGCGATCGGCCGGAGCCGGGAGTCCGTGGTGCGGTACTTCACCTGCCAGGCACGGACCGGGAGGGGGAGCCCGAACACCGCGGCGTCGACCGGCCGCGAGGCGATCACCTGGCCCGGGCGGTACGACGCGATGTCGGCCGGTGCCCGGAAGAAGAGGTCCGGCTCGGGCACCGGCATGGTGGGTGCCGCCGTAGCCGGCAGCACCACGAAGAGGGATGCGGCGACGGCAAGGGTCGTCAGGAGACGCATGGCGTTTCTCGAATCAGTCGGGTGCGGCTGGTCAGCCGGCGAGGAGGTCGACTGCGAGCGCGACCAGCTTCTGCTGGACGGCCTTCGCAGACAGACGGTCGGCCTTGATGGCCCAGTCGTGGACGATGACATTGGCGGCACCGATGAGCGCGAGGGAGGCGAAGCGGAAGTCGCGGTCCGCGACCTCACCGCGCGTGACAGCCGCCGTGCCCTCGGCCTCGATCACCGAGATGAGGACCTCGCGGTACTCGAGGCGGAGCTGCTCGATGCGAGGGCTGACCCCGATCACCTCGACAAAGGCGATGCGAGCGGTGCGGACGTCGTCAAACATCGGCTGGAGGTAAGCGGAGAAGCCCGCCGTGACGCGCTCGGCAAGCGGGCGGCCCTCCGTGTGCTGCAGCGACTCCAGGACTCGCTCGTACGACTCGCTGGTGAGCTGGTCGTAGAGGTCGATGAACGCCGACTCCTTGCCGTCGTACTGACGGTAGAAGTGCCGGGTCGACACGTTGGCCAGTGCGCAGATCCGGTCGATCTTGGTGGCGGCGTACCCCTTGGTTCCGATGAGCTCGCGGGTAGCAGCGAGCAGCCGAGCGCGACGTTGAGCGTCGCGTTCGTCTGCCGACTGGCCGGCGTACGGCCGCCCCTGGCTCTCGCTCACGCGTCCTCCGGATGGTGCGGAGGAGTCATCGTATGGGAGAGCCATGGGACGGCCTGCCTCTCGTCAGTTCGCCGTGTTGCGGAGGAGCGAGAGCGAACCCGGCCCGACGGTGACGACATCCAGGTCCGAGTCGCCGTCGTAGTCCGCGATCAACGGGTTCTGCGGGAGCGCGCCGACGGCGAAGTCGCCGACCTTGCGCATCTTCGCCGTGCCGTTGCCCGCAAGGACCATCAGCTTCGGCAGCGGAGTCGCCAGCGAGGAGACGACCAGGTCGGTCCTGCCGTCGCCGTCGATGTCCGCAGCGGTGGCACTGGTCGGGCCGGGGCCGCCGAACTGCGTCGCGTCGGCGATGTACTTCTTGAACTTTCCGGTGCCGTCGGTGAGGCCGGTGGCCAGCGTGAAGCTGAACGAACCGACGGTGGCGACGTCGTCGTACCCGTCGTCGTTGAGGTCGATCGCGGTGATGTCCTCGGGCACGAAGCCGGTGCCGTACAGCTGACCCGAGACCGTGAAGCCGCCGGCGCCGTTGCCCCGCAGGGCGAACGTCGTACCCGAGAAGCCGTCGACCGTGAACAGGTCGGCATTGCCGTCGTGGTCGAGGTCGGCCGGCGAGATCGCCGACAGGACGCTGGCGCCGAGCACCTGCGAGGTGGGGCCGGCGCTGAAGCTACCCGAGCCGTTGTTGATCAGGGTCTGGATCGCGGTGAACGTCGGAGCCACGATGTCGAGGTCGCCGTCGCTGTCCACGTCGACCACGCGAGGCTCGACCTGCCCCCCGAGCGTGAGCGGGTAGGTGCCAGCTGAGGTGAAGTGCCCGGCTCCATCGCCGAGCCGGATGCGTACCTCGCTCACGGTCATCGCCACGACGTCGGCGTTGCCATCGGCGTTCACGTCACCCGCGTCGAGTCCCTGCACCTGAACGGTGTCGGCGATCTCGCTGGTCGCGCCGAAGGTGCCGTCGCCGTTGCTCGGGACGAACAGGATGTTGCCGAGGGTGAAGTTGCTGATCGTCACGACGTCCGGATCACCGTCGTTGTCGAAGTCCGCGACCGCGCTACCCCGGGGCGCCGGGCCGGGGCCCGACCCGTTGGGGATGGAGGTCGACGTGTACGGCGTGAACCAGGGATCGGCGGCGACGGCAGGGGCTGCCGTAGCGGCGACCGTGAGGGTGACGGCGGCTGCAACTGAAAATTTAGATGACCACATGACAGGCGACGGTAGACGGGTCAGCCGTAACCGACAAGAGCGATTTTCAGATTGGTATGGAGTGGTCTAGCGGAGGCTCAGAGACCGGCGGGTGACTCGGCGTTCTCGACCAGCAACCGGGGAGTGCCTGATCCGTCAGCAGACGTCGCCCACACCGACGGCGTGCCGTCGCTGTCCCTGAACGTGTAACCGATCGTGTCCCCGGACAGCCAGGCCGGCTGGTCGTCGATGCTCCGCTTCTCGGCAAGGGTCGTGACCTGCAGGGTCTCGAGGTCGAGCACCGCCAGCCGCCAGCCGTTGACCGGGTTGTCGTCGATCGCCTGCTTGAACGCGATGCGAGTGCCGTCCGGTGAGAGCGACGGGCACTCGACGTTGTCGGTGATCGTGCGCACCGTCTTCGAAGCGAAGTCGCCCTGGACGAGGTAGCGGAGGCCGTCGGTTGCCATGGTCGCGTAGAAGCGGTTGTCGTCGGCTGTGAAGGTCACGCCCCAGAAGTTCACGTCGGCAGCTTGGTAGGGCTCGCCGTCCCGGGTGATCGCGAAGGTCTCCAGGCTCTTCGCGACATCACCGGTCCTGGTGTCGAGGATGCCCGTGCGCGTCGAGAAGCCGCCCTTGTTGTAGGACTCGCCGCTGATGAACGCCGTCCACGACACCATGCGCCCGCTCGAGGAGACCCGGGCCCGGTTCGGCAATCCGCGGACGTCGAAGGAGTTGGTCTCGGCGAGTCCCGAGTCGAGCACGTGCAACGAGTAGGTCCACATCGAGTCCTGGCGGAGGCAGACGCCGGTACCGCCGGCGGCGTAGGCCCGGACGCACGAGATGGCCGACTGCTGCGCTGGTCTCGATGGGTCGTCGGCCGAGACGGTCGCTAGGTAGCGACCACGCACGACGAGCAGGCGGGGTCCGGGTGTGATCGAGAACGAGTCGGACGTCACCGGTGGCGCGGCCTTCTCCCGAGCCGCGACGGCGTACCCGACCGCCCCGATCGCGAGTACGACGGCAGCGGCGACGGTGATCAGGACGCGACCGCGCAGAGAGAGGTCGCTCATGACTGGGCCTTCTGCTTCAGCAACAAGCCGGTGGCGAACACGGTGACGAGCACGGCGACCGCAGCCACTTGGCACGCTGCCGTCGCGCCCCAGAACTGCCATGCCACTCCGAAGAGGACGGAGGAGACGAGGTACGCGAGTGCCTGTCCGGTCTGGATCAGCGCGATCCCCGTGGTGCGGAGTGCCTCGGGAAGCACGCCTCCGGCAAGCGCCATCAGCACGCCATCCGTCGCTGCGTAGAAGACGCCGTGCAGCAGCAGGGTGAGCACCAGCATCGGCCATCCCCCCAGAGGGCCGAACAGGAGCAGATACACGCCGGCAAGCGCAACATACCCGCCGAGCATCACGGGTACCCGGCCGACGCGGTCGGCCAGCATGCCGAACGGAGTGGCCAGCAGCAGGTACGCGAGGTTGGTGCCGACGGCGAGCACGGGGAACCAGACGATGCTGAGGTCCTCGCGCTCCTGGAGCAGCAAGTACACGAAACCCTCGCCCACGGTCACGAGCCCGAGCAGGCTGGCTGCGACCAGCAAGCGGCGTACAGCGGCGTCGCCGAACAGCCCGGCAGCGGATCGGATCGACACCGTGTGTGTCGCCGGCAGGTGCTGGCGTTGGTCACGGACGAAGAGGACCAGCAGGAGTACGCCGAGCGAGGCGATGCAGAAGCTGGTCACGAAGACCGCGTCGAACGACTGCGCGCTGAGCGACAGCACAGCGAGCGCGACCAGCGGCCCGAGGAACGCGCCGGCGCTGTCCATGGTCCGGTGCACCCCGAAGGCCCGACCGAGATCTGCGGAGGGCGTCGACAGCGTGATGAGTGCGTCGCGCGGCGCACTGCGCAGGCCCTTACCGGCCCGGTCGACGGCGATCACCGCTCCGATGGCACCCACCGATCGGCCGGCCGCGAGCAGCCCGAGCTTCATCACGGCCGAGAGGGAGTAGCCCACGCCGGCGACGAGCTTGCGCCGCTGTGTTCGGTCTGCGACGTAGCCACCCGCCAGGCGCAGCAGGGCAGTCGCTCCGGTGTAGATGCCGTCGAGCACGCCGTACGCCGCGGGCGAGAGGTTGAGCCCGATCACGAGGTAGACCGGAAGGACCGCGACGATCATCTCGGACGAGATGTCCGTGACGAGGCTGACAGCCCCGAGCGCGAACACGTTCGCGCCGATCCGTCGCCGGCCCTTCTCGCCCGCTGAGCCCTTGGGTCGGTCGATGGTCGAGAGATACACGGGGAGCCATGTTGTGTCCGGCAGGAGACACCTGCACCCTCGACAGCCGACCCGTACGCGACCAGATGGTGAACAGCGGACGGCGTACCTCTGCGCCCCCGACGTCACGCCCGTTGTTCACGTCGAGGTTGATCGCGCGTTCCCGGCGGAGCCCTAGGTTCGTCGGCGGTCCCACACCCTGACGAGAGGTTAGACCCGTGCTTTCTCGATCCACGCGCACAGCGGCAATCAGCGGAGGGGTGGCTGCTTCGGCAGTCGCGCTGACTGCTGGGCTGCTGACGCTCTCAGCCCCCACTGCCTCGGCAGCAGTTTCGACCTTCACCCCCGTCGCCGACACCTACGTGGCGAACAACGCGACCGGCACCAACTTCGGCACCAGCGGCCAGCTCGGAGTCGACAACTCCGAGATCAAGCGCTCGTTCATCAGGTTCAACGTCTCCGGCATCACCGGGACGGTGACCTCCGCCAAGCTCCGACTGCACGTCGATGACGTCTCGGGCTCCGAGAGCCCCAACGGCGGCACCTGGAAGCTGATGTCCAACACCACCTGGTCCGAGACCGGTGTCACCTGGAACAACCAGCCCGCGATCGACGGTACGACGCTCGGCACGCTCGGCGGCGTCGCGCGGAACACCTGGGTGGAGCTCGACGTCACTGGCAAGATCACCGGTGACGGCACCTACAGCATCGGCGGAACGTCGAGCAGCAACAACGGTGCCGACTACGACTCGCGCGAGACCGGCGCGCTCGCGCCGCAGCTCGTCATCACGACCGGCACCACCCCGACGCCGACCCCGACGCCTACGACGACGCCACCTCCTGGTGACCCTGTCCTCGTCGGTGCGGGCGACATCTCCAACTCCGGCTCTGGTGACAGCCAGACCGCGGCACTGATCAACGCCCTGCCGAACGCCACCGTCTTCACGATGGGTGACAACGTCTACAGCAACGGGACGTCGTCGGAGTTCAACACGTACTACAACCCGACCTGGGGTGCGTTCAAGGCTCGCACGAAGCCATCGCCGGGCAACCACGACTACAACACCTCGGGCGCGACCGGCTACTACGGCTACTTCGGCTCTCTCGCCGGCCCGTCCGGGCAGGGCTACTACAGCTACGACCTGGGCAACTGGCACATCGTCTCGCTGAACTCCGAGGTCAGCATGTCCGCGGGCTCGGCCCAGGAGACCTGGCTGCGCAACAACCTGGCCGCCAGCACCAAGCCGTGCACGCTCGCCTACTGGCACAAGCCGCTCTTCACCTCGGGCTCGAACCACGGCCCCGACACGGGCACCCGGCCGCTGTTCCAGGCGCTCTACGACTTCGACGCTGACGTGGTCGTGACGGGCCACAACCACCAGTACGAGCGGTTCGCCCCCATGACCCCGACCGGCACGTTGGACAACACCAACGGCATCCGGGAGTTCGTCGCGGGGATGGGCGGCGCGGGTCACTACTCGTTCGGCACCATCCAGCCGAACAGCCAGGCCCGCAACAGCACGGACTTCGGCGTTCTGAAGTTCACCCTGCACAGCAACAGCTACGACTGGGAGTTCGTCCCGGTCGCCGGCGCCAGCTACTCCGACAGTGGCACCACCGCCTGCCACTGAGCTGGGCGACATGACCTGGGTGCAAGGTCAAGTGCTTGACCTTGCACCCAGGTGCAGGGTTTACCGTGGGGAGATGCGAATCTCCGAGCTCGCCCAGCACGTGGGGGTGCCGGTCACGACGGTCCGCTACTACGAGCGGATCGGGCTCCTGGCCGATCCTGAGCGCACCTCCTCGGGCTACCGCGAGTACGACGACGAGTCGGCCACCCGCCTGCTGTTCATCTCGCGCGCCAGGCGCCTCGGGCTGAACTGCGACCAGGTCGCCTCGCTGCTCCCGATCTGGAGCGGCAGCAACTGCACGTCGGCCCACGACGAGGTGACCAGGCTGATCGACGACAAGAAGGCGGAGATCGCAGCCCGTATCGAGGAGCTGGCGTCGTTCGCGGCTCAGCTCGACGCGGTCCGTGCCGAGCTCCTGGCCGCTCCGCCGCCGGAGGCGTGCCGGACCGATCTCACCTGCTGCGTGCCCCTCGGCCCTACTGGCTTTGAACCCTCCGAGGGGATCCAGCGCAAGGCGCTACCGATGGTCGACCGATAGCGGTCACATGAACGCGTGACCCTCGCCGCGGTACGTCGGCACGGTCTCGACGACGACGTCGCCGCTCACCAGATGGAGTACGTCGGCCCGCTCGCAGAGCTCCCCGGCCTTGGCGTGCCGGAACCACACTCGCTCGCCGAGCTTGAGCCCATCGGCTGCGGTGCCGGTCAGCGGGGTCTGCACCTCGCCGGCACCCTCGATGCTGATGAGGGACAACCCCGCGGGGTACGTCGGTAGCGGCAGCCGGTCAGGTCCTGCGGGGCCTGAGGCGATCCAGCCACCACCGGCCACCGTGACGATTCCTGGCGCCGGACGTCGGGTCACGTCGAGCCCGAAGAACGCGGCCGGGGCGGTCGTGAAGCGGCGATAGCCGTCGAAGAGGGCGGGTGCGAAAAGCCCTGAACCGGCGGCCACCTCGGTGACCACGTCCTCCTTGATCGTGGTCTCGATGCTGCCGGTCCCGCCTCCGTTGACGAACTCGAGCTCGGCGACCTCTCGTACGGCGTTCACGACCTCGGCCCGGCGCGCGGCGATCTGGTGGACGGAGAGCAGCTTCATCGCGGCGATCCCCGGTGCCGCCCAGCTCTTGCCGAGAGGTCGGTCCGCCTGACCCGCGACCTGTCCCTCGTACGCCATCAGTCCAGCGAGCTTGAACCCCGGACGGGCCGTGACCTCGCGGGCCAGCGCGACCGCGCTCTCGACGTCATGCAGAGGGGAGCGACGCGGACCGAGATGGAGTCGACCACCGAGTGCCCGAAGGGACGCGTCGAGGTCGAGGCAGATGCGAAGGTCGGGGCGCTGGGCCGGGAGAACGCTGTCGATCAGGTCCAGCTGTTCGGTGCTGTCGACCATCAGAGAGATGCGGGCGGCGAGCTTGGGCGACTTCGCCAAGGTGCGCAGCGCGGCGCGTTCGGCGGTGGGGTACGCGAGCAGGACGTCCTCGATGTCAGCGGCCAGCCACAGCGCCTCGGCCAGTGTGAACGCCATGACGCCGCAGAAGCCGGGCGTGGCGAGGGCGCGGTCGATCAGTGCGCGGCTGCGGACCGACTTGCTGGCGAGGCGGATCGGGGTCCCCGCGGCGCGACGTACGAGGTCGGCGGCGTTGGCGTCGAAGGCGTCGAGGTCGACGACCGCGAGGGGAGCATCGAGGTGCTCGGTGGCTGCCTGGAGCCGCGCGTGCTGCGTCCCGGGGTCGTGATCACGGTCGGCGGCCATGACCCCATTGTGTCAAGGACGGCCGTCCAGGTCAAATGACCTACAAAGGCCGGAGCAGCCCGCCGACATGGTCGGCCACCGCATCGAGTACGGCGTACGCCGCGTCGTCGTCGCGCCGGGCCAGCCAGTCGAGCGTCAGGCCGTCGAAGATGACCGCGAGATAGCGAGCCAATGTTTCCATCGGCCAGGTGGAGCGAAGGCCGGCGGTGGCGAAGAGGGTGACGTACGCGTTGGCGTAGTGCTCGTACTGCAGCTTCGCGACATGCGCGAGCTCCGGGTTGCGCAGGCAGTACTGCGTGACCTCGTAGGTCAGCAGATGCTCCTCGGGATTCGCCACCAGGTGCTCCCAGTAGGCGCGCATCGCTGCCTTCAGCATCTCGACTCGGTCGGTGCCGGGAACCATCGAAGCCTCGGCCAGCGTCGCCGTCTTGCCGACGATCGTCTTGATGACGGCGTCGAGGAGGGCGTCCTTCGAGTCGAAGCAGTAGTGGAAGACGCTGAGCGACGTCCCGGCCTCGGCCACGATGGCGCGCGTGGTCGCCTTGTTGACGCCGTCACGCTTCATCACGGCAATCGCGGCGTCCACCAGCTGCTGCCGGCGGTCGGCCAGCGGCATGCGTGTCATCGGACTCCTCTCGTTGGCAGGAGCCTAGCGAGGTGCGGGACCCAGAACCCTGTCCAGATAGGGGTTCGCGAAGACTCCGGTTGGATCGAGCTCGTCACGGAGCGCGAGGAAGTCGGCGAACCGCGGGATGCGCTCGGTGAAGTCGGTGGCTGTGAGCCGGTGCATCTTGCCCCAGTGCGGCCTGCCGCCAGCGGCACCGAGCACGTCCTCGCAGACCGAGAACCAGCGCTCATGGGGCATCCGGTGGTACTGGTGGAAGGCGACGTACGCGACGTCCCTCTGGTACGCCGGAGACAGCCAGATGTCGTCTGCCTTGACGAAGCGCACCTCGAACGGGAAGGACACCTTCTCGTCGTTCGTCTCCACCCAGCGACGGAGCTCCTTGAGTACGTCGACGATCGACTCGCGCGGTACGGCGTACTCGCCCTCGCGGAAGCGGACGTTGCGTTCGGACGCGAACACGTTCGGGGCGAGGTCGGTGAACTCGCGGTCGGTGACGGCTTTGGTCACGAAGCGGGTGATGCCGGGGATCATCCGGGGGAAGCGGCTGCCCATGCGGAGCATCGCCTCGAAGCCGATGTTGGTGACGATGCGGTCGTCGAGTGTCTTGGTGAACGTGCTCATGGGCTTGAGGGGGGTATCGCCGGGGAGGCGCTCGAACTTGCGAGTCAGGGCGGTCGACGTGTGCGGGAACCAGAAGAACTCGAAGTGGTCGCTCTGCTCGACGAGCTCGTGCACCTGCTCGAGGGTCTCGTCGAGCGGGGCCTTCGCGTCGACGGCGCGCATCGCGTAGAGCGGCACGCACTGCAAGGTCACCTTGGTGACGATGCCGAGAGCGCCGAGCGAGATCCTGGCCGCCTCGAAGAGGTCGGGCCGCTCAGTCGCGGAGCAGGTGACGACAGACCCGTCGCCGGTGACCAGCTCGAGCGCACGGATCTGCGTCGAGATGCCGCCGAAGAGCCGGCTGCTGCCATGCGTCCCGGTCGCGGGCGCGCCCGCGATGGTCTGCCGGTCGATGTCGCCCATCGTCTCCATCGCCAGCCCGTGCTCGGCGAGGAGCGGGTTCAGCTCGTGCAGCGGGATGCCGGCCTCGACCGTGACCAGCCCGGTCTCGCGGTCGACGTCGATCAGGCGCCGCATGCCGTCGGGCCGGAGCTGCACTCCTGGTGCCACGGCAACGCCGGTGAAGGAGTGGCCGGAGCCGATCGCCCGGGCGCCCAGTCCGTCCTGCACGGCTGACTTGACCGCCGCCGCGACCTCGTCAGTGGAGCCGGGCGTGACCACGCGGACGGGAGTCACAGTCTCGGTGCCCGCCCAGTTGCGCCAGCTATTCATGCCGCCTCCAGGAGTCTTCAGGTCACTTGACCTGCTCATCGTAGCGCCTTACCGTTATCGAAATGCAACCGTTTCCCCGAGGTGCTGAGGAGCCCCAATGAGCGTAAAGCGCCTGCATGCGTTCGGCGATGACGCCCTCGGGGAGTACGACGGCGTCGCGCTCGCGGCGATGGTGCGGTCCGGCGTGGCGAGCGCAGCAGAGCTGGCCGACGCCGCCACGGCGCGGGCCGGGCTCGTGGCCGAGCTGGGCGCAGTGGCTCACACGCCGCCCCCGCACGCGCGCCCCACCGGCGCTACAGCTGGCCGACTTGCCGGCGTACCGACCTTCCTCAAGGACAACACCGACATCGCCGGCATGCCGAGCAACCACGGGTCGGAGGCCTTCAGCGGCCGGGTGGCGAAGAAGAACGGGCGCTACACCGAGCAGTTCGTTGCGTCCGGGATGACGGTCCTCGGGAAGTCGCAGATGCCGGAGTTCGGCTTCAACGCGAGCACCGAGTTCATGACCGGGGCGCCCACGAGGAACCCGTGGAACACGGACCACTCGGTCGGTGCGTCCTCAGGTGGGGCGGCGTCGCTCGTCGCTGCGGGCGTCGTACCGCTTGCCCATGCCAACGACGGTGGTGGCTCGATCCGGATCCCGGCTGCCTGCGCCGGCCTGGTTGGTCTCAAGCCCAGCCGTGGACGTCACCTGGATGGCGAGACCGCTCGCATCATGCCGGTCAACATCGTGTCGGAGGGCGTCGTCTCCCGGACCGTGCGTGACACGGCGGCGTTCGTGGCTGCCATGGAGGACCACTGGTCGAACCCGAAGCTCCCGCGGGTCGGTCTCGTCGAGGGGCCGAGCGATCGCAAGCTGCGCATCGGCCTCGTGCTGGAATCCGTGAACGGCGTGGCGATCGACGCGCAGACACGGACCGCTGTCGAGGAGACGGCCACGCTGCTGGAGAAGCTCGGTCATCGGGTGGAGGCCTCTCCGCTGCCGGTGGATGCGCGCTTCGCTGACGACTTCGCGCTCTACTGGGCGATGCTGGCCAAGCTGGCGAGTGCCACCGGGTCGATCACCTTCGGTCGACCTTTCGACAAGGGCAAGCTCGACGGGCTCACCGTGGGACTCAAGCAGCACTTCGTCCGCAACGCGCACCACATGCCCGGCGCCCTGCGCAGGCTGCGCGGGGTCCAGTCGACCTACGCCGCATCGATGCAGGGGTACGACGCCGTGCTGTCTCCTGTGCTCGCGCACGTGACGCCCGAGCTCGGCCACCTTGCCCCGACCCAGTCGTTCGAGGACCTGATGCGAAGGCTGCTGGACTACGTCACGTTCACGCCTCTCCACAACGTCGCCGGCTCTCCCGGGATCAGCGTGCCGGCCGGGCTGGCCGCGGAAGGTGTTCCGATCGGCGTCCACCTGTCCGGGCAGCATGGTGGCGAGGCGACGTTGCTCGAGCTGGCCTACGCCCTCGAGGCCGAGCGGCCGTTCCCGCGGATCAGCTGAATTAGCTTCTTCCGATCGACTCGGGCCAGCGGGGGAAGCGCGGGCCCACGAGGGTTCCCAGCGCTTATCTGGCTGGCGTTTCAGACCAGCACGGATCGCGGCATGACCGGATGGCGGCTACTGGGGCGGTGCTCCGGCGTTGTCCGCGCAGCGGAGCGTTAGTCGGGTCTCGATTGCGTAGTCGCCACAGCCGTCAAGCTCGGGATTGTCGCGGAGGATGCCTGCCCAGTCGGAGAGCCGCTCGACCTGGTAGCCGTAGCAGTCGACCATGGTGCGGATAGCCGAAAGGTTGGGTCGACCGGTGAGCACCGAGGTGCCGAACGTGAAGGTGTCTGCCGCCGCTGCGCTCTGCTTCTCACTCGGTTCACCGAACACCCGGATCGAGGCCTGTGGGCGCAGCATGCCCGGTGCCGTGGTGTCGATGATGAGGTGGCGGGCACGGGTGCGCCTGATGCCGCTGAACAGGTCGTTGTAGCGCAGCGTGTGGTACAGGAAGCCCAGGCAGAGCACCACGTCCACGTCGAAGGCCGAAGAGTTCAGCACGTCGTGCACGTCACCGACAACGAACCGGAACCGGTCGGACCCGTAGCCGTAGTGCTCCAGGTTGGCATTCGCGTGGGCAACCAGGTCGGGCCGAGCTTCGATGCCGACAACCGACTTCGCGCCGCACTCTAGGGCGGCCATGGACCACCGTCCGTCGTGGCTCGCGATGTCGAGGACCTTGGCACCGTCCAGGATGTCGCGGTTCTCGGCGAACATCCCCTCGTAGCGGAGGTTCAGCCTCGCCCGACTGGCGGCGGTCTCACTGGTGCTGTAGAAGCGGGGGTGGGCGTCGAAGAACATCGACGCCTTCCGGCTTCCGGGCACAGAGGCACCCGACTCGGGGAGTGGGGCGAGGTCGGCCTCGGAGATCGCCCGTGAGGTGGGCTGCATTGGCGGATCGAGGCGTCGGGCGACTCCGCGGAGAATCCGGGCCGTGCGCTTTCCGAGGGACATGGCAGACAGACTAGTTCCCGCATGTGGAGGTCGAATCGGTCCGGGAGGTCTCGGGCCGACAAGAGCAGAGCCCGCGCTCGTTCAGTCCGCCCTGCGCACTCATCTCGGCCATGACAGTGCGCCGCCGCGCACGACGCACACCACGTATGCGCGTGAGCGCGTCTTGCTCTGCACGAGATTTGGCTAGCTCTGACTACAGCTCGGCGAGCTTCCGCTTCAGCACCTTGCCGGTGGGGTTGCGCGGCAGAGCATCGAGGAAGACCACCTCGCGCGGCGTCTTGTAGCGGGCCAGGTTGGCGCTGACGTGCTGCTTCACGTCGTCCTCGGTGAGGGTCTCGCCGTCGTGCAGCACGACGAAGGCGCGAAGCCGCTGCCCGAACTTCTCATCCGGTACGCCGATCGCGGAGACCTCTCGGACCGCGTCCATCGCGGCGAGCAGCTCCTCGACCTCGTTGGGGAAGACGTTCTCGCCGCCGGACACGATCATGTCGTCGTCGCGACCGTCGATGAACAGCCGGCCGGCGTCGTCGAAGTGGCCGACGTCGCCGGACGACATCAGGCCGTGCAGCCGTTCCTTGTCGCCGCCACCGGTGTAGCCCTCGAACTGGATGCTGTTGCCGACGAAGATCCGGCCGGTGACGCCGGCGGGCTGCTCGACGCCGTTGTCGTCGAAGATCTTCACGACCGTGCCCTTGACGGGGCCGCCGACACAGCCCGGCTCGTCCGCAAGATCAGCAGGCGTGGCGACGGTCGCGTAGGCGACCTCGGTCGAGCCGTAGAGGTTGTAGACCACGGGCCCAAAGGACTCAGTCACGCGCTTGCAGAGTTCGGCCCCGAGCTGTGAGCCGGCGACGAAGATGATCCGCAGGTGGCTCAGATCCTTGCCTGCAAAGGCCTTGTCGCCGAGGTCGACCATCCGCTGCAGCATCACCGGGACGGCAACCACCATGGTCGCGTGGTGCTCAGCGATGTCGCTCAGCGTCGCGGCCGGGTCGAAGCGACGGCGTACGACGAGCGTCGAGCCGAAGCCCACTGCCAGCAGCATGTGCGCGAAGCCCAAGGTGTGGAACATCGGCGCGGGGACGACCGTCACGCCCTTGGCGCGCATCGGCACCTTCGAGAGCAGTGCGCCCATCGGTGCCAGCGACCGAGGCTCCGGCCGAGTGGCTCCCTTCGGTGTTCCGGTGGTGCCACTGGTCAGGATCACGATCTTCGACTCGTGGCCCGGAGCCGGCGGTGCACTGCTGGGTGCGCTCGCGATCAGCGCGTCGATCGTGTCGTCGCCCGGGGTCTCTGCCCAGCACCGGAACCGACCGCGAGGCGGCTCGATCCCGTCGAGCAGCTCGGCGTACTCGTCGTCGTGGATCAGGAGGTGCGTACCCTCCCGCGTCGCGACCTCGCGGATCTGGGGGCCGGCGAAGTCCGTGTTGAGCAGCAGGATCCGTGCTCCGCACTTCGCTGCGGCGAAGAACGACTCCATGAAGCCGCGGTGGTTGCGCGCCAGGATCGCGACGCCCTCACCCGGCTGCAGCCCGAGGGTGCGCCACGCGTTGGCGAGTGCGTTGGACCGGTCGTCGAGCTCGCTGAACGTGAGCGGCCCCCGCTCGTCGATGATCGCCGTCCGGTCGCCGTAGCGGGCCGCCGCGATCACCGGGAGAGCGCCCGAACCGCCGTACTTCTTGAAAGCGAGCGCGATGGCGGGCAGCCGATGCGGCGGCACGAAGCCGAGCAGTCCGCTCTGCACGCAGAGGGCGGCGTACGACGCCTCGTCGGCGACGCGTCCGAGTGGTCCCAGCACTAGATACCCAACTTTCGACGGACGTCCCCGGCGCCTAGGAGCCGGAAGATCCGGCCGATGACCTGCGCCTTGGTCGGAGAGTACGGGAACCACGCGAGCGCCTGCACGAGCGAGAGCTCCACCCGGTTGCTCGTGACGACGTGCGGCCGGCAGTACTTGGTGATGCCGTGCGCTCCACCCAGGCGTGCGCCGACGCCGGACGACTTCCACCCCGCCTGCGGCACAGGGAAGCACGCCAGGTGCGTCTGGACGTCGTTCACCTCGACGGCACCGACCTCGAGCTGGCGAGCGAGCTCCTTGCCGCGGCGCTTGTCACCGGTCCAGACGCTCGCCGACAGCCCGTACGGCGAGTCGTTGGCCAGCCGGACAGCCTCATCGGCATCGGCGACCTTCATCACCGGCAGCACCGGCCCGAAGGTCTCGAGCATCATCACGTCCATCGAGTGGTCGACGTCGGTCAGCACGGTGGCCTGGAAGAAGCGACCACCGAGGATGCGCTCGCCGCCGCACCGGACCGTTGCGCCCTTGGCTACAGCGTCCTCGACGTGCGCTTCGACGATGTCGGCCTGGCTGTCCACGATCATCGGGCCGAGGTCGGTCGAGTAGCCGTCGTCGGCATTCTGGCGCAGCGACTGCACCTTGGCGACGAGCTTGTCGACGAACTCGTCGTGGACCGGAGCCTCGACGTAGACGCGCTCGACCGACGTACACATCTGGCCGGCGTTCGAGAGCCCACCGAAGGTGATGCCGGCGACGGCGTGGTCGATGTCCGCGTCGGCGAGCACGATGGCCGGGTCCTTGCCGCCGAGCTCGAGACCGAACGGGATGAGCAGGCTGGCCGCCTGCTGCGCGACGAGTCGACCCGTCCGTGTTGAGCCGGTGAACTGGACGTAGTCGACCTCGTTGATGATCTCGCGCCCGACGGCGGCGGCGCCCGAGAGCGCGCGGAAGACAGCAGGCGCGCCGATCTCTGCCCAGCCGGCGACGGCTGCCTCGACCGCACGCGGGGTGTACTCGGATGGCTTCGTGACCACTGCCGCGCCTGCAAGCAGCGCGGGGATCGCATCGAAGAGAGTCAGCGCCAGCGGGAAGTTCCAGGGCGTGATGATCCCGACCACCGGGTAGGGACGCAGCTGGATCTCAAGGGCCTTCGAGATCGTGAAGAGGTTGTGCGGCTTGGGACTCTCCGCTGCCAGGAACGACTTCGCGTTGGCCGAGTAGTAGTTCGCGAGGTCGATCGAGAGCATCAGCTCGAGGGGTGCCTCGGCGGCGGGCTTCCCGGTGTCCTCGCGGACCAGCTCGTTGAGCTGCTTCTCGTTGTCCAACAGCCAGTCGCGGTAGCGCCGTACCCAACGGACGCGTCCGTCGACGCCGAGCGCTTCCCACGCCGGCTGCTCAGCGCGTAGCTCAGCGACGACGCCCGGGACGACGGAGACGGTGCTCTTCGCGGACCGCGTCTGGGTCACTTGGTGCGCTTCTTGGTCGACGCGAGGTCGAGCTGCTCGGTGCGGTCGCGGTAGGCCTGGCGCTTGGACTCGTCGGTGTCGATCGCCACGTGGGTCAGCCCCAGAGCCTTCGCGAGGCCGTTGCGGAAGCCCTCGGGGAGCATGCGCATCGGCTGCAGAATCGCAGCAGCCCTCCCGGGGACGATGTGCTGCCCGCCGCGGCCCTTCTCCACGCAATGCACGATGGCCTGCGAGACGTTCTCGGGCTCGACCAGGCCGATCTTGCGGACGATCCATGGCTGCTCGACCCCGGCGATCAGCTGGGTGTTGACGTACGCCGGGCAGATGGTCGTCACCGTCACGCCCTGCTCGCCGAGCTCCTGGTGGAGCGCCTGACCTAGGCCGACGACCGCGAACTTGGTCGCGGCGTACACGGCGATGCCGGGAGCGGCGGCGAGGCCGACGATCGAGGCGACGTTCACGATCTGGCCGTGGCCCTGCTCCACGAAGCGCTGGCCGGCCAGCTTCGAGCCGACGACGACGGCCCGCACGTTGATGTCGATCTGCCGGTCGGACACCCCTTCGGTCTCCTCCAGGAAGTGACCGGTCGGCATGATGCCGGCGTTGTTCACCAGCACGTCGAGCGCGCCCAGCTCGAAGGCGGCCTCGTCGAGGAACGCCGCGAAGGCCTCGCTGTCGGTGACGTCGAGAGCCAGCCCGACCACCGTGGCGCCCGTGTCGGCAGCGATCTCGGCCGCGGTCTTCAAGGCGAGCTCGGCGTCGATGTCGCCGATCGCGACGGGGTGCCCCTTCTCTGCGAACTCGCGGGCGGTTGCGGCGCCGATGCCCTGGGCGCCGCCGGTGATGGCGATGGCTTTCTTGGTCATCCCTCCAGGGTGGGGGCGGGTGTCGGTCGTCACTAAGCGAGTTCGGGTCGAAAACTTGCTCTTTTCGGCCACGCTGGGGGACCATTCCAGGGTGACCGAGCGCTGGGACCTCCTCCGTGGCTGTGCCAGCGCCGCCATCCTGACCCAGCTGGCCGGCGAGCACGGCGTACCCGCTGAAGTGGTGCTCCAGGGGACCGGCATCCCACTCGCCGCGCTGGTCGATCCCGAGGCAGAGATCACCGCTGGCCAGGAGCTCCGGCTGGTGCAGAACCTGGTCGAGGAACTGGGCCACATCCCCGCGCTGGGGCTCGAGGCGGGCTCGCGCTACCACGCGTCGACGCACGGCCTCATGGGCTTCGCCGTGCTGAGCAGTCGGACCATCCGCGAAGCCCTCCAAGTGGGCGTCCGCTACTTCCGGCTCTCCTTCACCTTCGCCGACATGCGGCTCGAGCCCGTGGGCAATGACCTGCGGATCGTCCTGGACGACTCGGAGACACCGGCCGACGTCCGCGCCTTCATGACCGAGCGGGACATCGCGGCAGTGGGCACGATGCAGACCGACCTGATCGGCACTGGCATACCCGCGCGTGAGTTCCGGGTGCCCGGGCATCACCGGTACGTAGAGCGCTTCGAGCAGGTGACCGGCAACACGCCGACGTTCGGTGCGCCCCAGACCTCGATCCTGGTCGCGGCCGAGCTGCTCGACCTGCCGCTCCCGCAGGCGAGCCCCCAGACCGCCGCCATGTGCGAGCGGCAGTGCGCCGAGCTCCTGCAACGGCGGATGGCCAGACGTGGCACTGCAGGCGAAGTCCGTGAGCTGCTGGTTCGCAGGAGCACGGTCGCCGACCAGGACGATGTCGCGCGCGAGCTCAACACCAGTGTCCGCACGCTGCGACGCCAGCTCGCCGACGAAGGTACGTCGTTCCGCGAGCTGTCCGCCGAGGTCGCCTGCCTGCTGGCCGAGGACCTCCTCGCCGCCGGCCTACAGGTCGAGGATGTGGCTCATCGCCTCGGCTACGCGACGGCGTCGTCGTTCACCCACGCCTACCGACGCTGGCGCGGCGCCACGCCTGGTTCGTATGCGAGGGCGGCGCGGAGGCATCGCAGCGCCTGACGCGGCTGTCCGCCCGTGGCAGACTCGCCAGCATGACGATCAGCGTCAATGGCGCCGCTGTCGAGGGGCAGGAGCGGATCCTCACGGATGCCGCGCTGGAGGTTGTCCGCAGGTTGCACGTGGAGTTCGGGGATCGTCGCGTCGGGCTGCTCGCGGCTCGCGCCGCTCGACGGGGGAGGCCCCTGGACTTTCTTCCGGAGACGGCTTCCGTGCGGGAGAGCGACTGGCAGGTCGCACCGGCGCCCGATGACCTCCTCGACCGTCGCGTCGAGATGACCGGCCCCACCGACCGCAAGATGACGATCAACGCGCTGAACTCCGGTGCGCGCGTCTGGCTCGCCGACCAGGAGGACGCCAGCACCCCGCACTGGCACAACGTCGTCGGCGGCCAGGTCAACCTGTACGACGCGATCCGGCGGGACATCTCGTTCACGTCGCCAGAGGGCAAGAGCTATGCGCTCAACAAAGGGCAGCTCGCCACGATCGTGATGCGGCCGCGCGGCTGGCACCTCGACGAGCGACACGTCCTCGTCGACGACAAGCCGGTCGCGGGAGGGCTGGTCGACTTCGGGCTCTACTTCTTCCATAACGCAGCCGAGCTGCTCGCCGCGGACAGTGGCCCGTACTTCTACCTCCCCAAGATGGAGAGCCACCTCGAGGCCCGGCTCTGGAACGACGCCTTCGTCCTCGCCCAGGACCTCTGCGGCATCCCGCAGGGCAGCATCCGTGCAACGGTTCTCATCGAGACGATCCCGGCAGCGTTCGAGATGGAGGAGATCCTCTACGAGCTGCGCGACCACGTGTCGGGTCTCAACGCAGGCAGGTGGGACTACCTGTTCAGCGTCATCAAGTACTTCCGCGACGCCGGGCCTTCGTTCGTGCTCCCGGACCGTTCCGCAGTCGGGATGACCTCGCCGTTCATGAGGTCGTACGCCGAGCTGCTGGTGAAGACCTGCCACAAGCGAGGTGCCTTCGCGATGGGTGGCATGTCGGCGTTCATCCCCTCGCGGCGTGACGAGGACGTCAACGAGCGGGCCTTCGCCCAGGTGCGCGCCGACAAGGAGCGCGAAGCCGGGCAGGGGTTCGACGGCTCGTGGGTCGCCCACCCGGATCTGGTCCCCCTGTGTGCCGAGGTGTTCGACGCAGCACTCGGCGACAAGCCGAACCAGGTGGACCGCCAGCGTGACGACGTACACGTGACTGCTGCCGACCTCCTCGACGTCGCCGCCACGCCCGGGATGATCACGCTGCAGGGTCTGCACGCGAACGTCGAGGTCGCCATCCGCTACCTCGCCTCCTGGCTCAAGGGCGATGGCGCAGTCGCGATCCACAACCTGATGGAGGACGCAGCTACGGCCGAGATCTCCCGGTCGCAGCTGTGGCAGTGGGTGCACAACGGCTCGAAGCTCGACGACGGCACGGTTGTCACTGCCGAGCTCGTGCGCACGGTCATGGACGACGAGATGGAGTCGCTCGGGCCGGAGTTCCAACAGGCGCGCGACATCTTCGAACGGGTCGCACTCGCCGATGAGTACGTCGACTTCCTGACCCTCCCGGCGTACGAGGCCATCGCGTGACCGACGACCTCGCACGCGAGCTCGACGCGATGCTGGCCGGGGCCGACGCCGACCTCGTCGCACGCTTCCCGGGCGACCGCGGTGTGCCGCAGCCGGTACACACCGTCTACGTCCCCGCCGACCGGTACGACGAGGACACGGTCGCGTCGTACGGCAAGGCCGCGCTTGCCGTGCTCGACGACTGCGCGTCTGTCCTGGAGGCGGAGGCCTCGCTCGTCGACCGCGTCCGTGCCCGGCTGGAGCGGCAACCGATCGACGACCTCCGCATCGACTTCGAGGACGGGTACGGCGTCCGACCGGACGACGAGGAGGACGCCGACGTACGCCGGGTGGCGTCGTCCGGGCACGGCATCCGGTTCAAGTCGTTCGAGCAACCGACCCGGGCGCGCGGTCTGCGGACCTTGGAGCTGTTCTGCGAGGGGGGTGGCACCGGCAACCTCACCCTCCCCAAGGTGACCTCGTCCGCGCAGGTTCGTGCGATGGTGCTCGTCTGCGACCGACTCGGGATCGACCGGTTCGAGATCCAGGTGGAGACGCCTCAGTCGGTGACGAGGATCGACGAGATCATCGCCGCTGCCGACGGCCGCTGCTCCGGCCTGCACTACGGGACCTACGACTACTCGGCGTCGCTGGGCATCGCGGCGGCGTACCAGAGCCTTGAGCACCCAGCCGCTGACCACGCGAAGGCCGTCTTGCAGGTGGCCGCCGCCGGCACCGGCATCTTCCTGTCCGATGGCTCCTCCAACGTGCTGCCCGTCGGGTCGGGTCGCGCGGATGCGTGGCTACTGCACGCCCGTCTCGTACGCCGGTCGCTCGAGCGCGGCTTCTACCAGGGCTGGGACCTGCACCCCGCCCAGCTGCCCAGCCGTTTTCTCGCCACCTTCGCGTTCTACCGGGACGGCCTCCCGCTCGCCCTCGAGCGACTCCGTGCCTATGTCGCCCGCCGCGACTCCGGCTTCCTCGACGAGCCCGCAACTGCGGTCGGCCTGGCCGGCTTCGTGCTGCGTGGTCTCGACTGCGGAGCGGTCGACGCCGCCGAAGTGGGCATTGACCTCACC
>DATILB010000037.1:0-7746 GCA_035477015.1 Nocardioidaceae bacterium | reverse complement strand
CCTTCTGGATGCGGTCGAAGTCGGATGCGCCGGCGACGCGTCGCACCCTTCCTTCCCGCACGCCAGAGCTGGCGCCAAGGCCGCGGATCACCTTGTCCTCGTGCTCCTCTTCCGAGCTGGCGAACATCTCGCCCAGCGCGGTCCCGATCGCAGCCATGACGCGGGCCATCGGAGGCGGCAGCTGCGACGGGTCGGGCGGCGGCGGCGCCTCGTCGCCCAAGTGCCCGGGTGCATCCTTCGCGGTGTACGTGTGGTGGTACTCGAGGCGGGCAGCGAGGTCGTCAGCCGTCGGCGTGGCCGCTCCCTCGAGAATCGCGGACATCTCGTCGATGCCCGCGAAGGCGAAGTGCTCGGCATCTTGGATGCGACCACGCTCGGCGAGCCGACGGCCCGCTGCCATCGCGGCACGCCGCATCAGCCCGGATGCCCAGACGTCTCCGTAGACACCGCGCTCATCGCGCACCGAGTAGCCGATACGTGCCTCCTCGAGCAGCGCGTCGTACTCCTCGCGATGCTCTTCCGGCACCTGACTGCGGATCTCAGCCACCTGCTGGTCAAGGTCAGACTCGCGGTCAGGCTCGTCGATCGCGGTCGTGATGGAGCGCAGGAGTACGTCGGGCAGCTCGAGCGCGTAGTGGTTCGAGATGTCGAACCCGTCGAGCAGCCGGCACCCGACCAGGTCGAGGTACTCGTTCAGCGCCTGACCGGTGGCGCTGGGCTCTCGCCGCAGGCGCTCGAGGAGTGCCCCCGGGTCCTCGTCCGAGTCGAGTTCCTTTCTCGCGGCTTCGTCGGCGCGGTACGCCGCGACCATGGCGGCGTGCGGCCCAGAGCTTCCACCGGAGACGGTCGAGGCACCACGCATCAGACCGAGCAGCTTCACCGTCGGCAGACCGGTCCACTGCCCCACGTGGACCAGGAAGTCACCGGGGGAGAGGACAGCGGTGCCGGTGAAGGCCATGTGCTGCCTGATCATCGCGACATGGTTGTCGCGGCAGCGGCGCAGGTGGTCGACCAGTTCCGCGTCGGTCAGCTGGTCAGGATCGACCGCCTGGATGTCGCTGTTGGCTTTCATCGAGGCCGGCTTGCGAACCTCATGCCAATCCTGTGCACTGTCACGCCACAGCTTGCGCTCGAAGACCTCGGCGGCTCGCTGGACGCGTGCGGGGAACTCTTCGGGTCCCACGGGCACCGTCTGCGAGTAGCAGAACCCGTTCGGGTAGGCGGTCAGTCTGGTCTTGATCGGCGTGCCGTAGTACGCCGTCATGTCGCCGAACCCGAGGCTGAACGGCTCCGGATGCATCTCCGCCCAATAGGCGGTCACCGGTCGAGGGAAGTGCAGTGAATCCAGGTCCCACGGCCCTGGGCCGGGCGGGTCGAAGGTGAGTTGCTGCTTGGCCTGCGTGTCCATCGAGTACCCCTTCTCGGCTTGGACCCCCAGTCTTGCCATGTCGGACGGTCCGCGACAAGAGCCCTTCAGGGTGAGAGCAGGTCTCCGGTGACGGTGTCGAAGACGTGCACGTCCTCAGCGCCGGCCGCGAGTCTCACGACCTCGCCGCGCTCCAACCGGCCACGACCCGGAACCCGCGCGATGATCTGGCGGATCAGCCCGCCCTCCAGGTCTGGTGCTTCGTCCACGGGCGTGCCGTACAGATAGGAGTCGGCGCCGAGCTCCTCGACCACGGCCACCTTCACCGGGTAGCCCTGCTCGTCGTCGCCCACGACCCGCCAGGCCTCTGGCCGGATGCCGAGCGTGACCTTGCCGGTCGAGGCTGCTGCAGCTGCCCGGTCGATCTCGAACCTGAAACCGGCAACCTCGGCGGTTCCGTCGCCTGCGGTGCTGGCGTCGAGCAGGTTCATCGCCGGAGACCCGATGAAGCCGGCCACGAAGAGGTTCGCGGGCCGGTCATAGAGGGCCAGAGGAGTGTCCACCTGTTGCAGGACGCCGTCCTTCATCACCGCGACCCGGTCACCCATCGTCATCGCCTCCACCTGGTCGTGGGTGACGTACACCGTGGTGACTCCGAGCCGCTGCTGGAGCGCCGCGATCTGGGTCCTGGTGGCCACGCGGAGCTTGGCGTCGAGGTTGGACAGCGGCTCGTCCATGCAGAAGACCTGCGGCTGCCGGACGATCGCCCGACCCATCGCGACTCGCTGTCGCTGGCCTCCCGAGAGCACCCGGGGCTTCCGATCGAGGAGGTTGCCGAGGTCCAGGATGGCCGCGGCGTCCTGAACACGCTTCGCTCGCTCGGCTTTGGGTACGCCGGCCAGACGGAGCGCGAAGCCCATGTTCTCCGCGACGGTCATGTGGGGGTAGAGCGCATAGTTCTGGAACACCATCGCGATGTCCCGGTCCTTGGGCGGCAGCTTCGTGACGTCGTTGTCGTTGATCCGGATCGACCCCGAGGTCACCTGCTCTAGTCCGGCGAGCATCCGCAGGGAGGTCGACTTCCCGCAGCCGGAGGGACCGACGAGCACCATGAACTCGCCGTCACTGATCTCGAGATCCAGGTCCCGCACTGCCGGCTCGGAGGCGCCGGGGTAGACCAACCCGGCACGGTCGTAGGTCACCACCGCCATGGGGACGTCCCTTCGCTTGTCGTGGTGCAGGCCACCGTACGACGTTCCTGATCCGCCGTCTAGTGGAAGCGCTCCCACAAGCGACGTCCGTAGGTTTCAGGCGGCTCTTGACACACTCTTCCTGCCGTGTCATCTTGCGAGAAGCCCGCATTGTGGAAGCGCTCTCACACGGTTTCCATCGCCCGGACCATCCGGCCCGGACTGAACCAGCACCTAGTGGCAGGAGCAACACCGTGCAACACACAACCCGCCTTACGGGACTCGGCCGGCTCAGGCGTGCGGGCCGCCCGCGCCGCCTCCTCGCGCTCGGCGCGGCCGGCGTGCTCAGCCTCGGGGTCCTCAGCGCCTGCGGCAATGAAGACGCCAAGAGTGCCGACGATCCGGCAGAGGTCGTCGAGATCAGCGTCGCTACCTTCAACGAGTTCGGCTACGAGGCACTCATCGACGAGTGGAACGCTGACAACCCGGACATCCAGGTGACCCAGAAGAAGGTCGGCACCTGGGACGAGGCCAAGGAGAACCTCTACACCAAGCTCGCCGCCAACTCCGGGCTCTCGGACATCGAGGCGATCGAGGGTGACGCGATGCCGGCGATCCTTGCCGAGTCCGACGCCTTCGTCGACCTGACCGATCCCGAGCTGGACGGCCGTTGGCTGGACTTCAAGGCAGAAGGCGCGACCAACGCCGACGGCCAGATGATCGGTTACGCCACCGATGCAGGGCCCGAAGGCATCTGCTACCGCGCGGACCTCTTCCAGAAGGCAGGGCTGCCGACCGACCGGGCCGAGGTCGCCGAGCTGATGACGACCTGGGACGACTACTTCGCACTGGGTGAGCAGTTCATCGCCAAGGTCCCGAAGACGGCTTGGTACGACTCCACCGGTGGCATCGCACAGGCGATGCTCAACCAGGTCGAGCACCCCTTCGAGGAGGCGGACGGCACGATCAACGTCGAGAACGCCGAGCTGCAGGCCCTCTACGCCACCGTCACCGGCAACATTGCGAAGGGTCTGTCCACGACCAACGCGCAGTGGAGCGACGACTGGACCGCAGCCTTCCAGCACGACGGCTTCGCCACGATGCCGTGCCCGGGCTGGATGCTGGGTGTCGTCGAGGGCAACGCCGAAGGCATCGTGGGCTGGGACCTCGCGGACGTCTTCCCGGGCGGCGGCGGCAACTGGGGCGGCTCGTACCTCGTCGTCCCGAAGCAGTCCGAGCATCCCGAGGAAGCTCAGAAGGTCGCCGCCTGGCTGACCGCCCCTGAGCAGCAGGTGAAGGCGTTCGAGGCCAAGGGCACCTTCCCGAGTCAGGTCGACGCTCTGGACGAGCCCGCCCTGCTCGGGACGAGCAACGCCTTCTTCAACGACGCCCCGACGGGCGAGATCCTCTCGAACCGCGCCAAGGCGATCGCCGTTCAGCCGTTCAAGGGCCCGAAGTACTCCGACGTGTTGCAGGCGTTCCAGAACGCGCTGCTGCGGGTGGACGACGGCTCCAACACTCCCGATAAGTCATGGGAGACCTTCTTGTCCGACGTCGCGGCTCTGTCCTGATCACGACATCCTCGACCCGATGACACACGTCGACGCGCCCTCCGGGAAGGACATCGCCACCGCGATGCCCCCGGGGGGCCGTCGCGCTCGGCCGAGGTCAGCACGTGGGCTCACCCGTCGGCAGCGGCTTTCTCGGTGGGACGTGAGGCTGTCGCCGTACCTGTATGTCTCGCCGTTCTTCCTGCTGTTCCTCGTGGTGGGGATGTTCCCGCTCTGCTACACCGCCTACGTCTCGGTGTTCGACTGGGGCCTGCTGTCGGGCAAGGGGGAGTTCGTCGGGCTGGACAACTACCGCGATGCTCTCGGGAACCCCACGTTCGTCAAAGCCTTCGTCAACACGATCAGCATCTTCCTGCTTTCTTCCGGCCCCCAGATCCTGATGGCACTCGTCCTCGCCGCGCTCCTGGACACCCAGCTGCGGGGCCGCACCCTCTGGCGAATGAGCATCCTCCTGCCGTTCGTGGTGGCGCCGGTCGCAGTCGCGATCATCTTCGGGAGCGTGTACGGCGACGAGTACGGACTCGTCAACGAGACGCTCGGTCGGATCGGTCTCGGGCCGATCGACTGGCACACGGATCGGTTCGCCAGCCACGTCGCGATCGCGTCGATGGTCAACTGGCGCTGGACCGGCTACAACGCACTCATCTTCCTGGCCGCCATGCAGGCAGTGCCACGTGATCTCTACGAGTCCGCCGCGATCGACGGTGCCGGCAGGGTCCGCCAGTTCGTCTCGGTCACTATCCCGATGATCAAGCCGACGTTGATCTTCGTCATCATCACCTCCACGATCGGTGGCCTGCAGATCTTCGCCGAGCCGCGGATCTTCGACGACATCACCACCACTCGCGAGGGCGGTCCGGACCACCAGTGGACCACCATGACGATGCTTATCTACAACACCGGCTGGGGCCGGGGCCGCGACCTCGGGCAGGCGTCGGCCGTCGCGTGGCTGCTGTTCCTGATCATCGTCGTGTTCGCGCTGGCGAACTACTTCGCCGTCCGCCGTTTCGCTCGAGGGGTGGGCCGATGAACCGCCGGCCGGGATTCCTCGTGTACGGACTGCTGATCGCGTTCGTGCTTGGCTCTGCGGCGCCGTTCTACTGGTCGTTCCTGCTCGGCTCGCACACCGCAGCGATCGCAGCTCAGGGAACGCCACCCCTGTTGCCGGGCGGCCACTTCCTCGACAACGCGCAACGGGTGATGGACACAGTCCCGTTCTGGAAGGCAGTGGGCAACAGCCTGCTGGTCTCGACGATCACTGCCACCTCGGTGGTGTGCTTCTGCACGCTGGCCGGCTACGCCTTCGCCAAGCTGCGGTTCCGGGGAAACGCCGCGCTGATGGGGTTCATCATCGCAACGATGGCGGTGCCCACCCAGCTGGGCGTGGTGCCGATGTTCGTCGTGATGGCCAAGCTGGGCTGGATCGGTAGCATCTGGGCGGTCATCATCCCGTGTCTGGTCACGGCGTTCGGCGTGTTCTTCATGCGCCAGTACCTCCTCGATGCAGTCCCCGACGAGCTCATCGAGGCCGCGCGGATGGACGGCTGCTCGATGTTCCGGACCTTCTGGACCGTCGCCGTACCAGCAGCCCGTCCGGCGGCCGCGATCCTCTGGCTGTTCACCTTCATGATGGTGTGGACCGACTTCTTCTGGCCGCTGATCGCGTTGCCCAGCGACAACCCCACGATCCAGGTGGCGTTGAACCAGCTGCAGAGTGGCTTCTTCAAGGACTACAGCCTGGTGCTCACGGGCGCCACGCTGGCCACCATCCCGCTCCTCATCCTGTTCGTCGTCGCCGGCCGGCAGCTCGTGTCCGGCATCATGCAAGGAGCGGTCAAGGGATGACCCAGCTCGAGCGCCAGACCATCGCCGCACCCACCGGCGGGCTCCGCTTCCCCGCAGACTTCGTGTGGGGGGCCGCGACCGCGTCGTACCAGATCGAGGGCGCCGTGGACGTGGACGGCCGAAGCCCCTCGATCTGGGACACCTTCTGTCGGATCCCCGGAGCCGTCGTCGACGGCGACACGGGCGACATCGCCTGCGACCACTACCGCCGGATGCCCGAGGACGTCGCGTTGATGAAAGAGCTGGGGCTCGGTTCCTATCGGTTCTCCGTGGCCTGGCCACGGGTGTGTCCGGGCGGAGGACCCGTCAACCAGACCGGACTCGACTTCTACCGACGGCTCGTCGACCAATTGCAGGCGGCCGACATCCGGCCCTGGCTCACCCTCTACCACTGGGACCTGCCGCAGGCACTGGAGGATGCCGGCGGTTGGACCAACCGGGACACCGCCCACCGGTTCGTCGACTACGCGATCGCCGTCCACGACGCCCTGGGCGACGGGGTGCCGACGATCACCACGCTCAACGAGCCCTGGTGCTCGGCGTTCCTTGGTTACACCGCAGGACAGCACGCCCCCGGACGTCAGGAGGGCGCGGCGGGACTGGTGGCCGCACACCACCTGCTGCTCGGGCACGGCCTCGCGGTGTCCGCCCTTCGCGACCAGGGGACGCGTGCCGAGCTTGGGCTCACCCTCAACTTCACCGTCGCCGATCCCCATGACCCGACCGATCCGGTGGACCGGGACGCCGCCCGGCGCATCGACGGCCTGCACAACCGGTTCTTCCTCGACCCGCTATTGCGCGGCCGCTATCCGGCGGACGTCCTCGAGGACACCGCAGGACTGGAGTTCGCCGGACGCCCCTGGAGCGAGGTAGTGCGGGACGGGGACCTGGACCTGATCGGCACCCCGATCGACGTCTTGGGCGTCAACTACTACCACGGTGACGCGGTCTCGGGCCGACCTCACCCGAAGCCGGTCGACGAGGTTCGGCACCCAGAACGCGACGTGGTCAAGCCGTATCCCGGCTCAGAGCATGTCACCCCCGTACGACGCGACCTCCCGGTCACCGGACTCGGCTGGGAGGTGCAGCCCGAGGGCCTGACGCGCCTGCTGGTCAGGCTGCGCGACGACTACGCGCCGCCCCCGATGTACATCACCGAGAACGGCGCCGCCTACCCGGACGCCTTGGTCGACGGCATCGTCGACGACCCGGGACGCCGTGGCTACGTCGAGGCTCACCTGCGTGCTCTGCACGCAGCGCTGGCGGCAGGTGTCGACGTACGTGGCTTCTTCCAGTGGTCGCTGCTCGACAACTTCGAGTGGGCCTACGGCTACGGCCAGCGGTTCGGGATCGTGTACGTCGACTACGCCACGCAGCAGCGGGTCCCCAAGACCAGCGCGCTCTACTACTCCGAAGTCGCGACCACGGGGGTCGTGCCGGACGCGACCGAAGAAGGGTGGCCAGAATGAGCCGCGTCATCGACACCGCAGGCTCCGGTCCGGGCGGATCGCCCACCCTCGAAGAGGTTGCCCGGCTGGCAGGAGTCTCGAGGGCGACCGCCTCGCGTGCCATCAACGGACACAACCGGGTCAGCCAGAAGGCACGCGAGGCCGTGGAGGCCGCCGTACACACGCTGGGCTACACCCCCAACCCGGCCGCCCGGAGCCTGGTCACGCGACGCACGGACTCGGTCGCCCTCGTGGTTCCTGAGCCCGACGACCGACTGTTCACCGATCCCTTCTTCGCCCACACCCTGCGCGAGGTGAGCAGGGTC
>DATILB010000036.1:0-2939 GCA_035477015.1 Nocardioidaceae bacterium | reverse complement strand
GAGTCCGTAGGCGGAGCCGGTTTGGCGCACGCCGAACGGACCGGTGCGCTTGAGTCGGGGTGCAGAGGCGATTGCCGCCAACGGTCCCGGGGGCTCCGTCGTTCCGGCTGCCCAGGGGCTCGGTTGATAAAACGTCCTGGGAAGGTGAAGGGCCTCGAAGGGGACGTCCTTCGTCTCAGCGGGCTCGGGTGCGGCTCCTGTGCGGCCTATGGCCAGCAAAGTCGCGGCAGCAGCGAGGAGAACCGCCAGGACAACGACGGTGATGGTCGGAATCCGTCTGCGCCTCCTGTAGCGCAGCCCTCGCTCCCACAGCCCGTCGGGCAACTCGGTCGGTGCCGCGTCAGCAAGCGCGCTCAGCCGGTCCTGCAACGTGGTCACTACCTACCTCCTCGAACAGCGTCACACGACTAGACGCGACGAGGGGACGAAAAGGTGGGGTGGGACGCCCGTTAGGGTTTCGGTCATGCCCGCGACCACGGATCCAGAGAATCTCCACGCCATCTTCAAGGCGTACGACGTCCGCGGCACGGTGCCCGACCAGCTCGACGAGGACCTCGCCCGCAAGGTTGGCAACGCGTTCGTCCAGGAGACCGGATCGCAGGGCGGCAGCATCGTCGTCGGCTACGACATGCGGCCCTCCAGCCCCGGGTTCGCTCAGGCCTACGCCGAGGGTGCCGCCGACGCGGGCGCCGATGTCGTGCTGATCGGCCTGGCCAGCACCGACCAGCTCTACTTCGCCAGCGGACACCTCGGGATGCCGGGCGCGATGTTCACGGCCAGCCACAACCCGGCTCAGTACAACGGGATCAAGCAGTGCCGCGCGTACGCCGTACCGCTGGGCATGGAGTCGGGCCTGGCCGAGATCCGCGACCGTGTTGCGGCCGGGACCTATGAGGAGGCGGCCACGAAGGGTGCCATCTCCGAGCGTGACGTGCTCGCCGAGTACGCCGCCTACCTGCTCGAGCTCGTGCCGGTCACCGGCCGTCGTCTCAAGGTCGTGGTCGACGCCGGCAACGGGATGGCCGGCCACACCGCCCCGCCGGTGCTCGAGGGCATCGCGGACGTGATCCCGCTGTACTTCGAGCTCGACGGGACCTTCCCGAACCACGAGGCCAACCCGATCGAGGAGGAGAACCTCCGCGACCTCCAGGCCCGGGTGCTGGCCGAGGGGGCCGACCTCGGCCTTGCGTTCGACGGTGACGCCGACCGCTGCTTCGTCGTGGACGAGCGTGGCCGGGCGATCAGCCCCAGCGTGCTCACCGCCCTGATTGCGGCTCGCGAGCTCGCCAAGCACCCCGGCTCGACGATCATCCACAACCTGATCACGAGCAAGGCGGTCCCCGAGATCGTCGCGGAGCACGGCGGCGTCCCGGTGCGGACGCGGGTGGGCCACTCGTTCATCAAGGCCACGATGGCCGAGACCAACGCCGTCTTCGGTGGCGAGCACTCGGGCCACTTCTACTTCCGGGACTTCTGGCGTGCCGACTCGGGCATGCTCGCGGCCCTGCACACGCTCGCGGCCCTCGCCGAGACCGACCAGCCGCTCAGCGAGCTGCTCGCCGACTACACCCGCTACGTGCCGAGCGGCGAGATCAACTCGACGGTCCACGACCAGCAGGCGGTGCTCAAGGCCCTCGAGTCGGAGTACGCCGGGCAGGAGGGGATCCGGGTCGACCACCTCGACGGCCTGACCGTCGTGGCGACAGACTGGTGGTTCAACGTCCGGGCATCGAACACCGAGCCTCTGCTGCGCCTCAACGCCGAGGGCAACGACCAGGCCACCATGGTCGAGATCCGCGACGCCGTCCTGCAGCTCATCCGGAAGGACCAGCAGTGAACATCGACGCCGACCTGCTTGCGATCATCGTCTGCCCCGACTGCCACGCGAAGCTTGCGCCCCAGTCATCAGAACAGGGCGAGGAGCTGGTGTGCCAGGGGTGCGGCCTGGCGTACCCGGTGCGCGACGACATCCCTGTCCTGCTGGTGGACGAGGCACGGAAGCCCGGCTGAGCCGGCATGCCCGCCCTCTTCGACGACACGCTCCTCGACGACGAGGAGGCGCTCGGTCGTGCCGATGCCGAGCTGCGACCGCTGGCCGAGGCAGGCGCACGCGTACGCCGTGAGGCCGTCGAGGTCGGCGAGGCGCTCGAGCGCGCGCTGAGCCTGACCGACCGCGATGCGCGGCCACGTGCGGTGGTCGCCGCAGGCCCTGACTCGCGGCTCTTGCGGGCGGTGCTCGAGCCGTGGTGCCCGGTGCCGTTCGTCGCCTGGCCGAACCCGTCCCTGCCCGGTTGGGCCGGAGCCCTGGACCTCGTCATCGTGCTTGCTCCCGAGGGCGGCGACATGGGGGCCGCATCAGCCGTGGCGGAGGCGATCCGGCGAGGCTGCCAGGTCGTCGTCGCCTGCCCGAAGCACTCAGTCGTGTCCGAGCACGCTGTCGGACGGCACACCACCCTGCTCCCGGCCGACTCGGGCGATCAGCTCGCGACCGCGGTCGTGATGCTGCAGTTCCTCTCTCGGGTGGGGCTTGGCCCCGACACCGAGCCCGAGACGGTTGCGCAGGCCTTGGACGACGTGGCGGTGTCCTGCTCGCCGTTCGTCGCCCAGACCGACAACCCGGCGAAGCTGCTCGCGATCGCGCTCGCCGACTCGACCCCGATCCTCTGGGGTGGATCCGTGCTGGCCGCCCGTGCTGCCCGCCGCATCGCCGAGTCGATCCGCCGTTCGAGCGGGCGCGCAGCACTCGCCGCGGACGCCGAGCACCTGCTCCCGATCCTGAAGAGCGCCACGCAGCGGGACGTGTTCGCGGATCCCTTCGCCGACAGCGAGGGGGAGCCGGCCGAGTTCGGGCCCTGCCTCGTGATCCTCGAAGACGGCTCCGAGGAGTCGACGATCCGCGAGGCGCGCGGGCGACTGGTTGTGGCCGCGACGGACCGTGC
>DATILB010000035.1:0-5111 GCA_035477015.1 Nocardioidaceae bacterium | reverse complement strand
CGACCCCCGAGAAGATCCGCGAGCTCGTCGACGCCGGGATGGACTTCGCCCGGCTGAACATGAGCCATGGCACCCACGCGGACCACGAGAAGGTCTACCGGATGGTGCGCGAGGCCTCTGATGCCACCGGTCATGGCGTGGGGATCCTCGCTGACCTCCAGGGTCCGAAGATCCGGCTGGGCAAGGTCGCGAACGGTCCGGTCGAGCTGGTCGACGGTCAGCCCTTCGTCATCACGACGCGTGATGTGCCGGGTGACGGACAGATCTGCTCGACGACGTACGGCGGGCTGCCGGGTGATGTGCAGCCCGGCGAGCGCATCTTGATCGACGACGGTCGGGTCGCCCTCGAGGTCACCGGTGTCGACGGGTCCGACGTGCACACCGTCGTGATGGTCGGTGGGCCGATCAGCAACAACAAGGGCATCAACCTGCCCGGTATCGCCGTCTCGGTGCCGGCCCTGTCGGCAAAGGATCGCGAGGACCTGCGGTTCGCCCTCCGCCTGAGCGTCGACATGATCGCGTTGTCGTTCGTGCGGTCCGCCCGCGACGTCGAGGACGTGCGTGAGGTGATGCGCGAGGAGGGCGTCTTCCTGCCCGTCATCGCGAAAATCGAGAAGCCGCAGGCGATCGACAACATCGACGAGATCATCAAGGCGTTCGACGGCTTCATGGTCGCCCGCGGTGACCTCGGCGTCGAGTGCCCGCTGGAGGATGTGCCGTTCCTGCAGAAGCAGGTCATCGAGAAGGCGCGTCGCAACGCCAAGCCGGTCATCGTCGCCACCCAGATGCTGGAGTCGATGATCTCGTCGCCACGGCCGACGCGAGCCGAGGCGAGCGACGTGGCCAACGCTGTCCTGGACGGCGCGGACGCGGTGATGTTGTCGGGTGAGACCGGGGTGGGGAGGTTCCCCATCGAGACCGTGCAGACGATGGCTCGGATCATCACGTCGACAGAGCGGCACTACCTCGAGCGGATGGCCGAGATCGACTGGCAGCCCAAGACCAAGGGCGGCGTGATCGCCAAGGCGGCCGCCGAGGTCGCGGACCGTGTCGGCGCGAAGTACCTCGTCGCGTTCACCGCGAGCGGCGACTCCGCCCGCCGGCTCTCCCGCTACCGCACCCCGATCCCCGTCCTGGCCTTCACACCGGTTCCGTCGGTGCGCTCCCAGCTCTGCCTCTCCTGGGGTGTGGAGACCTTCATCGGCGCGTACGTCGAGCACACCGACGAGATGGTCCGCCAGGTCGACGAGGCGCTGCTGAAGATCGGCCGCGTCAAGGAGGGCGAGTTCGTCGTCATCATCGCCGGCAGCCCGCCGGGCATCCCCGGCTCCACCAACGCGCTCCGCATCCACCGGATGGGGGACGCGATCAACGAGGTGGCGCCGGCGTACCGAAGGGGCCGCTAGGTCTTAGGGCCAACGACCTCGTCGAGGTACGCGACACCCACCCTGGTCGCGACGGAAAGGCAGTTCCACCGCGGCATCGTCCAACGAACACCGACGAGGTCGAGGGCTTCCTGGCACCAAGCCATGATGTCGGTGGAGTGGTTGGTGAACATCCAGCGGCCGTACTCGTAGCGACGCGTTTCGCCGTCAACGACGCGTGTCGTCCAGTTGGTGATCCTGCACCCGTCGGAGTGAAAGAGCCCCCTCAGGAACGCGGCTGGGTGTTCCTGGATGATCTGGCGCTGCCACTCGGTGAGCTCCAGTGATCTCTCGTGCTTGCGGCCGGGGCCGTGCTGTGGGAACAGGCACGGCCAGTGCTTCCAATTGCTCTGCACGTGTACGCAGCCGGGAGCTCGCACTCTGAACAGCTTGCCGTTCGGTTTCACGCGATGCAGGCAGTCAGTCAGGTCGTCGATGAGGCCTGGGTACGACGCATCACACAGGCCTCCCGGTCGAGTAGGTCGGACCTGTCACCGCCCGACCTTGTCTCGATTCCGTTGTCGCGCCAGTCGCGAATCGCTGCCCGGCTCACACCGAGTTCCTTGCTGGTCGCATTCATCGAGAGGCCCGACGCGAGCAGGCGCATCGCCTCGTGTCGCACAGACGTCGGATGCATGAGTCAATCCTGGGCTGAGCCACCGACAGTTCTTTGGTGCCCCGGGTGGGACTCGAACCCACACTGGACGGTGTTTGAGACCGCGTCCTCTACCGATTGGGATACCGGGGCATTTGCTCGTGAGAGCAGCGACCACCGTAGCCGATCGCAGCAGTTCTGTCGGTGGCAGGTACGACGATGAGCTCTCCATCAACCCAGGGGTCGGGACGGGTAGACGAAAGTAGTTGCTGAAAGTCGAGTGGGTTAGTAGAGTTTGGAGTCCCAACAGTCCAAGCGCGGAAGAGGTGGAACGGCTCATGGCCAAGCTGTCCGAGCTGCTGACACGGATCGTCAGCCAGGACAAGGCCCTCGCCAACGCGCGGGCGGCGGCGACCCAGCTGTCCCAGCGTCGGGTCGAGCGTGTCGAGGTGGATCTGTTCCTCTCAGAGCTCGCCGCACGCAAGGCGTCACGGTCGGCCTGAGCTAGCCGCGCGATCCATTAGGGTCGGACCCGTGGAAGCAGAGCACACGGGCATACCGGCACGTCGGGTCGTCATCGCAGAGGACGAGGCCCTCATCCGGCTCGACCTTGCAGAGATGCTTGGCGAGGAGGGGTACGACGTCGTCGGCCAGGCCGGCGACGGCGAGACCGCCGTTGCCCTGGCTGAGCAGCACCGACCCGATCTGGTCGTCCTCGACGTGAAGATGCCGAAGCTCGACGGCATCGCCGCCGCCCAGCGGATCGCCGAGCAACGCATCGCTCCGGTGGTCATCCTGACCGCCTTCAGCCAGCGCGACCTCATCGAGCAGGCCCGCGATGCCGGTGCGATGGCTTACCTGGTCAAGCCGTTCACCAAGAACGACCTGATGCCTGCCATCGAGATGGCGGTCAGCCGTTTCGCCGAGCTGCAGATGCTCGAGGCCGAGGTCGCCGACCTGACGGAGCGGCTCGAGACGCGCAAACTCGTGGACCGCGCCAAGGGCGTGCTCCAGCAGCGGCTCGAGCTCAGCGAGCCCGACGCGTTCCGCTGGATCCAGAAGACCGCGATGGACCTCCGGCTGTCGATGAAACAGGTCGCCGAAGGCGTGATTACCCACGGGCCGGACCTCGCGGGCGGGTCCGAGGCGCCGGTCTCCTGAGGCCACCTGGTCTTTACCTGGACGTCCGCTTGACGGAGTTTCGGTCACGAATCCACAACGACGTACCCCCGAATGGCCCTCAGGTCGTCGTAACGGGACCCGGAATGGTGCTAGTTTCGCGCCCATCAGGGCCCTCCGCCTGCGGACGGTCGGCCAAAACCATGCAAGACGGAGGGTCAATGATCCGCTCATCCAAGACTTGGCGCGGGCTCGCGGCCACTGCCGCGGCCGGCCTGGTGCTGACCGCGTGTGGCACGACCGACGAAACACCGAACGCCGGGGACGAGTGCAACTTCAAGATCGCTGCCATGGGTGCCCTGAGTGGTGCGAACGCCAGCATCGTGATCCCGTCGGTGGACGGTGCCGAGCTCGCCCTCAACCAGTGGGAGAGCGCCGACTGCAAGGTCGAGCTGGTCCGCCACGACACCGAGGGTGACCCGGCCAAGGCCACACCCATCGCGACCCAGATCGTCGGTGACGACAGCTACATCGGCGTCATCGGTGGCGCCTTCTCGGGTGAGACCCGTGCCACCAAGGGCATCTACAACGGCGTCGGCCTGACGATGATCAGCCAGTCCGCGACGGCGACCGACCTCTCGCTCGAGGACAAGGTCCCGGTCTTCCACCGGATCGTGCCCTACGACGACTTCCAGGGCCAGGCCATCGCGAAGTACGCGTCGGACGTGTTCGGTGGCAAGAAGATCTTCCTCGTCGACAACTCCGAGGCCTACGGCGAGCCGCTGATCGCTCAGGTCAAGAAGACGCTGGGTGACCTGGTTGTCGGCAGCGACAAGACGCAGGTCGGCCAGACCGACTTCGCGCCGACCATCAACAAGATCAACCAGGCCAAGCCCGACGCCATCGTCTACGGCGGCTACATCGCTGAGGCAGCCCCGCTGCTGAAGCAGATCCGTGACGCCGGCATCGAAGCCCCCTTCATCGGTGGTGACGGTCTCTACGGTGCTGACTGGGCCGGCGCTGTGGGTGCTCCGGGTGAAGGCGCGATCATCGTCTGCCCGTGCGCCCCGATCGCCGAGGGCGACACCTTCGCGGCCGACTTCGAGGCCGAGTTCGGTGAGGCTCCTGGCGCGTACGCCGCCGAGGGCTACGACGTCATGAACATCTTCTTGGACGCGCTCGACGACGGTGCGCGCACCCGCGCAGAGGTCGAGGAGTTCGTGGACGCGTACAGCGCCCAGGGTCTGAGCAAGATGCTCGCGTTCGACGAGAACGGTGACGTTCCGGAGGACCAGATCTCCTACTGGGCCTACAAGACCACCGGTGGTGCTCTTGTGCCTGACCAGGAAATCACGCTGGGCTGACCGGAATAACGCATGACCCTCGGGGGCGGCCAGGTCCGACCTGGCCGCCCTCTGGGGTCGGCCCCAAACCCGTGTCGCACGCTCGTCGGCTGGAGAGCCCGTGAACTTTGACAGTCTGTTCAACAACCTCGACGTACTCACGCTCGACGGTCTGACGCGCGGCTCTATCTACGCGCTCGTCGCACTCGGCTACACGATGGTGTACGGCGTCATGCGACTCATCAACTTCGCCCACTCCGAGGTCTTCATGGTGGGCACCTGGACCGTTCTGGGCGTCTATACCGTCTTGGGAGCCGATGCGGAGTCGGGTCTGGCCATGGTCCTCGTGGCGACAGTCCTCGCACTGGCCGCGGCGATGCTCGCGTCGGCGGGCGTCGCTTTGACAGTCGAGCGAGTTGCCTACCGGCCGCTGCGCAAGAAGAACGCTCCACCTCTCATCTTCCTGATCACGGCCATCGGCTGCTCGTTGGTGCTGGTGGAGACGTTCGGTCAGGTCCTCAAGGAGTTCTTCGGGGAGCCCTTCGGGCGAGCGCCCGTGAGCGTGCCCTCGCCGCTCCAGACCGAGGCGCTCTTCACCTTCGGCGATCTGCGTGTCACCAATGTCCAGGT
>DATILB010000034.1:0-1566 GCA_035477015.1 Nocardioidaceae bacterium | reverse complement strand
GCAGCTGATCGAGTCACTGCCGAGGCAGTTCCGCTGTGTCTCGGTGGACCTCTTCGCACGCACGCCCGTCGTACACCGCAGCGGGGTGCTGTGGGACGCGGTCACGGCCTCTTGCCGGCTGCCCATCCTCTATCCGCCCTGGCAGTCAGGGAATCGGCTGCTGGTCGATGGCTGCGTCCTCGACAACCTGCCCGTGCCCGTCCTGCTTGAGCGCAACGAGGGCCCGATCGTGGCGGTGAACATCGGCTCCGGCGACAAGCCGGTCCGTCGTGACGGTCCGCCGAGGGTCCCGCCGCTGGGCGACACGTTGCTACGCGTGATGACGATCGGTGGTGACGGAACGACTCAGCGTGCCGCACAGCAAGGTGCCTACGTCATCACGCCGGCGTCGATGGGCGTCGGGATGATGGAGTACCACCAGATGGACACGATGGTCGAGGCCGGGCGGCGGGCGGCCCGCGCCCTGCTCGAGGCCACCGGCGGTGACGTGACGCAGCCCTATGCCCAGGCTGAGCTCCAGCCTTCGACCTCTTCCGGCTTGCGCGACGGTGGGCCTGCATAGATCGCCGACGGGCGGATCAGCCGACCGGTGCGCTTCTGCTCCAGGATGTGCGCCGCCCAGCCACCCGTGCGCGCACACGTGAACATCGAGGTGAACATGTGCGGCGGGACCTCGGCGAAGTCGAGCACGATCGCCGCCCAGAACTCCACGTTGGTCTCCAGCACCCGGTCCGGGCGTCGGTTGCGCAGCTCCTCGAGGGCGGCCTTCTCGAGTGCCTCGGCCACCTCGAAGCGCGGAGCAGCCAGCTCTTTCGCCGTACGGCGAAGCACGCGGGCGCGGGGGTCCTCGGCCCGGTAGACGCGGTGGCCGAAGCCCATCAGTCGCTCACCCTCGTCGAGCAGCTCCTTGATGTACGCCGTCGCGTCGCCACGCTTCTCGACCTCGTCGATCATGTGCAGCACGCGGCTCGGGGCACCGCCGTGCAGGGGGCCGCTCATCGCGCCGATTGCGCCAGACAGGGCGGCACCGACGTCGGCACCGGTCGAGGTGATGACGCGGGCGGTGAAGGTCGAGGCGTTCATGCCGTGCTCGGCGGCCGACGACCAGTAGGCGTCGACGGCCTTCACGTGCTTGGGGTCGGGCTCGCCCTTCCAGCGGATCATGAACCGCTCGGTGATGGAGGTGGCCTTGTCGACCTCGCTCTGCGGAACCATCGGCTGCCCCAGACCACGAGCCGCCTGCGCGACGTACGACAGCACCATCACGGCTGCGCGACCGAGGTCCTCGCGGACCTGCGCCTCCTCGATGTCGTAGGTGGCCTGCATGCCCCAGACGGGAGCCAGCATCGCGACCGCGCTCTGCACGTCGACGCGGATGTCGCCGGAGTGCACGGGCAGCGGGAAGGGCTCGGCCGGCGGGAGACCGGGGGAGTAGGCGCCGTCGACGAGCAGGCCCCAGACGTTCTCGAAGGGGACGCGGCCGACGAGATCCTCGATGTCCACGCCGCGGTAGCGGAGCGCCGAACCTTCCTTGTCGGGCTCGGCGATCTGCGTCTCGAAAGCGAC
>DATILB010000033.1:0-5408 GCA_035477015.1 Nocardioidaceae bacterium | reverse complement strand
CGGTGAGCAGGAGCTCAGCCGCGACCGCGGTCCCCGCCAGGTGACGAAGCGTGTAGTGGCTTTGCGCGTCGCCGATCATGCCGCGGCGCACCTGGGGAATCGCGAGCTTGGCGTCCTCGGCCACCACGCGCAGGTCGCACTGCAGGGCGATCGTCAGCCCGATGCCGATGGCGTGTCCGTTGATGGCGGCCACGACGAGCTTCGGCACCTGCCACGGCGGGGGCTGAACAGGTGACGCCGAGAAGGCACTTGTGGGTGCGTCAAAAGCCGTCGAGCCGTCACTTAGGTCCGCTCCTGCACAGAAGGCAGACCCCGCACCGGTCAGGACGACGGCGCGAACGGCGTCGTCCTCGGCACACCATGCCAGCGCAGCGCTCAGGGCGCGCGCTGTCGCCCGGGAGAACGTGTTGAGGTGATCGGCTCCGTCCAGGGTGATGAGCGCGACGCCGTCAGCGTCGACCACCAGGGTCACTTCGGTGCTCATAGGGCAAGGTCGCCGAGGGCAGGCAGTGCCAGGCCGCAGCGCACCTTGCGAGGATGTCGAGGGTCCAGGGCGTTGAGCGTGAGATCGGCCGCGGTCCTGCTGGCGACGATCGACAGGTGGTCCGAGAGGTCGGTCGGGCAGTAGTCCTGGAGCACGTAGTTGGTCATGCCTGGCTCGATGCCGCTGGTGTAGGGCACGACGATCTCGTCGAATCGGGTGACGATGTTGGTGTACCGGATGCCCGGGACCCTCACACCCCCGGAGCGCAGCTTCGCGAGGAACGGCGACCCCGCCAGCATCTGCACGCAGGCCTTGCAGATCGGAAACACGTCGACGAGGTCGAGCCCGAAACCGGCGGTCAGCTGCGCTACGCCACCGTCGGTGTAGGTGCCGTGCCAGGGCGCGGACATCGCCACGTAGTTCCGCACGTGCTGCGCGCCGCCGAGGAACTTGAGGTAGTAGTCAGGCATGAGCGCGCCCTGCGAGTGACCGACCACGTCGACCTTCCTTGCGCCAGTCGCTTTCCGGACCTTGGCGATGAACGCCGCGAGCTCACGCGCGCTCGCCTGGATGCGGCCCATCCCGCCGATCTGGTCGAGGCCGTAGGTCAGGGCGAAGACGCAGTAGCCCTCGTTCGCCAGCAATGGGGCGAAGGTCAGCCAGTTCGCCGTCTTGTCTCCGGCGGTGCCGTGCACGAGCACGACCGGCCTCGGGTGGCGTGCGGTCGGCTTGCAGCCCCAGCGGTTCGCCCCTGGCGGCTCCTCCAGACCTGCCGCGTTCGCCGCGGCGATCGAGGGAATGAAGGCGTAGGGCACCGGGTAGGGCTGGCTGGCCTCGACTGGTGATGCTGAGCTGACGGCGAGCGCAGCCGCGAGTACGCCGGCAACGAGGGAACGATGCATGGGTCAGCTCTCTTCGAGGAGCTCGTCGATGCGCCGGGTGCAGAACGCAGTGGTGTCGGCCGGCAGCTGGAAGGCCTCGGTGATGCGCAGCAGGGGAACGGCGAGGAGTACGGCGGCGAGCACCTCGTTGTAGACCAGGTTCCGCACAGCCATGCCGCTGCGGCGCTCGTAGTGCGCGATCGTCTCGGCCCGCGTCGGCGTACCCGGCAAACGGGGGATGCCTTCGTACTCGCTGTTCGCCCAGTCGAGGAACAGCAACCACGCGAGGTCGGCTTCATGGTCGCCCAGGTAGGCGATCTCCCAGTCGAGCACGCCGGCGACCTCGAAGTCGGCGTCGTAGAGCACGTTGGACAACCGCGCGTCCCCCCAGCACAGGGTCAGGTGCTCGGGCTCGTAAAGGTTGCTTCTGAGCCAGCCGATAGCGCGGGACAGGGAGCGCGGTCGTATGTCGGTCGCCCAGGCGAGAGCGTCGTCGAGGTAGTTCACGACCTGTTCCAGCGGCCGGGTGCCGAAGTCCGGCAGGCCCAGGAACGAGAGGTCGAGCGCGCGCCAGTCGAGCCGGTGGACGTCGGCCATCACGTCCACGCACCCCCACCACATCTTGGCCCGTTGCGCAGGGCTCGCGTCGTGGTAGAGCCCTTCGGAGTGGTACGACGGGAAGTCGCCTGGAGCGTCGCCCGCCAGCCGGTCCATCACGTAGTACGGACTGCCCAACAGGTCATCGCCGCGATCGAGCCAATGGACGTGGGGGACCGGGATGTCGGTGACGGCGAGCCGCTGCATCACCTTGACCTGGCGCAGCAGGTCGTAGTCGGGGAACAGCGGCAGCTCGGGCGGACGACGGAGCACGAGCGGCGTGGAGCCGTAGTCGAACAGGGTCGTCTCGGTGGAGAACCCGCGAGGCGCCGGCCTCCACCCGGTGACGTCGCTGTCCTGACCGAGCTGCTGCCGGAGCATCGGCAGCAGGGCCGCGGGGAGCTCGGCGGTGGCAAGACGCGTGCGGGTGCTCATGCTCACCAACCGTCGTAGCCGTAGCGGGCGTTGCGGCCCATGAACACCATCTCGACCAGGCCGTGGCCGACCTCATCGCCCTCGCGCACCTCGCAGAAGGTCTCGCTCAACATGCTCACCTGCTTGACCTCGTCGAGGTCGGTGACGTCCACGGTGAAGCCGTCGACGTACGACGGTCCCTTCCAGACGCCCGAGGCGTAGTCGCGGTAGTGGTCGTAGCCGGCGAGGCCGGGCCAGAAGTCGCACTTCGGTGTGATGGTCAACTGGCGGACGCTCCCGTCGGCCGCGTGGACGGTGAAGCTGCCACCGCTGACCAGCCGCATCTCGTCGCGGAACTCCATGTTGTGCTCGACCTTCACGATCGGGACCGCCGCACCCCCGTCCTCGAGCGTCGACAGGATCGACCCCTCGAAGTGCCAGCGTTCGCCGTCTGCGTTCTCGCGCTGGGCGAAGTGCACCAGGTGGTCGTCGAACTGGAAGATGCCCATGAAGTAGAGGACGCCGTCGGGGATGTCACGAGGCTGGAGGATGCCGCTCTCCGGAAGGTTGCCGCCGCCGCCACCGTGCCGCGTCCCCCAGGAGTGGTCCCGACCGAACCACCACGTCGACGGGTCGATGTCGATCCGCTCCCCGTCGATCTCGAGCCAGCCCGAGATCCGGCCGTTCTGGTAGAACCGGCGGGCGTCCTCCTGCACACGTCCGCGGCTGCGGAAGAACGCCGGCTCCTGCTCGTACGCCGGGAAGAGGCCCTCGAAGTCGAGCTGGAGACGGATGCCGTGCTCGTTCCCCTCCAGGCTCGAGCGCACCCGTCGGAGCGGTTCGACGATCTCGTAGGTGTAGGGGCCGACGGCCCAGGACGCGATCCCGTCCTGCTGCAGGGACGCCTCGCGGGACAGCCGGATGACGTGTGCCTTGTTGTCGACCGTGACCATCGCGTACGCGTCGACGAGGTTCCGGTTCGGGTAGCGCGCGAGGCCGGTCATGACGCTGATGGAGCGCGTCCTGTCGAAGCCGTAGAGCACCACGCGCTCGGTCCAGCGCAGGTCGCTCTGCAGGACGTGGTCGAACGTCGTCGGCAGCTGGTGGCAGAGCAGCTCGTCCTGGGGCGTCAGCATGGGGTCTCCTCGACTGCTATTACGATATGACATATAACGTAATGCAGAAGATGACGAGCTGACAACCCCTTACCCAAGGGCCTAGGGGGCGATGCCCTCCAGCACGATCTCCGTGATCGCCTCGACCCACGAGGCGTCGAGCTCCGCGGCGGACGGGGTGACCACGCTCAGCAGCGCAGTGCCGCCGATCAGGCTCAACAGGTGTCGAGCCTGGACGCCCGGCTTGGCGAGGCCCTGCTCGGCGGCGTGGTCGAGCAGCTCCTGGACGGCATCGATCTGCGAGCCCCAGAGTCGCGACATCAGTTGCTCGTGCAGCTCCGGGTGCTGCGAGAGGTCGCCGATGAGTCCCGGCAGCGCAGCCCGCACCACGGGGTCCGAGAACAGTGCGGCCCCGCCGGCCACGAGTGCCAGCAGGTCGCTGCGGAGGTCACCGCTTGAGGTGAGCTTCGCCCCGGGGTCCACCGGGAACGCGGCCTCGTGGACGAGGTGCGCCTTGGTGGGCCAGCGTCGATAGAGGGCAGGCGTCGAGGTGCCCGCGTTTGCGGCGACGGCAGTGAGGGAGAGTCCGGAGTATCCCTGGGACACCAGCAACTCGCGCGTCGCCGCGATGATCGCCTCGTCGATCCTGCGATCGCGAGGTCGTCCGGCGATTGCCGTCGCCGAGGGGGTTGTCTTCATTGTGTTACGCATCGTAATGTAAGTCCTGATCTCATGTCGCTCTCCGGAACATTACGTGCCCGCGTCCCGCTCACAGTGGAGGTACCACCCATGCGCAGCAAGATCGTGTGGAGCGCCTGTCTGGCCCTTCTCCTTGCCGGACTGGCTGTGCCGAGTGCGAGCTCCGCACCGGCCGACTCCGTCCCGCAGCACCTGCGCCACACGGGACAGTGGTTCGCCGACGAGCACGGCAAGGTCGTGGTCATCCACGGCACCAACATGATCAACAAGCTCGCGCCGTACACCCCCGACGCCTTGGGCTTCGGGGACGAGGACCTCCGCTTCCTCGCGGACAACGGCTTCAACGGCATCCGGCTCGGCTTGACGTGGGCAGCCGTCGAGCCCAGCCCGGGGCAGTACGACGACGCGTACATCGACAAGATCATCGCGCTGGCCGCAAAGGCCACGGCGTACGGAATGCTGCCGGTGGTCAACTTCCACCAGGACGGCTACAGCGAGGTGTACGGCGGCAACGGCGCGCCGGCCTGGGCGAGCCTCTCCTACGGCGTCCCGGGATCGCCGCTGCCGGCGCCGGCGAACGTCCTGCCGGGCGCGGCCATCGCGAACGAGAACTTCTGGGCGAACGCGAAGGCCCCCGATGGAGTCGGCCTGCAGGACCACTACGCCGCGGCCTGGCAGCACGTCGCCGCGCGTTTCGACGACGACTCGCACACCGTCTTCGAGCTCATCAACGAGCCGTCACCGGGGTACGTCGACGTGGCGCCCTGCGCACTGCCGATCGGCTGCCCGCTCTTCGACCAGGGCAAGCTCGCGCCGTTCTACGACAAGGTGCTCGGGGCGGTCCGCGAGGTCGATGCTGACCGGCTGGTGTTCGTCGAGCCCAGTGCCTTCTTCGGGCTGGGTGCTCGGACCTGGCTGCCCGCCAGCGGCGACCCGCAGGTCGGGTTCGCCTTCCACAACTACTGTGCGCTGGCCCTGGTCCAGCTCCCGCTGGCCGTCCCGACGTTGCCGTGCGACGTACTGACCAGCCTCAACCAGGCCAACGCGCAGGCGCAGTTCGACGCGACCGGTGAGCCGTTGCTGATGAACGAGTTCGGCGCCGGCGACACGGATGCCGTCGTCTCCGGAGTGGTGGACCGCGCGGACCAGGCGATGCTGAGCTGGATGCACTGGGCCTACTGGGCGCAGGACTTCGGCCATCCCGCCACCTACGGACTG
>DATILB010000032.1:0-3127 GCA_035477015.1 Nocardioidaceae bacterium | reverse complement strand
ACGCGACCCACGGGCCGACGCACTGGTGCTTTGGCCGTACGCCGTCGACCAGCCGGGGGCAGCCGCGGTCCGGGGCACACCGGCGGTAGAGGGATCCGGTCTGCTTGGTGCGCCTCGTCATGAGGCCGAGTCTACTCGTTTGTGTTAGCCAATGTATTAGCCAATCAGATGACCTCATCCGGGGTCGTGCGCCTAGTTTCAGGCGTGAAACTAGGCATTCCCGCGCTGTGTCCACGAATCTCGGGATCGTGGATGATTGGCACTTTTCACGCTCAGTAGGTGCCCCCGTGTGAGCCAATGTATTAGCCAAGGCCGCTCGGACGCAGCCACGATCCCGCGTGAGGTCGTGCGGGGACATGGGCGGCCCTACGAGTAGCCCCAAAACGCCCAAACTCCCCCCGCCCATCCGAAGATGAGCGAGGGGAGTGGGCGCCGAGGTAGCGGATCAGGTGCGCGGGTAGGCCCTCCGCACGTGTGGCAGCAGCCAGCCGAAGCCGACGAGCAACCCGATGGTGGCGACCGGCTTCGGCAGCAGGGCGCGGCCCGTGGAGCAGATCGTCGACTCGTGAGCCAGGTGGCGCCGATAGTTGTACGCCAGCAGCCCGCCAAGCAGGGCCAGCGGGTTCACAGCGCCACCCAAGGGCCGAGGCCGTCGCGGTAGGCCACGCCGACCGGCCCGTGCGTCCCGTGCCCGTGCGTCGCGGCCATGACGTCGGCCGGGCAGGTCGCGCCTTCGATGTGGATCGTCCGCCCCGAGTCGACGACCGCCCACTCGCGCATCTCAGTCGCCCATGATGACGCGGTCGTGCCAGTCGCAGACGCCGCGCCACTTGACGCCAAGCGCGTGAGCGATCGAGTCGACTGCGCAGGCCAGGTTGCGAGGGTTCCACCAGCGACCGCAGCAGAACACGGTGCTACTCGCCGTCGAGGTTGCGCAGGTCGATGTCCCCGCCGCTGTTCGGGATGCCGTAGACGGCGACGGCGGTGACGACGGCGAGCATGATCGTCAGCGTCTTGTAGAGCGAGGTGTCGGGCGTCAGGGTGCCGACGAGCGCAGTCAGGATCGCGCCGGCCAGCGCGGCCCACGCCTTCGCGGTCGCGAGGAACTTGTCGATGCTCATGGCGGTTACCTCCGGTAGTGGTCGACGTAGGACGGCAGGTCTGCGGGGTTGCCGGCGTAGCGGATGAGCGTCGTGGTGAATCCGGCGCGCTTGGCCCGGATCAGTGCCCGGCGCCAGCGGAAGCCGGTCAGGATCTTGATCTGGACGTGGTCCTGCCAGTCCGCGCCCCAGTCCTTGCGGGCGGCTGCGGCCAGCCGCTTCATGGCCGCCTGCGTGGGCAGGAACTTGAGCTCGAACTCGACGCCGGGGACGCCGAGTCGCTTGGCGTCACGGATCGCCTGAGCAGCGGTGCGGATGCCGTAGCCGTCGCGGGTGCGCAGTTTCGCGATGCTCGCCCAGCGGATCAGCGCGAAGGGGCGCACGGGGACGCGCTTGCCGGGGACGCGGAACCCTTCGCGTGACGGCTTGGCCCAGTGCGTGACGATGAAGTAGCCCTCAATGGAGCACTGTAGGTCGCGGTCAGCCCACAGCCCGCGGTTGGCGGCGATGAGGTCGCCGGACAGGCTGTTGCCCAGTGCGTAGGGGTCGCTCTCGTGGTAGATCGCACGTCGGAGTCGGGTGGGCATGGCGTCCTCCTGTTGTGCGGTTCGCACGTAGTGGTCCTTGAGCCGCCGGATCTCGTCGAGCCGTGCGACGGCCTTGTCGCCGGGGCATCCCTTCGCGGCGAACTTCCGGTGCGGGTAGATCGGGGCGCCGCGCTTCACCAGCCCAGCCAACTCGCGGGCAGCGAAGACCCGCGCCACGACGTCGACCTGGATGTCAGTGACCTCGTCGCCGACGTTCTGCATCAGCGCGCAGGCGTAGCCCACGAGGTTCAGGTCCCGAGGGAAGCCAGGGACACGCTTGTCGTTGACGGTGTGGGTGCCCTTGGTGCCGTAGTCCTGGCCCTGGAAGTAGCGGCCTTCGTTGGTGACGAGGTCCTGGTAGGACACCATCGGCGGCGTGGAGTACCCGTAGCCCTCGATCTGCCGGGCGCCGGCCTTCCCTTCACGGACGGTGTCGCTGTCGCGGGTCACCGTGATGTGGAGGTAGTGGTACGCCGCCGGACCCGCTGGCATCGGGTGGGTGCTGCGTCGGCGGGCGTAGGAACCGTCAGCCTCGCGCGGGCTGCCCCACTCGGAGCGGGTGAAGCACTCGACGCCCCAGCCTCGGAGTGTGGGAATGATCGTGGGTGCGCTCATGGCTTGCCCTTCCTGTTGCGGCGTTCGGACTTGCCCGGCAGGTCGACGGGCGCGCGCTTGGTCGTGCGTCGCTGCTTGGCCTTCGGGGTATTCGACGTCGACTCGGTGACGACCTTCGGTGCCGGGATCTCGGTGACGTACCGGACCGGGATGTCGATGCCGTTGTTGCGAAGCCACTCGAGGAGCCCCCGCTGCTTGTCCGCGACAGCCTTCGTGTAGTTGAGGAGCGCCGCCTGGTTCGCAGCCGCGGTGGCGCGCTCGGTCTCGTCGGCGACACGGTCACGTTCGATCGAGCCGAGCAGCGAGTCGTTAATGCGGATCAGGCCAGCGTTCTGCCGGTCCTTCTCGCGACCGTCCTCGATCGCGGCGTAGCCAGCGAACGCGAGGTAGCCCGACAGCAATGCGAACCCGAGCGCGATGAAGAACTTCCAGTCGAACACCTGCCTCATCGCGGCAACTCCCCGCCGGAGACGACGAACGATGCGCCCAGTACGCCGAGGAGCACGAACAGGCCGACGGCACGCATCAACCAGGTCCAGTGAGAGGAGTGCGTGGCGACCTTCTCCTGCACGTTCGCCAGCGCCTGGGTGATGATGAGCAGAGTCGGATCGAGGACGTCCTTGCGGACGTACGTCGCGGCACCCTCGACACGGTGACGGTCAAGCGCGCCAGTCAGTTCCTTGATCGCGGTCTCGAGGCGGTCGACCTCGCGGGGCGGGAGATCAGTCATCGGTCACCGTTCCCGGATGACGACGACGAAGGTTCGGTCGTCCGTGCGGCCGCCGGCGGTGATGATGCGGTTGGTGACCGAGTACGGCTCACCGA